>JBEPWQ010000173.1:0-7756 GCA_041642315.1 Desulfobacteraceae bacterium | reverse complement strand
TCGGCCAAGCCTGAATGGTAGAAAGGCCACCCCGGGGGATTCTCCCGGTCCGGGAAGCTGTTTGAGCGAAAGTGAGTTCTTGCCGGGCCGGGAGAATTCCCCGGGGTGGCCGAAATGGTGATCGAGCCCTCCATATCGCTTGGGACAGGCTATCGTCTTGAGGTTCCCAAAAAGGTGTGCCAGATTCCGTCCCGCACACGGGTGTCCACCACCTCCACCGGCAGGCGGGACAACATGGCGGATATTTCCCGCGCCTCACTGCGTAACAGGCCGGAAAGGATAAACCATCGGTGCCGACAAAGCCCTTCGGTGCTGACCAGGTGTTTCATCACATCGAAATGAATATTGGCGATGCACAGATCCGCCGGGAGGCCGATGAAATCCTCGGCCCGAGCCTGAAACGCCAGAACCCGGTTTTCGAGACGATTGAGCAGAATGTTCCGCCGGGCGGTCTCCACCGCCAGACGATTGAAATCAAAGGCCAGGACCCGCGGACGGCCGGAGCGGGCCGCCGCCAGGGCCAATAATCCGGTGCCGGTTCCCACATCCAGCACCTTTTCTATGGTTTCCCGGGACATGACGGTTCGGATAAAATTGAGGCAGTCCCGGGTGGTGGGATGGGTTCCGGTGCCGAAGACCACTCCCGGATCCAGCAGCAGCCGGGTCATCCCCGGCGGGGCGGGCGCCGATTCCCATGGCGGTGCGATAAACCAGTCGGCGATGGAAAGGGGCTCGATGCGGCCTCCCTGCCAGTCTTCGTAGGACATTCGATAGCGGTCCAGCAGCCGGACTTCCGGATTGTCTCTTACGATGGCGTCGACCCGGTCATCGGCGGGTTCGGTAAAAAAAAGGAATGTGAATCCGGCCTCTTCCCAATTGCCGACAAATCCTTTTGCGAATGACCCGGTCCGGTCGAGGCGGCCCTGAAGATAATAAATGTGCAGGATCTGATACGGGCAGGCATCCCCCCGAATCGCCGGCGCCGGATTATTCATGCCTGGGCAGCTGATCCAGGTACCACTCCATGGGGTCTAAAATCGTATACCCCATGTCCCGAAGCTTCTTTTTGATGGGGGCGATATTGTTGGTCAGCAGATAGGGAAAAACCGCCCGTTTCCCCTCTTCCCAGTGCCGGGAGACGAGAACGCTGCCGAAGGAGACCTTCTCTTCGGTGATGGCGTCGACGATCCGTTTGAGTTGGCCCACCTTGTCTTCCACCAGAATGCCCAGAAGCATGCCGGGTTCGCCGATGTTGAGAACGTTGATAAAGGCCCGGATCAGATCTCGAACGGAGATGATCCCTTTGAGTTTGCCCGCTTCGTCCACCACCGGAAAGGCCCCCACCTTTTTGTCCTGAATCAGCAGCAGCGCATCCTGAATGGTGTAGGTAGGCCGAATGGTGATCGGATCGGGGGTCATGAACCGGCCCACGGTGACCTGCCGAAGCTTGTCGTCCACCGCCTCGCAATTCAGTTCGTCCTGAAGGGTGGAGGGCATGGCGCTTCGAATATCCCGGTCGGTGACGATGCCGATCAGTTTTCCGTCCGGTTCGACCACCGGAAGGTGGCGGATCCGATTCTCCTTCATCAGGTCTCTGGCCTCGAGAATATTGGTCTCTTTCCCGATGGTGACGACGCGTTTGGTCATGGATCTGTCGATAAACATGGTTCTCCTCCGATGGAAATATTGTAAAATGAATATCGCCCTTGGATTACGGGGTCATCATTACTTCCACGTGGTTTTTGATCAGTTCGGGCAATCGCTGAATGGAATATCCGCCTTCCAGGACCGACACGATTCGGCCGTGGGCATATGTATCGGCAAGCCCCATCAGGATCTTCATGATCCAGGTGAACATCTCGGTGGACAGTTTGATGTCGGACATGTCGTCTTCGGCGTGGGCGTCGAAGCCGGTGGAGGCCAGGATGAATTCGGGTTGGAAAAACTCGAAGGCCGG
This sequence comes from Desulfobacteraceae bacterium, assembly GCA_041642315.1. Taxonomy (GTDB): domain Bacteria; phylum Desulfobacterota; class Desulfobacteria; order Desulfobacterales; family Desulfococcaceae; genus JAABSQ01. The sequence goes on along the minus strand of JBEPWQ010000173.1, from coordinate 5,799 downwards.
CAGGAGGTCCCTTTTGATCAGATCCAGATACTCCCGGTCCCCCTGGCCGGGAAGGACCGGGGTATTCAGGGTGTAGCCCTGACCGGCGTCCGCGCCCTTTTCGAATTCCCGGCCGGTGCCGGGAAAAGCGAAGGAGGGGTGTTCATGAATCGAATAGTAGTAGACGGTGGGGTCGTATTCGAAAATGTGCTGGGTGCCGTTGCCGTGATGGACGTCGAAATCGACGATGCCCACCCGCTCGATTCCCCATTCTTCCTGAAGATACCGGGCTGCGATGGCCACATTGTTGAAATAGCAGAACCCCATGGCCTTGTTCACTTCGGCATGGTGGCCCGGGGGGCGGACGGCGCAGAAGGCGTTGTCGATCTTGTCTTCCATCACCATTTTCACCGTCTCCAGAATGCCCCCGACCGCCAGCATGGCGGTGTCGTAGGTCTCTCGGCACATCTGGTTGTCGGGGTAGTCGAGTTCGTCCATGCCCAACAGGCAGGCCTCTTCAAACCGCAGAATATAATTGATGTGGTGGACCTTTTCGATCCACCGCTGCTGGGCCGGAACGGCGTCAATTCGGGTCAGCTTGGGGAGAAGGCCGGCATCCTCGATCCCCTTGTAGGCGGCCTTCAGCCGCTCGGGCGATTCGGGATGACAGGAGCCGGTGCAGTGAAGCAGGTACCGCTCATCATATAAAAAGCCTGTCCGTCTCATCGCTTCCCCCTTCCGTGTGTGGGCTATTGAATGATGGTGTCGAAGATCTGAAAGGCCGCCTTAAGCGCCGGGTTGTCTTCCGGCATCTTGACGGTGGGAACCCCTTTGAGGTCATATTCATAGACCCCGTCATCTTCGGGAATGGTGCCCGCCAGTTCCAGGCCCTCCTGCCGAATGATCTCCAGGGCCGCCTCCGGTGCGCCGTTTTTGGCCTGGTTCAAGATCAGGTAGCTCTTTTCCACTCCGATATTGAGTTCCTGAGCCAATTTCTGAATCCGCCCGGCCGCCTGAATGGACCGGCGGGAGGTGTCGGCCACGATCAGAAGGATGTTGACGTTCTGGGTGGTCAACCGGCTGATGTGCTCCATGCCGGCCTCGTTGTCCATGACGATGAAGGGGTAGTTGCCGGTGAGCTTTTCCAGAACATTGGTCAACAGCGAGTTGGCCGCGCAGTAGCATCCGGCGCCTTCGGGCTGGCCCATGACCACCAGATCGTAGCCGTCTTCCTCGGCGACGGCTTCTTCCAGGCGCATGGACATGAAAATGTCCTTGGTCATGCCCTCGGGGACCTTGCCTTTTTTCATGTCTTCCCGGGCCTGGCCCAGAGTGCCTTCCACTTCCAGTCCGAGCACTTCATTGAGGTTTGCGTTGGAATCGGCGTCCACCGCCAGTACCGGGGTTTTTCCTTTGGCAACCAGATATTTGATCAGCATTCCGGCGACAGTGGTCTTTCCGGTGCCGCCTTTTCCCGCCAATGCGATTGAGTAAGCCATATTTTTTTATCCTGACGTTTGGGTAGTGAATATTTGAAAAGATTTCCCGTTGCGTTTGTGCCCAAACAAAGGGAAACCGGTGAAATATTTATATCCTGTGAAGATTAAGACAGTTAAAATAAACAGTCAAGAAAACTTTTATTTCTACTGAATCGGGGCAGTTACCCGATGGAATCATCCGGCTTCCAGGTGAATTGTTTCCTGAGCGGTCGATCAATTTTCTTGCCAATGGGGCTTTCATATGGTAGTCTTCGACAGAATTGTGGTTTAAATTCAATTGCCTATTAAAAACTAAACCGAGTTTAGAATGTGAGCGTCGTATCTCCGAAACCGGAATGCGACCGGTTGATTAACCCTGAACAATCATATAATAAGGAACGAGGGGGTAGACATGGAGTTTGAACTGACCAAAGAGCAGCAACGTATTCAGCAGTCCGTCCGGGAGTTCGTCAAAAAGGAGTTCGACAAAGAGAAGATCACCGAGATGGATGAAAAGCACGAGTATCCGGTGGATATATGGAAGAAAGGCGCCGAACTCGGCTTTATCGGCATCCATTTCCCTGAAAAATATGAGGGAATGGGGTACGGGGTGATGGAGAACATCCTGGTGGCCGAAGAACTCTGCCGGGGCGATTCTTCGGTGGGGGCCTGCCTGATGCTGGCGGATTTCGCCTCCGAGATCGTGCTTCACTTCGGCAGCGAAGAGATGAAATCCAAATGGCTGCCCAAGGTGGCCCTGGGGGAAGTGCTCTCCTGCGGGGCGTTTACAGAGCCGGACCACGGGTCGGACATCACCCGCATGGATACCACGGCGGTCAAAGAGGGGGATGAGTGGGTGATCAACGGCACCAAGATTTTCATCACCAACGGCGGCCCCCTGGCCGGGTTCTACAGCGTTCTCTGCCAGACCGATTCGGATGTTCGGCCTTCCCACCGGGGAATGAGCCTGCTCCTGGTGGAGGCGGACCGGCCCGGCGTCACCGCCACCACTGTCGGAAACAAGATGGGCATCCGCAGCATGCACACCGCCGAGGTGGTGTTCAAGGATGTCCGGGTGCCGGCCGAAAATCTCATCGGCAAAGAGGGCAAGGGGTTTTACCAGGTCCTCGAATTTTTCGATGAAAGCCGGATTCTGATCGCGGCCCAGGGGCTGGGAACGGCCCAGGGCGCCTTTGACCGGGCCCTCGACTACATCAAATCCCGGGAGCAGTTCGGGAAAAAGATCGCCCAGTTCCAGGTGAACCAGCACAAGATCGCCGACATGGCCACCCGCCTTGAAATGGTGCGGCTGCTGGTCTATAAGGCGGCCTGGAATTTCGATCAGGGCCGGATCGATCCCAAGCTGACCTCCATGGCCAAAATGGCGGCCGGCCGGCTGGCGGTGGAGGTGGCCGACGAGGCGATTCAGCTGCTGGGCGGCTACGGATACATGCAGGAATACGAGGTGGAACGGTTCGCCCGGGACGCCAAAATCTGTGAACTCTATGAAGGCACCAAGGAGATTCAGAAAAATACCATCGCCGGCGCCATTCTCGGCAAACTGAAGTAATCGGATGGAGCAGGGGCGGCCGACCGGGCTATACCCGGCTCGGCCGGCCCCCCGCATCCGCCATCTTTTGAGGCCATGATCACCGTTTCGGCCTGCCGATCGGTAGGCTTTGGCCGAACCGATGATCAACGCCCTATGAAATGAAGGAGGAAATGATGCTGGACATGTTTAAAAAATCGATGCTAACCGGCCTGGGGCTGGTGATCAAGACCCGGGACGAAGTCGAATCCCTGGCCAAAGAGTGGACTGAAAAGCAGAAGATGTCCGAGTCCGAGGGGCGCAAGTTTATGGACGACCTTCTCAAGAAATACGATGATTCCCGGGAAAAGCTGGAGGACCGGGTCGAAAAGATGGTCAAAGAGACGCTCAAGAAAAGAAACATCGCCACCCGTGAAGAGGTGGAAGCCCTCAAAAAATCGAAGCTGGTCATGCAGGATGAATTGCTGGTTCTCCGGCGGGAAGTGGAAAAACTCAAGGAAAGGATCGAGGCCCGGTCCACATCGGTCGGCGGATCTTCCACCTGACGCCTTCTTCTGCATGCTGAGCATTCGAAAAATCGGAGCGCTGGGCAGGACCTATCGCCATCTCCATCGCTATCGCCAGATCCTGGGCGTTTTTTTCAAATACGGGTTCGGTGACCTGATCGCACGGTTGAAGATCGATCAGTACATCGAAGTCGGTCTTCAGATGATATCCCGCCGCCCCGGTACGGTGCAGAAGCATACCCGGGCCGAGCGGATTCGAATGGCCATGGAGGAACTGGGCCCCACCTATGTCAAGTTGGGCCAGTTGCTCTCCACCCGCACCGATCTGATTCCCATCCACTTTATCGAAGAATTTTCAAAACTTCAGGAGCATGTCCCGCCCTTTCCTTTTCGAGAAGTGAAACCCCTTCTGGAAAAGGAACTGAAGCAACCGATGGGTTCCGTTTTCTCGTTTTTCGATGAAGTCCCTTTTGCTTCGGCATCCATCGGGCAGGTTCATCTCGCCCATGATTTAGAAGGAGAGCGGCTTGCGGTCAAGGTTCAGCGGCCCGGAATTCAAAAGGTGATCGAGGCGGACCTTGAGATCATGCTCCACCTGGCCATGCTGATGGAGCGAAATGTGGAGGAGGTGGCGTTTCATCGACCGGTCGCCATTGTAGAGGAATTCGCCCGGGCGCTCGAAAAAGAACTCGATTACACCCATGAGGCGGCCAGTATGGAGCGGTTCGCCCGTCAGTTCTTCGGCGATCCGACGGTCTGTATTCCCAAGTTCTACAATGAGCTATCCACCGATCGGGTGCTGACCATGGAGTTCATCGAGGGGATCCGGGTCACCGATTTCGAGCAGCTCGAAAAATGCGCCGCAGACAAACAGCTCATTGTGGAAAGGGGGGCGGATCTGTTTCTGCGGCAGATCTTCGATCACCGGTTCTTTCACGCCGACCCGCACCCGGGAAATATTCGAGTCATGGCCGATAACGTGATCTGTCTTCTCGACTTCGGTATGATGGGATCGATCGATCGGTTCAATAAGCAGGAATTCGTTGAGCTGATCTACAGTGTAGTCCGCCGGGACGAGGTGCGAACCACCCAGGTGCTGCTTCGGCTGACCTCATGGAAGGAGGAGCCGAACGTCCGCCAACTGGAGCGGGATGTATCGGATCTGACAGGTCAGTACCTTCACCGGCCGTTGAAACACATCGAAATCGGCAAGCTGCTCCACCAGCTGCTTGAATTAAGCGCCCGGTATCATCTGCGAATTCCGCCGGATATCTTTCTCATGCTCAAGGCCCTCAGCACCATCGAGTCGATCGCCCGGATGCTTTACCCCGAGTTCGATATGGTGGCTCAGATCGCCCCCTTCATTCAGCGGGAGAAGATGGCCAGGTACCGGCCCCGCCGGCTGGCCGAAGATTTCGTCTCCCTTTCTTCCGAGATATTCCATTTCGCCAACCAGTTTCCGCGGGATGTCCTGGATATCACGCGGCTGATCAAGGGGCAGCGTTTTTCCATTCAGTTCGAGCATCACGGCCTGGGAAATATGATCGAAACCCACGATCGGATCAGCAACAAACTCTCCTTTGCCATTATTATCGCCGCCCTCATCATCGGCTCCTCCATTATCGTCATCGCCGAAATTCCCCCTCTCTTTTACGGTATCTCCCTGATCGGAATTATTATCTTTATCGCCGCGGCGGTGATGGGCATTTGGCTCGTTTTCGCCATTCTTCGAAAGGGGCGGTACTGATATTTTACCGGTAGTGGTAATATTCCACTCCGTATTTTTTGGCTTTGTACGCCACTTTTCGTACGGTGGTCTTGAGGAGTTTGGCGGATTGGGTGATGTTGCCCCGGGTGTTTTTCAGGGCGTCGATGATCATCTCCCGCTCCAGACCGGCGATCGCCTCCTCTAGTGACTGGTCCGGCAAGGTGTTGGATTCTTTTCCGGTCTGAAGCGTCGGCGGCAGATGATAGCTGTGTATGACCCCTTCTTCACACAGGAGCACGGCCCGTTCGATGCAGTTTTCAAGTTCGCGGACATTCCCCGGCCAGTGGTAATCCACCACCATATCGATGGCGGGGGTGGAAAACCGACGGATATCCTTCCCGTTTTCGGTCGCATATTTTTCCAGGAAGTGGTCGGCCAGCAGCAGAATATCTGTTTTTCGTTCCCGAAGCGGGGGCATGTAAATGGGAAAGACATTCAACCGGTAGTAGAGGTCGCCCCGGAAGGAGCCGTCTTCCACCGCCTGTTCCAGGTTCTTGTTGGTGGCGGCGATGATGCGGA
>JBEPWQ010000172.1:0-7782 GCA_041642315.1 Desulfobacteraceae bacterium | reverse complement strand
ATTCGGCCGCTGCGGATCGCATCGATCAGTTCTTCGGCTTCGCGAAGCCTTTCTTTCAAATGCGCGATTTCATCCCGGGGGGTGGTGTCTATATCGATTCCTTTTTCCATTCTCTTTCCTTGCAAATCGGACACGATGCGGTATCGAAGTTTCCGAAATCGCCGATGTGGAGATCATCTCGGCGATTCGCCCTCCGTCTTTTCATTTCGCGGGCTTGGGTATCAGGTCGAGACCGACCAGGATTTTCTCGGTATCGGACAGATCTCCGATGAACTGTCTCAGTGGCACCGGCAATTTTTTGATGAGGGTGGGGGCGGCGATGATCTGCTCGCGTTTGCCCAGCTCGGGCTGCTGATAAAGGTCGATGACTTCAAGCTCATATCGACCATCGAGGTGATCCCGGCATATGCGCCGGGTATTCTGAATCGCCTTCAGGGATCTGGGTGTCATGCCGCTGACGAAAAGCTTCAGCACATACACGTTTGGTTCGTTAAGCGCCTTTTCGAATGCACCCGTAGCGCTTTTGATGCCGTTTTCTCCAGTCATGAAATTAATGCCCCTCAGTTATGCGGAATCGAAGGATTTCGGAAACAGATCCAGCCCCACCAGCACCCGCTCGGTATTCGAAAGATCGCCGATGATCTTGCGCAGGGGTTCCGGAAGCTTGCGCACCAGGGTGGGAATGGCCAGGATCTGATCCCCTTTGGCCAGCTGGGGATTTTCGACCAGATCGATCACCTCGATCTGGTACCGCCCCTGAAGGTGCTCCTCGCAAATCTGTTTCAGATTGGCGAATGCCTGAAGCGATTTGGGGGTCTGACCCGCCACATACAGTCTCAGATTGTATTCTTTGCTGTTTTCAGGCCCGGATAGCTCTTGCATCGGTTCTCACTTCCCTTCATCCGCCATGCGCAGGTGAGCCATTCGCATGCGGTCATGTAAAGCCTGCCGTTTTCGGTCTTCATGCTCCCGAATAACCCGCTCCATCTCCTCCTGCTCAGCGGCCATTCGGGCGCGCAATTCGGTGATGCGGGCCTCGGTCTTGGCGCGCATTTGTTCCATTTCGCGCTTTTTGCGTTCGATCTCCCGCTCGGTCCGCTCCGATTCGGCCCTTTCCCGTGCCTCCTGAAGCGTGCGGGCGGTGCCGGTCAGCACCCCGGCAGGCCCCGTATACACGTCGATCAGCTCGATTCCTCTGTCGGTGAGCAGGTATTCGCGAAGCTGGTTCGAATGGGCCATTCCCCGGGATTTGATGATATTCAGGATTCGGTTGGTTTCGCCCCCGCTCTCGATCTCTTTGAGCAGCATCCAGGTGTCGATCAGGGAGGATACCATAGAGTTGGAAGCGGCCGGCTCCATTTCCATTCGATGGTGCCCGCCCTGAAGCAGGCTGGTGAACAAAGAGGTGATTATGCTGGGCTTGAGCATATCCACCAGGCGCATCAGGGCGATTTTCACCTCTTCCGGATCACCGACCGTGATCAGGTTGGAGATCGGATCGACCACCACCACCGTCGGTTTGAATTCCGAAATCTCCTTGTGCATGGTGGTCAGGTGCATTTCCAGGCCGTAAAAAGTGGGTCGAACCGTCTGAAACCGCAAAAGGCCCTGTTTCCGGGCCGGATCCAGATCGATCCCGATGGAGCGCATATTGCGAATGATCTGGCTGCTCGACTCCTCAAATGCATAATAGAGGCATTTTTCACCGTGCCGGCAGGCATCCTGGACAAACCGGGCCGCGAAACTGGTCTTTCCGGTGCCGGCCGTGCCCGAGATCAGAATGTTGCTGCCCCGATAGAACCCCTCCCCCCCGAACATGGCATCCAGACGGGGGATGCCGGATGAGATGCGCTCCGAGGAAACCTCGTAATCGAGCCCGACCGAGGTGATCGGCAGCACGGAAATGCCCCCCTCATCCATCAGAAACGGGTATTCATTGGTGCCGTGGGTAGACCCCCGATATTTCACCACCCGCAGCCGGCGGGTGGAGATCTGTTCTTTGACCCGGTGATCCAGCACGATTACGCAGTCGGAAACGAACTCTTCCAGCCCGTGCCGGGTCAGGCCGGTTTCCGAAAACCCGCGTTCAGCGGTGATGACCGCTGAAATGCCTCTTTCTTTCAACCAGAGAAAAAGCCGCCGAATCTCGGAACGAAGAATGAATTGATTGGTGAATCCGGAAAACAGGGCTTCCAGGGTATCCAGCACCATGCGTTTGGCATTGATCGAATCGATGGCGTATCCCAGCCGCACGAACAGCCCTTCGAGGTTGTATTCGCCGGTTTCCTCGATTTCCGATCGGTCGATATGCACGTGATCCAGAAGGATCTGTTTTTCCTCCTGCATCCGGTTCAGATCGAAGCCGAGCGACAGAAAATTGGCGGTCAGATCCTTTTCCGTCTCCTCGAAACTGACGAACACCCCGGGTTCACCGAAATCAGAAGCACCCCGAACCAGAAATTCCATGCCGAACATGGTTTTACCGCTGCCGGCTCCGCCGGTGACCAGGGTCGGCCGACCCTTGGGCAGCCCTCCCAAGGTGATTTCGTCAAAGCCTTTGACCCCGGTGGGAGATTTGGGCAATGTCTCTGCCGCCTGCGGATTTTTCCCCATGCCGCTCCTTTCTTTCATGTCTGCAAATCAGATACATTGAATGTCCATGTGGAAGCCTGTATATCACAGAAATTCAGTACCCTTACTCTTAATCGGGCGATAAAAATGGATAGCATATAGAGGGGAAATGTCAAACTCAAAATGCAAAACTGGAACCGGGTGGTCAGTTTTTATAAAGGATCCTCGGCGGGTGCCGGAATTGCCATTCTTTTCCTAAGCCGTCGTGCGCATACCGTTCAGCAACTCGGTGACTGCAACGGTGGCGATACCGGCATTGATATCGGACATGGCGTAGGGAATGACCAATTCTTCGTTGTGAATGAGCGCACCGCAGGAATAGACGACATTGGGAACATAGCCTTCGCGTTCGCCGGCATGGGGCGACAGCAGCGGCTCTTCCAGGCGGGCGATGACCCTGGCGGGGTTTTCAAGGTCCAGGAGGACGGCGCCGATGCAGTACTGGCGCATCGGCCCGACGCCATGGGTGAGTACGAGCCAGCCCTGGTCCGTTTCCAGGGGAGAACCGCAGTTGCCGATCTGGATAAACTCCCATGGGTGTTCCGGCGTCTGGATTATTTCGGAATTTTGCCAAAAATGGATATTGTCCGAAAACATGATCCGGTTGTTTTCGCCGTCCTGGCGCGAAAGCATGACGTAGCGGCCGCCGATTTTGCGCGGAAACAGCGCCATGCCCTTGTTTTTGACGGCCTTGCCGTTCAGGGTGAGAACATTGAAGGTGATAAAATCCTTGGTTTCGATCAACTGCGGGAGAATCGTCCTGCCGTTGTAGGCGGTATAGGTGGCATAATAGGTGACCTCGCCCCGGTCGTCGAAAAAGGCCACGAACCGGGCGTCCTCGATGCCCCGGCTTTCGTTTTTCGAAACCGGAAAGATCACCCGCTCGGATATGCGGTGATCTGCGCGAAAGCTCACCTCGTAATTGGAGTCGGCCAGCCAGCACATGATCTCGAACGTCCGGTTCTGGCGCGCTTCGTCATAGCGCGGGGCCGCGCGAAGCAGGCCCATCTGTTCCAACAATGCGTTGTGGGTGAAATCCTCCGGCAGCCGGTCGAGAATGTGGGCGCTGATTTCATCGGCGGCCCCCATTTCGTCCAGTTTGCACCGGAACGGATTGCCCTTGTAGACCGGGTCCAACCGCAGATCCGGGGTTTCCACGAACTCGCTGACCGGGTCGAAAAGAATCCGGTTGCGCCGGTCAAGGACTCCGGCGCGAAAGACGATTGAAGAGATATGCCCCTCGCCGGTGGCCCGCAGGCTCATGATAAACCGCAGGCTGCCCTTTCCCAGATTGCGCTGGTCCGGATGGGCGACCATGGAAGGATTGAAAAGGGCGGCCGATTCGATCGAATATTCTTGTGTGAAGTATGCGCCGATAAGGGATTTTTGCACCTTGCTGAGCCTCGTCTTCGGCGGCAGATAGGCCTTCACCTCGGCCAGGCGCCGCTCGAAAACCTCTTCGATGTCTTTATGCCTGCCGGCGAAGTCGGCCGTTATCCGCGCCATCAAGCGGTCGGCCGCCGGGGCCGGCATCTCCAGTATACGGTGGATGATTCTGGTAATTCGATGTTTCTCGTCTGGAAAATGAGGCCGCGTGATCACCCGGGAGGTGTCGCCCACGATCTTGATCGCTTTTCGGATGACTTTAAGTTTCGGCCGTTTTTGTAAACGCATATCCGGTTGTCCTTGATGTCGATCAACGTTTTCCGACTCGGAAGTCGGAGGGAGTGGGGTTTCTACAACGGCGGCCGGGGATCGGCGATGCAGAGTTCCACCAATTCCTCTATGACGGCCGTGCCGGCGCACATAACGGTGTCCGCGCCGCCCCAGTAGATCTTGACCGTGCCGTCGGCTTCGGGAACCGCGCCGCAGGTGAAAACCACATTGGGCACATAGCCGCTGATTTCCCAGGGGTCCTCGGGTTGCAGAATCCACTGGTCGGAAACCCCGAGGATTTCGGCCGGATCATTGAGGGCGTGCAGGGCCGCGCCGAGGCGATACACGCTCCCGGACATGGTCTTGAACACGCCGTGGTAGATGTGCAGCCATCCCTTTTCGGTTTTGAACGGCGGCGCGCCGGGACCGATTTTCATTTCGTCCCAGTGATAGGCCGCCGGCTTCATGATCACCCGCGAGTCGCCCCAGTGGACCAGATCGGGAGAATAGGAAATCCAGATCGACCAGGGGGAGATTTCCGAATGGGGCCGGTCCAGCCGGGCATACCGGCCGGCGAAGGTTTCCGGAAAAATGACCGCGTTGCGCAGGTCGGCCTGGGTGATCAGCGCAATACGTTCCACTGTGGTAAAATCGCGGGTACGCGCCAGGCCGATGCGCACCCCGTGCCGGGAATAGGCGCTGTAGGTCAGCAGGTAGCCGTCTTTGAACGGGCATATTCTCATATCCTCGACCCCGAAGGCTTCGTATTCGGCGAAAACCCCGTCGGCTGCCGGTAAAAGAAAGGGACGGGGATGAACCGTGAAGGAAAAGCCGTCTTCACTGTCGGCCCGGCCGATGATGGAGCGCCCGTTGCGCAGATGCGACCGGAACAGCATGATGTAACGACCCTCGTGGCGGACCACGCCCGCATTGTGAGCCGTGGCCACCGGATACGGCACGTCATGGCGCGTGAGCACCGGGTTGTTTTTGCAGCGCCTGATGATGGGATCGTTACAGGTCATGGTTTTTCCCCCCAAGTCTTTTCAATGAGCCGGCTTTGCGCAATCCGGCGATCGTTTCGTAAACCTTCAGATAATCGTCGACCATGCGCTGGACCGTGAAATGCCGCTCGACATGGCGCCGGCAGGCGGAGCGGTCGATGGTTCCAATCCGCCCGACCGCCTCGACGGCCGCGTGAACCGTGCCGACCCGGAACCCGTTTTTGCCGTCGTCGATCAGTTCGGGCATGCTGCCCCGGTCAAAGGCGATCACCGGCGTGCCGCAGGCCATGGCTTCGACCACCGACAGGCCGAAGGGCTCCTCGAAGGCGATGGGGTGAAGCAGCGCAAGGGCCTTGCCGAGCAGCCGGTTGCGCTCGTCGGGCCCGACGCTGCCGACAAAATCGGCCTCGCCGGTTTTCAGGTGCGGAGCGACGAATCGGTCGAAGTAGTCCCGGTCCTGGATGATCCCCGCCAGAATCAATTTTTTCCCGCAGGTTTTGGCGATCTCCACGGCCTCGCGGGCGCCCTTATCCGGGTGCATGCGCCCGAAAAAAAGCAGGTAATCTTCCGGATCGGGCTGAAAATCGAACCGGGAAAGATCGATGCCGTGATAAACGGTTTGGACATAATCCAGTTCCGGGGCCCGGTCGGCATCACTGATGGACACGTAGAAGGTTTTGCCGTTATATTTCCGGTACACCGGCAATATGCCGGGCGAGGAGAAGCCGTGAATGGTGGTCACAACGGGGGTCCTCGTCAGTCCGCTGTAGGTCAGCGGCAGATAATCGAAATGATTGTGGATAATGTCGTAGGCGTCGCCATTCTCGAAGAGTTCCGAGATGTGCAGGCACTCCCACACCTTGGGAATGAGGGAAGGGTCTTCCTCGTACCCCCTCGGGCAAACCGCGCGCAGCGCGCCGCCGGTCAGCGAATCCGCGGTGGCGAACAAGGTGACGTCATAACCCCGCGCCACCAGACCCTCGGTCAGAAGAGAGGCCACGCTTTCCCAGGGGCCGTAGTGGCGCGGCGGCGTGCGCCAGGCGATGGGCGCGAGCATGGCGATTCGCATGGCGGCTCCGTTACTCGGCGGTTATCCGGGCGGCGGGCGGATTTATAATTTCGTCGGCGTAGAGCTTTTGCAGTGTCATCAGCGACAGCAGCCATGCCAGTGAAGATTCCGCGCCCTCGTTCTGGTTGACCCCGTCGGCCATCAAGCCGTCGCGGCAGCCGCCGGTAACAGGATCGTAAAGCGGCAGGTTGAGATCATTGTGCCCCAGAAACCAGTTGAAGCACATGACCGCATTGTCGAACCAGACGTGATCCCGGGTGATATGGAACGCTTCAACGCAGGCTTCGACCATGGCGTTGGCCTCGATGGGCTGCTGGTCGAAACGGGCCCTGACGCCGTCCTTGGGAAACCACCCATTGCTGCCGATGGGCGCAAAGTGCCGGTCTTCGGTCTGGATGGCCACCAACCACGCAAGGGAAGTCAGCCCCCGATCGATCATGTCGTCGCGATGCAACCCCCGGCCGGACAACAGCAAGGCGTGGGGCAGCTTGCCGTTGGCGTAGTTCAACCCATTTTCAAGCCAGGGCCAATCGTCTTCCGCATTGGTTTGAAACTGAATGAAAAGCCGTTCGGCCAGGGCCTCGCAAACCCGGCGCGCGTCGCTGTCGCCGGAAAATTTCTCCTGATAGGCGTGCAGGCCCACCAGGGAGAAAGCGATGGCACGGGGCGAATCAAAATCTTCAACGGCAGGAAGCGCTTTTTTGAACAGCGTCGCGCTCATGGCCAGGTGGCCGGGGTTGTCCATCAGCGACACCGCCTTGCCGAGGCACCACAGCGCCCTGCCGTGGGAATCCTCGGACCCGACGGCTTCCATCCACCGCCGCGAATAGGTCATGAAGTTGCGAAACCGCCCGCTTTGCCCGTCAAAGGCGTAGAGCAGGAATCCGAGGTAATGACCGCTGAGACGGTCGAGGTCCCAACCGTTGGGGGCCAGGTATTTGCGCCCCATGACCGCCGCCAGCAGGGCCCGGGCGTTGTCATCGGTGCAGTAGCCGTGATCCCGGTCGGGGATGGTATGGGTGGCGTGCTGCAAAATGCCGGTGTCATCGGTCAGCGTTTTGAGATGATCGAGCTTGATCTCCGGAAGCTCGAAGGCGGTGATGGCCTGGATATGCGCCACATAGGCGTGCCGGGGACGGGGGTTTGCGTCCCGGTTGCGCTGAACCTCTTTGAACAGCCGGAGGTATTGGTTGGCCACTTCCTTCCAGACCGCGCCGCGGCTGAACATGTAGGCCTTTTTGCGCATGGCGTCCCGGGCCATATCGTTGTCCAGCAGATCGATGATCTGCGCGGCCATCGCGTCCGGATCGTGAAAGGGTACCAGTCGGCCCCGGCCTTCGGCCAGCATCTCGGCCGCGTACCAGTAGGGGGTGGAAACGATGGCTTTGCCGGCGCCCATGGCGTAGGCGAGGGTCCCGGAAGTAA
>JBEPWQ010000171.1:0-7788 GCA_041642315.1 Desulfobacteraceae bacterium | reverse complement strand
TGTACAAGGCATTGGGGGTTTTTCTGCCCTTGATCACCACCAACTGTGCCATTCTCTTCGCCTGTCTGGTGATCATGAGCAAGATCGTCGGTGTGGACAATCCTCAAGACGCCTGGGATCTGGGACGGGCACTGACCCTGGCCGTGGGCGGCGGCATCGGTTTCACCATCGCCATCGTCATCATGGCGGGTATCCGGGAAGAGCTGGATCTCTGCGACGTCCCAAAGCCTTTTCAGGGGGCGGCCATCACCCTGATCGTGGCCGGCATTCTGGCCTTGGGATTTATGGGATTCACCGGGGTGGACACCGGCCTGAGAAACGCTCTGATGCCCGAGCAGACCATCGCTTCGGTGCCGGCGGTTTCTCCCGAAGATATGAAGTAAGCGTTGAATCATTTTTTACAATGAGAGGATATATATGAATCTGGTAACCATCGGACTTTCCGCCTCCACCTTGCTGGGAATGGCGGTGGTGATCTGCTATATTTTGGGATGGGCCAACAAGGCCTTTCACGTGGAGGTCGATCCGCGCATCGACGCCATCAATGAATGCCTGCCCGGGGCCAACTGTGGCGGGTGCGGCTATGTCGGCTGCGGCGAATATGCAGAATCGGTGGTGGTGGACGGAGCGCCTCCGGACAAGTGCCCGGTGGGCGGCACCGCCTGCGCCACGGCCGTGGCCGAAATCATGGGCATCGAAGTGGGGGAGAGTCTTCCCCAGCGGCCCATCATCCACTGCGGGGCCCACTACCATGAGCGGAAAGGGCTCAGCGAGTACCGGGGCGAACGAACCTGCCGGGCCGCCAACCTGGTGGCCGGGGTTCAGGGCTGCACTTACGGCTGCCTCGGTTTCGGCGACTGCGCCCGGGCTTGCAAGTATGACGCCATCCATGTCATCGACGGGCTGGCCACCGTGGATTACGAGAAATGCATCGGGTGCGGGGCCTGCGGTCAGGTCTGCCCTCGCAATATCATTACCATCACCCCCTTCAAGGCATCCAAGATTCTGGCCGTGACCTGCTCCAACAAAGACAGCGGCAAAGACGTGATGGCGGTCTGTGAAGTCGGGTGTATCGGGTGTAAGGCCTGCTCCCGGATCTCCTCGGACCTCTTCCAGATGGATGAGGGGCTTTCCACGATCAACTACGAAAAATACAGCAAGGAATGCTCGCTGGATATTATGAAAGCCTGCGAAAAATGCCCCAAAGACCGTCTGGTCTTTGTGGGTCAGCCCAGCCACAAAGAGGTCGAAGCCACCAAAGACGTGGATCTTCCCGATGTGGTGGAGCCCGAGTTCAAAACCACCATCGATGATACCGAGTGGTGGGGATAAACGGTATGTGATTACCCGCCTTTTTCAGGTATTCTCGCTGCCTTACCCTTACCCCGCTGGCCTGAAAGGGCTTTCGGGGATGCATGCATGATATAAGGCGCCGGATAGGACATCCGATAAGAAGGGTAGGGGAGCGGACCGACTCAGTTTTCCTTCGGTACCGTTCCCCAGAAGAAAGTTATCTATTGTGTGAAAAGAACCCGGCTTTGAAAAATTCCCGGTTCAGCCGGGCGATGTTGATGATGGAGATTCCCTTCGGGCACTCGGCTTCGCATTCCCGCTCATTGGAGCAGTTGCCGAAGCCGCAGGCGTCCATGGTGCGGACCATGTTGAGGGCTCGTTTGGCCGCTTCCAGTTTGCCTTGGGGCAGCAGGGCCAGATGTGAGACGTTGGCGCTCACAAACAGCATGGCTGAGGCATTGGGGCAGGCCGCCACGCAGGCGCCGCACCCGATGCACTGGGCTGCGTCCATGGCTCGTTCGGCGATTTCGCCGGATATGGGGATGGCGTTGGCGTCCGGGGCCCCGCCGGCGTTCACCGAGACAAATCCACCCGATTGAACCATTTTGTCCAAGGCCCCTCGGTCGACCATCAGGTCTTTCAGAACTTTGAAGGCACGGGCCCGGAAGGGTTCTATGGCGATGGTATCACCGGTATTGAAATGGCGCATATGAAGCTGGCACAGGGTGGTCTTTTTTTCATGGCCGTGGGGACGGCCGTTGACCACCGAACCGCACTGACCGCAGATCCCCTCCCGGCAGTCGCTGTCGAAAGCAATGGGATCCTTGCCCTCTAGGGTCAATTTTTCATTGAGCACATCCAGCATCTCCAGAAAAGACATATCCGTGGAGATGTCATTGACCTCATAGGTTTCAAACCGGCCCTTGTCCTGTACCCCCTTCTGACGCCAAACTTTGAGTGTCAAGTTGATATTCTGTGTCACTTGTAGCTCCTTTGTGTCAGTTTCACGTTCTCGAATTCCAGATCTTCTTTATGCAGGACCGGCGTTTCTCCCACCCCTTTCGCTTCCCAGGCGGCGACATAGCTGTAGTTTTCGTCGTCTCGCTGTGCTTCGTTCTCTTCGGTCTGATAGGCTTCATTAAAGTGGCCGCCGCAGGATTCCTGCCGGTTCAGGGCATCGATGATCATCAGCTCGCCGAATTCGAGGAAGTCGGCCACCCGTCCGGCCCGTTCCAGGCTCTGGTTGACATCTTTTTCCTGCCCCGGCACCAAGACGTTTTTCCAGAATTCATCCCGAAGTTCCTGAATCATGCCTCTGGCTTTTTCAAGGCCTTCGTTGTTCCGGGCCATGCCGCAATATTCCCACATGATGTGGCCCAGTTCCTTATGAAAATCATCCACCGTCCGTTTGCCGTTGATGGAAAGGAGCTTGTTTGTCATCTCCTTGACTTCGGATTCCGACTCCCGGAAGGCCGGATGGTCGGTGGTAACCTTTTCGAGGGAATTGCCGGCCAGATACCCTCCGATGGTATACGGAATGATGAAGTAGCCGTCGGCCAGCCCCTGCATCAGGGCGCTGGCCCCAAGGCGGTTGGCGCCGTGGTCGGAGAAATTGGCCTCGCCCAGGGCGAACAGTCCCGGTACGGTGGTCATCAGGTTGTAGTCGACCCACAGCCCGCCCATCGTGTAATGGACTGCCGGGTAGATCATCATGGGCGTGTCATACGGATTGTCGCCGGTGATCTTTTCATACATTTCAAAAAGGTTGCCGTATTTTCGCTCAATGACGTCCCGGCCGTCCCGCCGAATGGCATCGGCGAAATCGAGGTAGACCGCCAGACCGGTCTCTCCCACGCCCTTGCCCATGTCGCACTGCTCCTTGGCGTTTCGGGAGGCCACATCTCTGGGGACCAGGTTGCCGAAGCTGGGATACTTCCGCTCCAGATAATAGTCCCGATCCGATTCGGGAATATCCGAGGGGTTCCGCTTGTCGCCGGGAGTTTTAGGCACCCAGACCCGGCCGTCGTTGCGAAGGCTTTCACTCATCAGGGTCAGCTTCGACTGATAGGTGCCGTGGACCGGAATGCAGGTGGGATGAATCTGCGTGAAGCAGGGGTTGGCGAAAAAGGCGCCCTTGCGATACGCTCGAAAGGCAGCGGTAACATTGGAATTCATGGCGTTGGTGGAAAGAAAGAATACATTTCCGTAGCCGCCCGTGGCCAGAACCACCGCGTCGGCCGCGAATTTTTCGATCTCACCGGTGATCAGGTTCCGGGCCACGATGCCTCGGGCCTGATCATCGACAAGGACTAGGTCCAGAAGTTCCCGGCGGGGGAACATTTCCACCTTCCCCATCCCGATCTGCCGGCACAAGGAGCGGTAAGCGCCCAGCAGAAGCTGCTGTCCGGTCTGGCCCCGGGCGTAAAAGGTTCGGGAAACCTGGGCTCCGCCGAAGGACCGGTTGGCCAGTTGCCCACCGTATTCCCGGGCGAACGGAACCCCCTGGGCCGCGCACTGGTCGATGATGTTGTTGCTTATCTGGGCCAGGCGGTAGACATTGGCTTCCCGGGCGCGGAAATCGCCGCCCTTGACGGTGTCGTAGAAAAGCCGCCAGATGGAGTCGCCGTCGTTCTGATAGTTTTTGGCGGCATTGATGCCGCCCTGGGCTGCGATGCTGTGGGCCCGACGGGGTGAGTCTTGAATGCAGAAGTTTTTGACATTATAGCCTAGTTCGGCAAGGGTCGCCGCCGCGGACCCGCCGGCCAGCCCGGTTCCCACGACGATGATGTCGTATTTGCGTTTGTTGGCGGGATTGACGAGTTTGAGATCGAAACAGTGCTTGTCCCATTTGTCCTGAATAGGACCACTGGGAATATTTCCATCCAACTGCATATCTGAACCTCCTTATGAGATGGTGGCTACGAATAGAGGGATAAAGCCGAAGCCGATGGCGACAATCAGGCTGAAAATAAGTCCAAGAGTCTGAATCGACGGCATGTACTTGGGATGATTGATGCCGACGGTCTGGAAAGCGCTCCAGAAGCCGTGGCTGACATGAATTGCTACGATGAAAACCGACGCGATGTAAAGAAACACGTAAATCGGGCTGGAAAAGGACGCCGAGACGATATCCCAGATGGTTCGATCGGTTTTATCCACAAAAGTAAAATTGAAGAGGTGAAAAATTACAAAGGCCAAAATGATGAGACCGGTATAGGGCATGGTTGCCGATCCGAGGGTACGTCCTCCGGCACGATTGTTGACCGTATACCGCTCGGGTCGCGCTTTGAAGTTCTGGTAAAACAGAATGAGTCCCGTCAGAATATGCACCGCTGCAAAAAAGATCAGCCCCGCTTCCATGGCCCTGACCACCGGCTCAAATGAATGCAGGTGTCCGGCGTAGGCAATAAAGGCGTCTTTGCCCGCATAAATGGTCAGGTTTCCAATCAAGTGTCCGATCAGGAACAGGATAAAGCCGAAACCGGTGATGGCCATCATCAGCTTTTTCCCCACGGAAGATCCCAGGGTGTTGGTAAACCAGTTCATCATTTCCTCCGCTAAATAAGATTAAAAAAGCATATATCTTAGAATGAAAAACCGCCGTCGATTTCCGAGCGAACGATCAATCGAAATTCAACTTACTATTGCTTTCCCCCGGGTCTGTCAATATAATTTTTCAGCCACCATTCATCCCAGCCGGTCTCCATGATCGTTCGGGCAAGGTCTTTTCCGATGCGGGTCCGCAATCGGTTTAGTACCGGGGGCAGCCATTTTCGAGGTGGTTCATGGCCGATGTCCGAGAGCGCCTTCAGATCCAAAATAAAGGCGATTTGATCGGCGTCATGGGCCAGACGGGCTTCAAGGGTATCGGCATCATTATACTCTTGGATCAGATCGGCAATCGCTCCGCCGAACGGGACATTCCGGACGGCGTCTGCAACGGCTTTGGCCTCATCGGGAATGACATAGTTTTTCTGAACATAATTCAGATCGCCGGTTCGGGCTTCCGGAAGATCGTGGACCAGGCACATGGCCACCAGCCGCCCGCCATCCGCTTCGGGCTGTAGTTTTGCCATGGCAAAGGCAATAAAGGCGATCATGAATGAATGCTCGGCGATCGATTCGCTGCCGGCGCCTAAGAAATGGTAGCCCGATCGGGGGATTTCCTTTAACATTTTGGCTTCAAACAAGAGGTTTGCAATCTCTTTCATGGTCTTTTCCTGGTGATTTTACGCCGATTTCAGATGCAGAATGTATGTGGAACTAAACAAATTAAAGTCTCTAAATCATTGTTTTTGTGATAAATTTAAAAAAATTCCGTATGCGTTTTCTCCATCAAATTTCTTGACACCATACCTCAGTTCGTATAGCCTATCAAATTTAAATTGAAAATAATTAGAAAATGTAAAGATCGGAGCAGGTTATGAGTCCTGAAGGGATGGACATATTCCATATGATCGGCAGCGCCAGCTTTATGGTTCAATTCGTATTGCTGCTGCTGCTCTTTTTTTCGGTGACGTCGTGGGCGATTATTCTGATCAAATTTTTCTATCTCAGGAAAGCTTTCAAGGAATCGGATGACTTTACCGAGATTTTCTGGGAGAGCCGGGATCTTTCCGTAGCGTATAAAGAGGCCAAGAACATGGACGGCAGCCCACTGGCTCGGGTCTTTAGTATCGGTTATATGGAACTGAAAAAGCATCGGCAAAACGAACCCGGAACAGCACAGACGGGCAACTATAGCCTGGAGGATCGGTTCAGCGGAATCAACAATGTTCAAAGATCTCTCCGGCGGGCCATCAATACCGAGGTCACACGTATGGCCCAGATGGTCCCCTTTCTGGCAACCGCCGGAAATACAACGCCTTTCATCGGGCTTTTCGGCACAGTCTGGGGGATTATGGAATCCTTTCACGGCATCGGCACTACCGGATCGGTGAGCCTTGCGGTTGTTGTGCCGGGAATTTCCGGAGCCTTGGTGACCACTGCTGCGGGATTGGCTGTGGCGATTCCATCGGTGATCTTCTTTAATTATTTCATGCAGCGCATCCGGATTATGGAAACGGAGCTTCACAGCTTTTCCGCTGATTTTCTTAATATTATCGAAAGTGATATTATCCCGAATAGAGGGGGACGATAAAAATGGCTATTGAAACCGGTAGTGATCGTCTCATGTCGGACATCAATGTAACACCATTCGTGGATGTCATGCTGGCATTGCTGATTATCTTTATGATCGCCGCCCCGATGATGGTTCAGGGGGTGGATGTATCGCTTCCGCAGGCGGTGGCAAAAGCGCTTCCCGCGGAAACTGATCAACTTATCATTACCGTCAACAAGGAAGATCAGGTATACATCAATGAGGTTCAGGTATCTCTTGATTCCCTGCGGGAAAAACTGGTAAAAATCCTGGAGAACCGCACCGACCGGGAGGTCTATTTCCGGGCCGATCAGGCGATACCCTATGGGATGGCCATCCGAGTGATGTCCGAAATCAAAAGCGCCGGGGTGGAACGGCTGGGTATGGTGACCGAGCCGCTCGATGTTCAGACTCCGGAGGAGGGGTAAAACCACATTTTGATGAAAAACAGGACATATGAGGGGGTTTCGTTGCTTCATGGTTCCGAAAGAAGCGCCCGCCTGTTCTTTCTGCCACTTCTGTTCTCGATCTCGCTGCACGGCGTATTCGTGGTGGTGTTCGTTTTTCTGTCCACATACACCCCCAATCAGAATCGATTTACGCAATCTGTGATCAACGTCAGCATGGTCTCCTTCCCTTCGGAGGAGGAGCCGGTAAGCGGAGACTTTCAACCGCCGACGCCGGCGGAAGAACCGGCCGAAACCACTCCCGAACCCCCTTTGGTGACCGCCGAGGAATCCGAGGTCCAGGTACCGGTCGAAGAGATTGAACCGCCGGAGCCCCAACCCGTGGAAAAAGAGGTTCCCGAACCGGTTCCCCCGCCCGCACCCCGGGATCAGGTGGTGATCGAGGATGCGCCCGAGCAGAGGGTTCCTCCGGAACCGGAAACGGTTCGCCGGGAACCGGCGCCCGAAGAGCCCATCCTCACCAAACGCCCGCAGACCCGGAAACCCGAAAAAGTGGCGGCAAAGGTGGTGAAGCCGGAGGAGGTCAGAACCGAATCGATAAAAGATGCCATCAGCCGGGTTCGGGAAAAGGTCGCCAAGGAGATCGCCCGTAAAGGCGCTCAACCCACCCCGGCGGTCCGCGCCAAACCTTCCGGAAGAACCGGTTCGGCGGGAGCGGCCCCCGCCGCCGTCGGCGCTTCGGGGTCCATCAGTGATGTGTATCGGGCCCAGTTAACGTATCAAATCGAAAAAAACTGGGCGTTTCCGGAGCATATGGCCGATGCCCGGGGAGACCTGGCCACGGTGATCGTGGTCAATATTTCACCCAACGGCCACATCAACGATGTCTGGTTCAAAGACCGGTCGGGAAACAGCTATCTGGATGATTCGGCCTATCGGGCGGTAATG
>JBEPWQ010000170.1:0-7801 GCA_041642315.1 Desulfobacteraceae bacterium | reverse complement strand
GTTTTTCGTTCCCGAAGCGGGGGCATGTAAATGGGAAAGACATTCAACCGGTAGTAGAGGTCGCCCCGGAAGGAGCCGTCTTCCACCGCCTGTTCCAGGTTCTTGTTGGTGGCGGCGATGATGCGGACATCGGTTTTGATGGTCTTGTGGCCCCCGACCCGTTCGAATTCCTTTTCCTGAAGCACCCGCAGGAGGTTGACCTGAACGTCGAGGCTGATGGAGCCGATTTCGTCCAGAAAAATGGTCCCTTTGTGGGCCAGTTCGAATTTGCCCAGTTTCTGCTTGATTGCGCCGGTGAAAGCCCCTTTTTCGTGGCCGAAGAGTTCGCTTTCGATCAGGTTGGCGGGCAGGGCCGCACAGTTCATCTTGACGAAGGGATTTTTCGCCCGCCGGCTGTTGTAATGAATGGAATTGGCCACTAGTTCTTTTCCGGTGCCGCTTTCGCCCCGAATCAGGACGGTGGCGTTGCTCTTGGAAACCTGGGAAATCATCTGATAGACTTCCCGCATCTTGTTGCTGTTGCCTACGATGTTGTTGATCCGGTATTTGTTTTCCAGTTCGCCCTTCAACCGCTGGTTTTCCTCTCGAAGTTGCTGCTTTTCCAGATGGATCGTCTCCAGATTGATGACGTGGCGGGCGATCATGGTGGCCACCACCGTCAATATTTCCGTTCCGGTGCTCAGGTCATAGCTTTTGTCATAGGGCCGGTCCACGCTCAGGGCGCCGATCACCTGGTTGCCCTTGGTGATCGGCACGCAGAGAAAGGACAGTTCCTGTTTCAGTTTTCTAGTGTCGGTTCGATCCAGAAACAGCGGTTCTTCGCTGATTTTGGGGATGGCCACCGATTTGCCGGTTTCGATGACCCGGCCGGTGATGCCCTCGCCGAGCTTGTATTTGACCCGTTCGATGGCGGTTTTGGGGACCCCGTGGGCCACCTCGATGACGATTTCATCCCGCAGCGGGTGAAGCAGGGTTACCGTCCCTCGAATCATGTTCAGAGAGTTGGAGAGAATGCCGAGTACCTTGTAGAGCGATTTTTTCAGGTCCAGGTGTTCGCTCAGCGCCTTGCTGATTTCGTAAAGCAAGGTAATTTCTTCTATTTTTTTCATAATTGTTCCTTACAGCATATGATGGTGTCTTCAAATGCAGCGTGAATGACTCTCCTCCGCACCCCCCTATCATAAAGATGTGTTACAGTTTTGCAATCAAATTATACATTTTTGGTAGAAAGGCGGAAAAAAATCAGATCGAAAGCGGGCATTCAAGGATTTTTTTCACCACCTGGTCCGGGGTGAGCCGGTCACAGGCGATAGTGACATTCTGGTGACGGCGGTAGAGCGGAATGCGTTCCTGGTAGAGCATGTCGATGCTCTGGCCGGGCATCCGCAGAACGCCTCGGCCGTCGATATCTTTCAACCGGGACTTAAGCGGAGCGAGGGAGAGATCCAGAAAGACGATGATGCCCGAAGATTTGAGGTGGGCCATGGCCGCCGGGCTGTAGACCACGCTGCCGCCGGTGGCGATGACGTGGGATGTGCGATTGAGCGAGCAGATATGGTGTTCTTCGATCGTTTTGAACCGGTCGAGGCCTTCTTCCTGAATGATCTGCTGAAGGCTTCGCCCTTCCCGGATCTGAATGTGGATGTCGGTGTCCAGAAAGGCGAAACCGGTCCGTTTGGCCAGGAGCACGCCGACGGTGCTTTTGCCTACGGCCGGCATGCCGATCAGGACGATGTTGGAATCGTCCACCATTCAACCGGCTTTCCGACGGCGAACAGCGCGTCTTTGAATAGAATTGCAGTCCATGACAGTCAATGATTACCAGAAATCGGTCTCGAGAACAACAGGGCGCCTTCTCGAGAAGGCCGAATGAGACGGCGCTCCGGAAAAGACCGATGGAGTCGGCGGGTGATTCGGTTCAAAAAGGTACTTGTAAAATCGATTCGATAATATTATTCTCAGTAGATAGTCTTCCGGTCCATGGGCCAATCCGCGAGGGTTCGGCCTGCATGGGGAGAAGCGGTTTTTAACCCCCAAACAAGGAGGTTGTGAGAATGGCGAAAAAAATACTGATAGCATTTGATGACTCCGAAAACGCCATGCGTGCCGTGGAGCATGTGGCAAAACTGTTCACTCCGGCCGAAACCCGGGTGGTCCTGTTCAGCGTGTTTCAGGATACCGCCTCTTTGTGCGACATGCGCAGCCCCGAGCTGACAGACTATTTCAAGTCGCAACAGTCCAGCTTCTGCATCATGGAAGAAAAAAAGAAGTCGCTGGTTCGGGATGCCATGACCCAGGCCACCCGGATATTGAAAGAGGCCGGTTTCGATGAAAAGAAGGTCGAAATCAAGACCCAGCTCCGGAAAAAAGGCATCGCCCGGGATATCGTCAAAGAGGCTCAAAACGGATACGACCTGATCGTCATGGGAAGGCGCGGGCTTTCGGGCATCAAAGAGTTTTTCCTGGGCAGCATTTCCCAGAAGGTGCTCGCTCTGGCCGAAGACATGTCGATTCTGATGGTCCGCTGAAAAGCCATCCGCATCCCTTATCGATCCTTCACGTTTGCCGGAGAAATCCCGGCCGAGTGGAATATAAAAGATCCCCTTCTCCCGGTTGAATTGGGAAAAGGGGATGGCAGAGGGCTGTGTTACAAGAACAAGTGTAAAATGGTGCTCGGGGAACTCTTATACGGGGTCAGGATTGTTCCACCGGGCTGGGTCCCTTGAGCGGGCCTCTGGCACTTTCGGGTTTTCCCGGGCCTCTGGATGAGCCGCTGCCGCCGTAAGAGAGCACCTCGAAATCGGGGTAGGCGTTGCCGCCGTGTTCGGTGTAATCGAGACCTTCCAGTTCCTCTTCGGGGGAGACCCGCAGGCCGATGGTGGCCTCGATGATTTTGAACATGGCAAAGGCGACCGCGAAGGTCCAGATGAAACAGGCGGCGATGCCCAGAAGCTGAACCCCGATGATCTTTCCGGAGGTGCCGCCGATATTGAAGATTCCGGCCGCCAGGGTGCCCCATGCGCCGCAGACGCCGTGGACGGAAACGGCGCCCACCGGATCATCGATTTTAATGGAATCGAAGAACAGAACCGACAGGACGACGATAACGCCTGCAACGGCGCCGATGATGATGGCGCTGGACGGGGTGACATTGGCGCAACCGGCGGTGATGCCCACCAGGCCGGCCAGGGCCCCGTTGAGACTCATGCCGACTTCCGGCTTTCCGAATCTGATCCAGGAGGTGATCATGGCCAGAATTGCGCCGGCCGCGGCGGCCAGGTTGGTGTTGACGGCGATCATGGCGATAGAGGTGTCGGCGGTGGTGGTGGAGCCGGCGTTGAATCCGAACCATCCCATCCAGAGGATGAACACACCCAGCGCCGCCAGGGGCATGTTGTGGCCCAGAATCGGGCGGATGCCGCCGTCTTTGGTGTATTTGCCCATTCGAGGGCCGAGAACGATGGCCCCGGCCAGCGCGGCCCAGCCGCCCACCGAGTGAACCACCGTGGAGCCTGCAAAATCGATGAATCCGAGCCCTTCCAGCCACCCTTCGCCGTTGAAAAGGCTGCCCCAGGCCCAGCTGCCGAATATCGGGTAGATGAGCGCGGTCAGAACGGCGGAATAGGCGATGTATCCCACGAATTTGGTCCGTTCCGCCATGGCGCCGGATACGATGGTGGCGGCGGTGGCGGCGAACACCACCTGGAACATCCAGAAAACCAGCACCCAGGGGTCTCCGTCCGGACTGAAATCACTCAGAAAGAATCCCGAGGTGCCGAACCATCCGGTCGGGGAGGCGCCGAACATCAACCCGAACCCGATGGCCCAGAAAAAGAGAGAGCCCATGGAAAAATCCATCAGGTTTTTCATCAAGATGTTCACCGCGTTTTTGGCCCGCGTCAACCCGCTTTCCACCATGGCGAATCCGGCCTGCATAAAAAACACCAGAACCGCGGCGATCAGGGTCCAGAGATAGTTGGCATGGGTCTGCACCAGGTCGATGGCCGTTTTGTTGCTTTCAGCGGTGGCCGGATCCTGTGCCCAGGCGGCGGAAGTGCAAATGAATACGAGAAACAGGGTCAGACAGGTCTTTTTCATGAAATATACCTCCTCACAAAGCGTTATCAAAAAGTTTTTACACAATCGATCGGTTTTAAGCTCTATTGGAGGGTAGGATGAGCAACAGGTGTGCCATAACCGTTTTTAATTTTTAAAAACCTGTTATGAAAGGAAATAATAATTTGGTCGCATCTGACAATCAAAACAAGGGAGTACAAATTTGTAACATTGGATCTCAATTTAAAACAAAAATGCATTTTAACTTTTCAAAATTGTAATTCCCTCCCTTTCGACTTTTCCTTTGACACCCCGTCTGTTTTTACCTACCATTGATCCAGATTTCGCTGTTCATTCACTTTTCCAGCATTCTTTTCAGCAAATTCAAGGCATTTCGTCGGTTTGATTATGGCCCGAAAACACCGTGACCACTTCAATCTGCTCTGCGGCATCGGGGATCTGGTAGATCTGGTGACCGCCAGCCGGGATATCGCGAGTTTTCTCCAACGGACCGCAGATCTGGTGTCCCGGCATCTGAAAGCGGACGTCTGTTCGATCTATCTGTTTGATGAGAATTCCGGATACCTGGTGCTCCAGGCCACGGTCGGGCTCAACCCCAAAGCGGTGGGGCAGATTCGTATGAAGCCCGGTGAGGGGCTGGTGGGGACCACTTTTGAACACCAGCGCCCGCTTCGGGAGGCCTCGGCCAGCTGTAATCCCCTCTTCAAATACTTCGAAGAGGCCGATGAGGAACGGTTCGAATCCTTTCTCTCGGTCCCCATGCAGCGGGGTGCACAGAAAATCGGTGTGCTGGTGGTTCAGCACGAGAGCGGAGATTATTTTGATGAAATGGATGCCATGGCTCTGCGGGCCGCGGCATCCCAGCTGGCCGGGGCCGTAGAAAATGCCCGTCTGTTGATGGATCTTTTTGAAGCCACCGGAAAAACGCCGGCACCTCCGCCCGAGACGCTTCGGTTCATCCAGGGCAAAACCGCGTCGGGGGGGAATGCGTTTGCGCCGGTCACCCAGTTTAAAAAAACCCACGGCGCCCTTCTTTCGGGCGGTTCACAGTTGTGCAAGCACTATACGGTCGATGATTTCCATGAAGCCCTGAGGCGGACGTCCGACGAGCTGATGGATTTTCAGACCCGGTTGTCCGAACGGCTTCCCGAAAGCGCATCCCTGATCTTCACCGCCCATTTCATGATCCTGAAGGATCCCAAGTTCATCAGCAAAATCGTCGACCATATCGAAAACGGGGCGACCCCGCCCGATGCGGTCCGGCTGGTGGCGCGCCATTATATTCACCTGTTCTCCGCCAGTTCCCATGCCTATATTCGCGAAAAGGCCAACGACATGGAGGACCTGGCCGGCCGAATCCTCAAGAACCTCTATAAACAAGACGGCGAAGAAAGCCTGGACGGCGACCGGATCGTGATCGCCCGGGAGCTGTATCCCTCGGAAATTCTGAAGCTGGCTACCGAAGAGGTCAAGGGGATCATCCTGGTCAAAGGCGGGATCACCTCTCACGTATCGATTCTGGCCCGTTCCCTGAAAATCCCCCTGGTGATCGCCGATCGACCGGAGCTGCTGGATCTGCCCGAGGGAACCCCGGTGCTCCTGGACGGCGGTATCGGCAACATCTATGTGAAGCCCGCCGAAGAGGTGATCGATCGGTTTAACACCCGGAACCAGGTCCTCAAAACCGCCGAAGTCGCCGCCCGGCAGCTTCGGCCGATATCCCGAACCCGAGACGGTACCCGGATACGGCTGCTGGCCAATGTCAATTTGTTGAGTGAACTGAAATCGGTGCGGGAGTTGAATGTCGAGGGGATCGGCCTGTACCGGACCGAATTTCCGTTTCTGGTCCGGCCCACCTTTCCTTCGGAAGAGGAGCAGTATTTTATCTACAAACGCCTGTTCGATGAAATGGACGGGCGGGAGGTGACGATCCGCACGCTGGATGTGGGCGGCGACAAGGTGTTGGCCTACGCCGATGCCGCCGGCGGGCTGAATCCCGATCTGGGGCTGCGTTCCATTCGGTTTTCCATGCACCACCGGAATCTGTTCGAACAGCAGCTTCGGGCCATTCTTCGGGCGGCGGCGGAGGCCGAAAAGGTCCGGATCATGTTTCCCCTGATCTCTTCTTTGGATGAATTTCGGGAAGCCAGGCAGATGGTCCTCGACTGTATCGCCGCTTTACAGGCGGACGACCTGGATCACCACCCCGGCCCGGCCATCGGCATGATGGTGGAGGTTCCGGCGGTGGTGGAAATCATCGAGGGTTTCACCCGGGAGGCCGATTTTCTCTCCATCGGCACCAATGATTTTGTCCAGTACTCATTGGCCGTCGATCGAAGCAATGAAAAAGTGGCGGCCTATTATCGGCCCGACCATCCCTCGGTGCTGAGGGCCCTGGCCCGTATCGTTCAGGCGCCGCTGAAGGCGGGCAAAGACATCTCCGTCTGCGGCGAAATGGCCCATGAAACCGAGTTTATTCCCTTTCTTCTGGGAATCGGCGTGCCCACCCTCAGCGTCGACCCCCAGTTTCTTCCCACGATTCAGGAGCAAATCTTGAATATGGACCTGGCCGACGCCCGGCATTATGCCGAGCGCCTGCTGGCCGAGGACACGCTGAAGGGTGTTCGGGAACTCATGACGACCCGCACGGAGCCGGCTTCGCCCATGGACCCGGATGTTCAAAACCGGGCGATGGGCTCCCGCGAAAACGCCCGTTGAAGGCCGCCGCTCCGTACGAGTGGGGTGCCCGGCCCGTCTATTTAACGGTGACCACCGGGCAGGGGGCGTTGAGGATGACTTCCCGGGCGTTGGACCCGAATACGATTTTTCCCACCTTGGACCGGCGCCTGACGCCGATGATGATTTCGTCGACTTTCTTCTCTTCGGCAAATTGAACCAGGTCCTCTGCCGGACTCAAGCCCCGGACCAGCAGGTGGCTTTCAAACGAGACGCCCTGCTCCTTGCAGAAGGATTCCGCATAGGCGATATCCCTGTTGGCGTTTTCGATCTTTTCAGGCCCTTCGCCGGCGCCCCCCACCAGAGAACGGATGATGAAAAGCTCGGCGCCAAACGCCTTTGCATGCTTCACCGCCAGTTCCAGGGCATCCTTTGCGGCATTGGATCCGTCATACCCGATCATGATTTTTTTCATGCTGCCTCCTCGCTATCCGGAATTCCCATTTCATTCCAACCCCTCAGTCGATAATAATCCTGAACCAGGGTATCCATTTCTTCCTCGGTTATTTTGCGGCCATCCTTCAGTTCTTCCTTCAGGAGACGTCCGGGCAATCGGTCGTCATCCGCAGAGAGGCCTTCGCGGAGATTGAATCGACGGGTGTTGTCGATAACGCGCGAAGCGATTTGCTCAAGGCCGGGTTTGTCCAGAGACAGTCCGGTCGTGAGTGCGATGACCTCGCCTAAGTCATCCCAGGGATAAAAATCCCGATAAAACCGGCACAGGATCAGGCAGTCGAAAAGCGTGCAGCGGCTCTCGAAATCGAGAAAAAGCGCCGCCTTGCCTTCGATGGCATCCGGTGCGATCAAACCGGATAATTCCGCTTTGTAGAAGGTGGACCGAAGATGGCAGGCGCCTCGGTCGGACACCGCATACGCCAGCCCCATTCCCTTCAATGAGCGGGGATCGTAACCGGCGGGCTCCATTCCCTTGACGTGGACCGCCATCTCCTCCAACCCCAGCTCCCGGCTGGCAGGCAGTATGCCTTGG
>JBEPWQ010000169.1:0-7818 GCA_041642315.1 Desulfobacteraceae bacterium | reverse complement strand
TATCGGTTATCCCCATGATCACCCTGTCCGAACCGGCTGCCGGGTCTGCTTTGAACCAGGCACTCATTGCAAATGGATAACCGGTAAGGATATTTTCTCGGTCGATTACAATGGCGCCCTCATCGCGCAATGCGTAAGCCTTATCGGGACAGCCGAAGGGGTCGGAATCGAAATCCGATTCCGCACCCACGATATTTTCATTGTATTCCTCTCCATTCACACTTTCGTTTGAAACGGTTCCATTGAAAGGATAATACACGAATGCCCTGCTTTCGAGGCAAATCGCCACAAAATCCATAAAATCGATCACCCTGTCATAAAAAACGATTTCATCAAGAATTCCGCTGAAAAAATTTGTCGGATTTCCGTTTCGGTTTTCAGCACCCACGAAAAGATTTTTCACCTCTTCCGGAAAGTCCGCCGCCCCCCCTGCCTCTCCATACTCCATCCGGTAGGGCGGATATATAACCCCTGAACAACTCTGAACCCGAAGCCGCAACTGCATCGTAAAGGAATCATATGAGAAATAAACAAACTGCCATTGGTCGAACGCCGCCGGTATTGGGGCATCTTCGAGATTCCCATACGCCCACATCCATTTATGGTTCGAGACCCCCAGACCGAACCGGCTGTTTCCGTCATCCACACCGAAGGCCATTCCATCCGTTCCGGAAACGGGTCTGGCCCAGAGAGCCACAGTAAATGAATGGTTGTTCCCGATTCCGCAGAGCGGTTTGAAATCCGTTTTGACATAATCTCCGCTGCCGAATGAGAGCCCGCCGCCGATTTTCCCCTCGCAGGTCCACCTTGCCCCTTTCGGGACGGCAAGGTTTCCGCTGCAGGCGTCTTTCCATGGAGAAAGGAGGTTTGCAGCGGTATTGAAGCGCCAGCAGCACGGAATCGTAGCCGAATAAGAATGTTCCAGCGTTCTGGTGACCTCAAACAAAGTGCCCTCTCCGATGATGCCGGTGGATTTCATTCGGCAATCGTCATAAGCGATCCGGAACCCGGAGGTGGGTATGGTCGGCAGGTCGGCGGAAGAGGCGCTATGCTCAAAAACTTGCAAGAGGCCATCCTGATTTTCCAGCATCGTAAGATAGCTGTTCTCAGGAAGGTTGACCAGTCTTGAATAGCGCAATCCAGATTCAGCGAGATGGTGGGCCCGGTTTCCATTGCTGATATGGACGGTATGGATGGGTGAATTTGCGGAAAAGGAGAGAATCCCGGCTGCAAGGACAGACAATACGGTGATAGTCACAATCAAGGCGATTAAAATCGAGCCCCTTTCGTCTGGACATTTCATCGGCCCTCTACCCATCCTCTCAGGAACAATCGCGTTTCGAATTGATGCACAGTGGACCCGGGACCGTTCACCTCCAGAGCGATGTCCACCAACCGGGTATCTTCGGAAAAGCCCGATAAAGGATCGGAGGGGTTCCGTTTTGGATCATCATATTCCTCATAAAAAGTCAGGGAAAAAAAATTCACATCATCCAATAACAAGCCGTCGTCTATCCATATTTTACCCGTTTCCGGTGTATAGACCAGCGAATGAATCCGATCGCCTCGAAAATAAGTGAGACCGGACCTGGATGGTCCCGGCGAATCGTCGATCTCGGTGAGTGAGTGGAATTCTTTGATCAGCCGGGTGATGGCGATCTGGCTTTTTTGTACTGTCTCGGAACTTTCTTTGGCAAGCACATATCCGTCCACGACATGAACGATTCCCATGCCTGCAACGGCACCGATGAACCCCATAATGACCAGGGAAACGATCACTTCTATAAGCGTAAATCCCTCCTGATTCGAAACCGGCTTGCCCAATTAAAATCCTCAGTAAGAGGTAGTGAACAGGGAAGTGAGGGTTTTTCCCTGACCATCCTGAATGGTAAGTTTCAGCAGATTTTCCGGATCATCCCTCGAGACGGAAGTTTCAATATTATTTTCAAATTGAATAAACCGGAGTTCTGCTATCTGATACTCTCCATAAGAAGATGCAGTTGAATGTTTGCCGGTATTTCGGGTCACCCTCGAGATGAACGGATCGAGTTCTCCTTTATATTCCTTCCAGACAACGCCTCCATCTTCAATGGTATTGATATCCGTATTCAGCCACTGCGGTTCCGAATCTCCGCTGACCCCTTCTGAAACACAAATAAAAAGATGACCGAATTTTATGGCTTTGGATGTGACAATTTCATCAGAGGCATACGCCTTCAGAGGCTCCCATTTGGAAAAAGTTTCACGTCCCATGGTGGCGTGATAATCGGAAGTGATATTCTCCATTACCCGAAGCAAATGAAGGGAATCCTGAAAAGATTCGGCAGGAACAACGGCCCGACTTGCAACCGCGAAATAGGAAAACAACATAGATCCAAGAAATGAGGCAATAATCAGCGTAATGATGGCTTCCAACAGCGTAAAACCGGACTGACAGGAAAAAGACCTCTTCATGGTATATAGCCGGTATTTTGAATGATGCGAAAGGATTCAGCAGCGCCCGATCGGTTGTCGGTCAGAGTGACTGTAAAATCGCCGGTTTCGCTTTGGGAAATGATTTCCCCCAAACCGCCGAATTCCAAATGGAAAAGGGCTTTGCCGCCCGACTTGACCGCAAGCCTGATATTCGGATGCAGAATGTGCTCTGGTCCATCCTCATTCGGAAAAGGCAAAAAATTATGGGAACCGATTTTGGAAAGCATATACTTATCAGGCAAAAAATCGACCCTCATGGACCCGTCATCGTGGTTGAGGGCGAGTTGCTGCATATATCGAAGATTCGATTTCAGCAGATCGGTTTCGACCATCAAATCTTTATTGTCAATGAAATTTCTGTTCAGGACGACAAGAAGAAGGATGGATATCAGCAGCAAAACAGCGAGAAGCTCAAAAAAGGAAAATCCATCATCAGACCTCGGCCTGCATCTGTATTTGAACAAATCAGTCATTGCCCATATCGAGCGAATCGTACACCTGCCCGGGGAGGGACCCTGAACGTGCTTTGGAGAAGTATAAAGGGAAAGAATGTCCAAAAAAATTGAGAAAGTAATCTAATTTAGGGTGAAGATGGCTTCGTGAGGCCCCTAAGGCAACTTCCAATACGTGGTTCTGGATTCATTCGGAAAGGGACTTTCCGCCGCACCCGTAGCGGTAATCTGGATGCTCTCTCCACTGGGTGGTTGTTCACCGCTTGAACCGCTCGCACCCCCGCGATTCAATTTAAACTCAAAACTAAAATCTCCCTCGATGGATGGGCCGCTCCGATCTTTATCTTCACCGGAATTGCTGCTATCGGACCGATTGTCCGAGTCGACTCCCTTCAGGGCATTCAACACTTCTTGAGCAGTCGGTTCTCCGCTCTTATCCAACGCCGCTTTTCCATAGGCGAGCGAACACAAAGACATACCCTGGGACAAAGCGCTTGCAAACGCCTTTTCTTTGGCTTGCTCAGAAATATCAAAGTATTTTGGAACAGCGACCGCAGCCAAAATGCCCAGAATGATTAAGACTGCAATCACCTCGATCAGTGTAAACCCTTTCTGGTTTCTGAAAAAGCGGCTCATCTGGTCTGTATCCACGAGAATTCCCCCCTGTAACCAACAGTAATGAATTATTTCATGACCAAGCAGATTGCCAAAAACATGCCAATTTCATCGACAACACATCCTCCATTAATTTGGTATCCGTATTCCGGTACCTGCCATCTTGCTCAATCAATTAACTTACTGTATCAACAGGAGTTTGCTGAGTTTATGGAATCATGCGCCCAGGTTAATCTGGATATATAAAACATATCCCTAATCTGAGAGTTCCAAAGAAGCCGTCACAGGAACCGATTCATGAACTCATAACCGCTTTCGGTCCGGCGATTGAAGATAATGCCACTTCAAACCCGGTATTTTCCCTCATTTTTTTGTAGAAATCCCCACCATAAATTGTAGAATACATGTTCCCAGAAGTGAAAGCGGTGTCTTCCAGCCCAACCGGGTGTATAATGAACTTCTTTTTTTCAGCTTTTTCCGTTTACGCGTTTGAGCGCTCTTTGATGGATTTTACATCAATATTGAATTTTTTGATCCGGTGCCATAAAGCCCGCTCTTTTATGCCCAGCAGTTTTGCCGCTTTCACTTGTACTCCTTCGGCTTTCCTGAGCGCTTCTTTGATGATCGCTATTTCGAAACCTGCCAGCTGTTCATCAAGAGCGACAAACTTTTTATCGGAGACCGAGGCTGGAACAGAATCAAATTCGGGAGAATGGACCATCCTTCCCGATCCGATCACATTCTCCGGTAAATGCCGGGGCTCAATAATCCCGTCTTCACACATCACTGCGCATCGCTCAATGATGTTTTGTAACTCGCGCACATTTCCCGGCCAGGCATAATTCTCCATCATCATCTGAACGGCCACCGGGGATAGGGTGACTTTCCGGGGTGCTTTGTTGCAAAAATGTTCAGCCAGTACCTGAATATCAGCTCGTCTTTCTCTGAGCGGCGGTAGATTCAGGCAAAATACATTCAGACGAAAATAGAGATCTTCTCGAAAAGCCCCTTCTTCAACCATTTTTGATAAATTTTTGTTGGTGGCTGCAATAAATCGGACATCGACCCGCACGGTTCGCGTCCCACCCACGCGCTCGAACTCTCGCTCCTGCAACACCCGCAGAATTTTAGCCTGGGTGCTTAAAGGCATATCACCGATCTCATCCAGGAAAAGAGTGCCTCCATGGGCCAATTCAAATTTTCCGATTTTCGAGGATGCCGCTCCTGTAAACGCCCCTTTCTCATGTCCGAACAGCTCGGATTCCCACAGTCCATCCGCTATGGCTACACAATTTAATTTAATGAAGGGTTTTTCTTTTCGTAAGCTTTGTTTGAAAATACTCGTAGCCACCAGTTCTTTTCCGGTTCCGCTTTCTCCGAGAATCAAAACCGTCGAATCGGTAGGAGCGACTTTCGTGATCTGGCTGAGAACACCTCTCATTTCCTGGCTTTCCGCAATAATCTCGGGAAATAGTTGACGGGCATCCACCATGGAGAGGACTGTCGTGACCCGTTTGAAGACGGTTTCCCATTCTTCCATTTGCCCTTTCGATTTTCCCCCCGGTTCTTCCGTTTCCGGCAGGACCGCTTGGGCTTTCCGTATGAACTCCTTCAACGGCTTTAAGATTGCCCAGACGATCAACAGGCCGCAAAGGAAGCCCAAGGTGGAGACAATGATACTTCCCCACATGACCAGAGGTCCCGGTGCCAAATCGTGCTTGATACAATAAAGGACGAGACGATAGATGAGAATGGAGGAGAGTGTCGCATACCCCGCAAAAATAATCGGAACGATAATGTACAGGCTGATGTGATATCTGGAATCTTTCATATTCAAGGAAACAACCTATCAGAAAACATTATAAAAGATAAGAAAATCCCATTACACCATTTTGGTCATATCCCACATGGGCAGAAAAATGGCAAGCGCGAAAAAGCCCACCATCATGGTCAGCCCGATGGTTAATAAGGGTGTCACCGATTCGGTAATCTCCCGGATGGCATATTCGATCTCAGAATCATAGTGCAGGGCGACCTCCTTGAGCATTTCATCCAGGTTTTCGGCCTTTTCACCGACGGCAACCATATTCACCACCATGGGTGTAAAAAATCTAGCGGATCTCAGGGGATTGGCGATATTGTTCCCCGCTTCGATCTCGATCTCTATCTGCTTGAATTGCTTCGATATTACCGCATTGTCCATGGTTCCGGATAAGATCCGAAGGGATTCAAGCACTTGCACTCCGCTGTATTGAAGAATAGAAAAAATACTGCAAAACCGGGACATGGTCGACTTCAAGAGCAAGGATCCGAAAATGGGCATTCTTAACAAAAGCAGGTCTCGTTGATACCGGCCCCTGTCGGTGCCGAAATAGGCGCTCAATCCGAGAAAAATTCCAAATATTCCGAATATTATAACATACCAATAATTTACCCAATATTGATACATCAGCAGGCAGATCTGCGTGGGTAAGGGAAGTTCTATTCCTCTCAGCTGAAAGATTCGAACAAATTTCGGCATTACAAATATCAATAAAACAAAGAAAGCCACCATCAGAAAAGTCACTACCATCACCGGGTATCGAAGTGCGGCTTTCACCTCGGATCTGATCCGATCTTCATGCTCCATAATAAAAATCAGACGTTCCAGAACCTCCGAGAGCGATCCGCTGATCTCACCCGCTTGAAGAACACTGCAATAGAGGCGGGAGAAAGCATCGGGATATTTTTTAAAAGCCGCAAAAAGACCGGTCCCGCTTTGAATTTCCCGGGACAAGTCGGCCGTGATTTCTTTCAGCCGCCTGTTTTCCGTTTGTTCTTCGATAATCTCCAGAAGTTCCGTCATGGGAACCCCGGCCCGGAATAAGGTGTGAAACTGCTTTGTGAAAAGAATCAGATCCCGGGTTTTGATGGGATTGAATCGCCCCTTGAGCTTTTCCCAGGCCGGAAGAAAAAAAAAGGACCGGTTTTTTTTGATCTCGGAAGGGATAAACCCCTTCGACAGCAGGCTGGAATTGACCGCCGCCTCTGAATCGGCCTCCAGTTCACCGGAGATTAACCTGCCGTTGGAGTTGTATGCCTGAAACCGGTATTTCGACATTTTCATACCGTTATGTCATCACAACCGAGCCGGCTTCTTCGAAAGTCGTGATCCCCAGTCTTACTTTCTGCGCCACATTCTGCTTTAATGTATTCAGCTTTCCCGCTCTTTGTGCTTCACGGGTGATATCGTGGGCGGACATATTCTTCAAAATCATCTCTTGAATGGCCTCATCGATCACCAGCACCTCGAAAACCCCCGTTCGATCTTTATATCCGGTATTCAGGCAATTAAAACACCCTCTGGCCTGAACAAAATGATCATCATCCGTCCTGTTGAGCCCCCAGTAATCCAGCAACGCCTCAGGGGGATCAAAAGCCACCTTGCAATAGGGGCAGATTTTCCTGACCAGGCGCTGCGCGATGAGAATCAGCAACACGGAAGAAATAAGAAATGGAGCGATCCCCATGTCCAAAAATCGAGTTACCGCCCCGGCGGCATTGTTGGTGTGCAGGGTACTGAGCACCCGATGCCCCGTCAATGCCGCCTGAACGGCAATGGTTGCCGTTTCAGAGTCCCGAATTTCTCCAACCATAATCACATCCGGATCTTGGCGAAGTATCGACCGAATCCCACTGGCAAATGTCATTCCGGCCTTTCGATTCAGTTGGGTCTGTCGAATATTGTCGACTCGGTATTCGATCGGATCCTCAAGAGTAATGATATTGATGTCGGGTTGATTTATCTTCTTCAAAACGGAATAGAGCGTGGTTGTTTTACCGCTCCCGGTGGGCCCGGTGCTCAAGAACATACCGTAGGGCTTTCCCATAGCGGATTCAGCTTTTTCCCGGTCCGCTTTGGACATGCCCAGATCCTCGAGTGAAAAAATACCGCTGCTCGTATCCAGAAGCCGAAGCACCAGGTTTTCTCCATAGATGGTGGGAATGGTCGAAGCCCTGACATTGATCTCTTTATGGTTCATTTTGATACTGAACCGGCCGTCCTGGGGTACCCGTAAGACGGAGATATCCATGTTTGCTAAAATTTTGATTCGAGAGATGATGGGCAGTATCAAATTTTTGGGAGGTGAAGGAACATTATGGAGTCTACCGTCCACCCGGAACCGAACCTGAATCGAATTTTTTTCCGGACTGATATGAACATCGCTGGCTTTCTCCCGAATGGCCTGCGAAAGGATTTCATTTACCAGACGTACCACCGGAACTTCTTCGGCCA
>JBEPWQ010000168.1:0-7822 GCA_041642315.1 Desulfobacteraceae bacterium | reverse complement strand
GGCCGCTTCCACCACCCGGTCCCAGGAGACCTCCGGCGAGGGGTCGAGGTCGAAGATGACCTGATCCGGCCGTTCGATCCGGTCGATGCGGCATCCCCAGGGGTGGAACTCCAAGGCCCCGAGCTGCACCAGGCTGATCAATCCGGCCAGGTCCCGAAGGTAAATATAGGCCCCCTTCCCTTTCTTTTCTTGGATCATAACCGTATCGACCCCCTCGGGGGGGCCTTCGGACATGTGGCGCTGGTAAAAACACCCCTTCTGATGCCCCTGGGGGCAGCGCACCAGGGTGAGGGGACGGTCGACCAGATAGGGAAGCACCCAGTCGGCGATTTTTTCATAGTAGCGGGCCAGTTCGATTTTGGTGGTTCCCTGCTGGTGGTAGAGCACCTTGTCCGGGCTGGACAAATGGATGCCGGCGACGGCGCTTTCCCGAGATGAATTTTTTCCGGCCCCCTTTTCGGAAGGCTCGTTTACTCCCGAATCTTCTTTTTCTGCCGTAACGGCGCCGGTCGGCTTCGGCTCTTCCCGCACAATATCTTCAGGGGATTTGTCCTTTCTCAGCCCCAGAAAAGAGGGATGGCGCAGATTCCCGTCCTGGGTCCAGGCGGTGAATTCGACCTCACCCACCAATTCCGGACGCACCCAGTGAGATCCCTTGGCCCCATACCCTTTGGGGGGATCGACAAAGGCGGGCCGATCGACTTCCAGAGAATGGAGTTTTTCCCCGAGCTGTTTCAAGGTCTCTTCATCGAATCCGGTGCCCACC
Source organism: Desulfobacteraceae bacterium (assembly GCA_041642315.1). Classification (GTDB taxonomy): domain Bacteria; phylum Desulfobacterota; class Desulfobacteria; order Desulfobacterales; family Desulfococcaceae; genus JAABSQ01. The sequence goes on along the minus strand of JBEPWQ010000168.1, from coordinate 7,056 downwards.
TTGCCGGCATAGATCAGGTCTTCGTCCAGATAATAGCCCAGCAGCAGAGCCCCGAATCCGACTCTCGATCCCGAGGGATCGGTATACCCGCCGATAACGAATTCCTGTCGCTCGATGCATTTGCTTTTGAGCCAGTTCCGGCTTCGCTTCCGGGTATATCCGGCATCGATCTTTTTGGAAATCACCCCCTCCAGTGACATGCGGCAGGCGTGCCGGTAGACCTCTTTGGCATCGCCTTCGATGTGGTCGCTGTAGCGGATTCGATTCTCGGTATCCTCCATGACCTCGAACCGCTCCTTCAGCACCGCTTTTCGGTCCTTCAAGGGAGACCCGGTCAGGTCATATCCGCTGCAGAAAGGCAGATCAAACACATAAAAAACCAGATCGGCGTCGGCCTTTCCCTTGAGGCTGTTTTGAAGGGTCTGAAAATCGCTGTGGCCGTCGGCATCCAGGGCCACCAGTTCGCCGTCGATGAGGGCCTCTTCAGCAGGAAACGCCGATAAGGCGTCGGCCACCATTTGGAATTTATCGGTCCAATCCTTGCCGTTTCGGGTAATCATTCGGACCTCGTCTTTTTGCTTCAGGGCCAGAATGCGGTAGCCGTCCAGCTTGATTTCATGGAACCAGCCGCCGCCCTCCGGCGGGTGGTCCACCAGGGTGGCCAGCTGGGGTTTGAATGATTTGGGCGGGCTTCCCTTGCGGGCGCCCTTCAGGTCGCTGAGGTCGGAGAATTTATTTCTACCCGAGCGCTTTTTTTTCGGTCTCTTTTTTGAGGATGCTTTCTCGGGCTTTTCTTCGGATTTCTTTTCGGCATCGACCTCTCCTTTTCCGGACCAGACCCGCTCCCGGTTTTGGGCGATCTCCTCCATGGACCTGTCGGAAACCACGCTTTTAGAGGCTTCTTTCAGGATATCCCCTTCTTTCAGCGGCCGTGCCGCATCATCCTTTTTCTTGATCAGCAGCCAGTTTTTGCCGTCCTGTCCCGACTTGCCCTTCATTTCAATCAGCGCCCACTCGCCGGTGAGCTTTTCTCCGTGCAGGCGGAACTTGAGGTCCCCTTTTGCGTAGCCCTTTTCGGGATCACCGATCGGCTCCCATTCCCCGCGGTCCCAAAGCATGACGGTGCCGCCCCCGTACTCGTTTTCCGGAATGACCCCTTCGAAGTCGCCGTATGCAATGGGATGATCTTCCACATGCACCGCCAGCCGCTTCTCTCCCGGATCGAGGCTCGGTCCTTTGGGCACCGCCCAGCTTTTCAATACCCCGTCGAGTTCCAGCCGAAAATCATAGTGAAGCCGTCTGGCCGCATGTTTTTGGATCAGATACCGATTCCCCTTCTCCGATTCCGATTTGTCGCCTTTCGGTTCGGGAGTATGCGAAAAATCCCGCTTTTTTCGGTATTCGCCCAAATCACCCGTGGTGTTTTTTGATTTTGCCATCATTGTCGGATATCACCCGTCAGCTTCCGGAAGCCTTCTTTTGACCGCTTTTTTTTGAGCCGGTGGTTTTTTTCCTGCCCTTTCCCTTTTCAGCCCCCCGTTCTTTCTTGGTCTGTTCCACCGATTTTTTCAATAAATCCATCATATCGATAACATCCCCTTTTTTAGAAGGCGCCTCCTTTTTGGAGGGGGTTTCGGGGAGCTCTTCGGATTCGGCCTTTTCATTGATCCAGGCCAAAAGGGCTTCCCGATATTCATTGTGGTAGGTTTCCGGGGCCCATTCCACCGACATGCTTTCCACCAGATTCACCGCCATCTCCATCTCCTTATCCGAAATCCGGTACTCCTTCGGATCGCCGGCGGGAAGGTCGTAATCGGCCAAAGATCGAAGCTCCTGGTGGTAGCGTAAAATCATCAGGATCAAGGCGTTTTCATACGGAATCAGGGCGGCCAGGTGTTCTTTTTTCCGAATCACGATTCTTGCGATACCCGCCTTGCCGGAGCGGGACAAGGCCTCCCGAAGCAGCACATAGCCCTTTTCTCCGGATTTGCCCGGGGTTAGATAATAGGGTTTGTCGTAGTAGAGCAGTCCGATCCTTTCACGATCGACAAAATCCTCGATGGCGATGCTGTCGCTGGTTCCCACATCCGCTTTTTCAAAATCCTCTTTTGTGAGAAGCACATATTGATCCCCGTCGAGTTCATATCCTTTGGCGATGCGGTCCCACGGAACCTCCTCGCCGGTGGTTTCATTCACCCGCTGATAGCGGATCTTCGCGCGGTCCCGGCTGTCCAGCAGCGAAAACTTGAGGTCGGTTTTTTTTTCAGCCGGCATCAAGGAAACCGGCACGTTGATGAGTCCGAGGGTAATGGCGCCTTTCCAGATCGGACGTGCCATATCCGCCTCCATCCTGTCCGAAATTGTTGGGGATGTATTCCTTCCTCGTTTCAGAGGAGAGCAAACATCTGTTACGGTGACAAAAATGAAATCAGAATGAAATAAGGGGATACAGGTAAATGACCCGGGAAAAATACGTATATTTCGCCGTTAATGCCGAAAAAGGACTCGTTTTTTATCCGATCAGGGCCTGAAACGCCTTCAATTCCTCGGTGCTTTTGACCACGATTTTAATGGCGGCCAGGATAGGCACCGCGATCAGCATGCCGCCGATTCCCCAGACCCATCCCCAGAACAAAAGGGAGATGATCACGGCGATGGGGTTGAGCTGAAGCCGTTTCCCCACGATGGTGGGGGTGACGAACTGACCTTCCAGAGCGGTAAAACAGAGAAAGACCAGGGGCGGCAGAAGAATCTGGGGCCAATTGGTAAAGGTCACCAGTGAGACGGTGGCGATGATCACGGTGGTCACCATGGCGCCCAGGTAGGGAACAAAATTGAGGGTCATGGCCACCACCCCCCAGAGGATCGGGTTGGGCATCTTGAGCAGCGCCATGGCGGCGGCGGTCAGGGCCCCGAGGGTTACATTTATCATGGCGATGGTCACCAGATATAGTGCCACCTCCCGTTGCACCTGCACCATGATCTTGGCCCATTTCTTTCCTTGCCGGTTGTATTCGATCTCCCCCGCCATATGTTTGAGGGTGGGCCGGCTTCTCGAGAGCAGAAAATAGGTCAGCACCAGAATAATCCCCAGCATGATCCCCATGGCTCTGGCCCGAATCATGATCTGTTCCGGAAGGGTGGGCCCCTTGACCACGACTTCTTCTTCTCCGAATTCTTCTTCGTCTTGCAGTTCAGTCAGCTTTTCGAGTTTCTCGGTAGTCTCCTTGGCCTCCTCCAGAGAACTCTTGAAGGCGCGCAGTTTGTATTCTAGCTGGCTCACCAGGTAGGGACGACGGTCGAACCACTCTGAGGCCGGGGCGGCGATGCGGTAAGCCACGAGGGAGAGAACGGAAACCAGAAGAACAAGCACCAGGATGGCCGCCAGCGCGATCGGAATCTTAAACCGGGTCAGAAAACTGACCGCCGGTTGCAGCAGCGCCGACAGCAGCAGGGCGATGACGATCGGCAGCAGCAGTCCCCGGGCGAAATAGATGGTATGGAAAATACCCAGAAACAGCAGACCCGTCATGATGCGCCCCTCGAAACGGTTGCTCTTCAACAGCCGCCGGCTGGTTCGGGCGATGCCCTGTTTCATGCTGCCCGGCTCGTCCGCTTTGGTTTGCGGAAAAGCCTCAATTTCCGGATCTGATTCTGATTCCTTGTTCATGGTGATTTTTTATGTCGAACCCTCAGATTCTTTAAGCTGATCAGTTGTTCACTTTCCTGTTCACTGCTCCGGCGGGCGCTCGCTTTCAAGCCGCCTGACGGGGCCTCGGACGATTTTTACTGATCAGGCTGCTGATTTTTCTCCAAAGCCGCCTGACACGCATTCTGCTTTCCGGCGCTGCCGGACAACAGCGTGGCCGCGATTCCGGCGGGGCCAAAAAGCGCGACCCCGCCGAGGGCTTTGCCTATGGAAAACAGGGCGCTCGAAACGTCGACCCGAACTTTCGGGTTTGCCAGGGTGCCGTCTATTTGCAGCGGGTCGACAAACTTGCTTAGGCTCAGGTTCATCCCGGCGACATCCTTGATGCCGATATTCTTCTTGGGGATGGTGTTCAGGGGGATTTTGATCTCTTCGGTTTTCAAATTGATTTTTCCGTCCCCGACGATGGCCACTTCGGGCGTATCCAGAATCAGCGCAGTGCTCTCGGCCAGACCGTCTTCGATGTCGAACCGGATGACCATGCAGTTGATATCCACATATTCCCGATTCTTATCAAATGGATTGAGGATGTCAATCAGAGCGGAGAAGATGTTGTCTCCAAGCAGACCCAGGTATTGATTGAAAAGCCTACCGTCCGACATGTTCATTCCGGCTTTTCCGGAAAGATCGGCCGCCAGTTCGGCGTACGTTTTTCCGCTGCCGGAAAAGTCCAGGTTGATATTCATGTTTCCTTTAATTTGTTGGCCCGGATCCATCCCGCGCACCATTTCGTCCAGTCGGATACTGTCGGCATTCAGCACCGCCGTTATCAGAGGCGGATTCGCTTCGGATTGCACCTCCACTCGGCCCTTGATGGTGCCGGTGCCGATTCTAGATTGTAAGGTGTCAACGTTCAGATGCCCCCCCTGCAGGGTAGTATCGATTCGGAATTCGGTTAAAGAGAGACGCGGCAGCAGCAGGGTGCCGGCCTTCAAGTGAATCTCGCTGTTGTTCGTTTTGAGGATATCCAGCGGCAGGGGGCGATCGGGAATGAGCTGCTTTTTTCCGCCGTTCGCACGATCGGTTCCGGTATCTCCGGATTCTTCCTGTGTGTAATTGTTGATGACCGCGGCAAGGTTGAGATGCTCCGAGGCGCCGTCCACAATAAACGAAAACGGCTTTTCATCGGCTTCGATTCGTATCCTTCCGGTATAATCGCTGTCGCCGATCTGTGCGCGGGCCTCATCCAAATGAAACGTCATTGCATCCGGGTAATTGAAATTCGTGCTGATATCGAACGCCTTTTCCATCGGCGTCGAAACCGTGAAAAGCGCCAGGAACTTCGACAAATCGGGACCTTTGACGGATATCACGCTTTCCAGTCCTGCAACCTCGGTGATGCCCGGGATGCTCCCTTCGAACGCCAACGCCATTTCTCCGATCGATCCTTCTAAATGGGCTCTCAGCCGCCGGTCCGAACCGGGGTTGTTCAATTCACCGGCCAGATCAAACGGGGATTCGACCGTGACAGACACCCCGAAAAGCGCCATCAAATTCGAATAGTTCGGACCATCGACCGATATTTCTGCGTTCAATCCTTCCAGGGATGTGAAATCGGGAACCGATCCGTCTACCGCAAACGCCATTCCGTCGAGTTCGCCCTTTCCGGCGACGGTCCAAATGTTTTCTTTTTGAGTCTGCGCGACTTTCCCGGTGATATCGAAGGGCTTGTCGATCGCGATCGATCGGCCGAACAGCGCAAGAAGGTTCGACAGGTTCGGCCCTTCCGCCGACAATTCGGCTTCCAGTCCTTCGAGGGAGGCCGTATCCGGCAGACTGCCGTCGAGCTCGAAGGCCATTTCTCCGATTCGGGCCTGGCTGCTCACATCCAATTTCGGGGAGTCCGGTTCCCGGGTGATCTTTCCGGTGATTTCGAACGCTTTTTCAACCGGCACGGACTCGCCGAAGAGAGCCGTCAGTTTCGACAGGTTCGGCCCTTCCGCCGAAATATCAGCTTTTGCACCATCCAAGGAAAACCCCGGCGGAAGGCTGCCGTCGAGTTTGAACTTCATTTCTTCGAGTCGGCCCGTCCCGCTCACCTGCCACCTTTTGCCTTCGGAACCGCTTACCATTTTCCCGGTGAGCTCGAACGTGCCGTCGTTCGGTACGGAGACGCCGAACAAGGCCATCAGCCGTGAAAGGTTCTCCCCTTCGATAGACAGGTTCAAACGGCCCGTGTCGGCCGTCTCGTTGATCGGGATGATTCCGTCGATTTTGGTCTGGGCGTCGCCAAGCGTTGTGTTCAGGTCGACTCTCCATTCATTCTCGTCCGTCAGCATACCCGCCTGTGAACCGACGTTCCCGTCGACGGAAAAATCCCTTCCGGAGTAAGTCCCCCGAGCATCCACTCGAACCGGGCTGCCGAACGAATCGGCCCGGGCCTCGAAAGTCTCCACGTCCCCTTGAAAGGTTCTGCTCTTGGCATGATCCCGAAAAGTGAAGTCTCCGTTTTCAATCCGTACTTTGCGCACGAAAAAACCTGGAGGCTTATCCGGTTGCTCCGGTTGTTCCGTCTTGGTGACGGGTTGAAGGTTCAATTTTCCGGATTCATGGGTTTCAAGGATTATGGTCGGTTTTTTGATGAGAATTCTTTCGATTTCCGTTCGTTCATCCAAAAGTGAGAGAAGCCCGATTTCCAGTTCCGCATGGGGAATGGTCATCATTTTCGGCCGGGACCCCCATTCCGCATTTTGGACCGAAATATCGTTGACCGCGATGGCCGGCGAGAGATCGAGTTCGAGGGTGATATCGCCCCGAATCGTCACCTCCCGGCCTGTGGCGTCTTCCAGGGCGTTGGCGATTCTGGGTTTGAGTTTGTTCCAGTCGTACAGAGACAGTCCGATATAACCGGCGCCAAGCATCAGCACCAAAATCACCACCATGGTTAGGAGTATATTCCCGGTTGTTGCAAGCCATTTCATTGTAAACCCCTTTTAAATTTTTATTTCCGTTTCAGCGGAATATTTATTCAGGTTTTAGTTCCTAATTTTAACTCCTTTGATTGAAGGTGGGGATGGGGTAAAAAGGGTATTCGAACCCATAAAACGCATTATTCCATGCCACTCCCATGGGACCTGGAATAATACACCTATAAATTCTCAAATAAGGTGAAAACCGTATTTAACCGGGAGGGAAGCGTAATTATATTAAAAGAGAAATTAATTAATTTTCACCACACAAGATAGGAGGGAAAAAATGAATAAATCAAAAAACAAAACAATCATGACCCTCTTCATTGTATCCGTTCTTTACTTTTCTTTTTTCTTCATGGGATGCGGGAGCGGGGATGAAACGACTCCCCCCCCACCAAAGCCGATCACCGAAACGCAGGAGATGGAAGAACCGGT
>JBEPWQ010000167.1:0-7840 GCA_041642315.1 Desulfobacteraceae bacterium | reverse complement strand
GAAGCGGTAGGAGATGAAGGCGCCAAAATTGTATTTCTCACCCGCTTGAGCCCCATCTTTCCTTTCAATTTATTGAACTACGCCTTCGGCCTCACCAGGGTCCGCTTTTGGCATTATTTTTTCGCCTCCTGGGTCGGAATGCTGCCGGGGACGGTGATGTACGTCTATCTGGGCTCCGCCGCCCGCTCCCTTGCCCAGATCGCCGCCGGCCGAGTGGAAGGCGGAAGTGCGCAGCGGATCTTTTTCTGGATCGGACTGGCGGCGACCGTTGCGGTGGCTGTGCTGGTGACGCGGATTGCAAGACGGGCGCTGAAAGAGAAAATTTCTGAAAGGGAACAGAGCGCTTCAGAAAAGAAATGAGGCAATAAAATCGAAAAAGGAGGTTCCTATGAACAGCCCTATTGGAAGAAAGCGCTGGGCCATTGCCGAAGGCTATATTCCCGGGTGGAGCAACGGGCCGGAGCCGCAATTCATCAGCCACGAGACCGTCTGCATACTGAACGCTTCCGGTGAAGATGCACATGTGGAAATAACCGTATTCTTTTCCGACAGAGAGCCCGCAGGCCCCTATAAGGAAACTGTTCCGGCCCGGCGCACCAAACACATCCGGTTCAACGATCTCGAAAAGCCGGAGGCTATTCCAAAAGATACCGATTTTGCCAGCACTATCGAATCGGATGTTCCCATCGTGGTGCAGCATACTCGGCTCGATTCGCGTCAGGCCGAGAACGCATTGCTCAGCACGATCGCATTTTCCGCAGCGGAATAGAGGCGATTCGAATCGACTCTATGCGCGTCTCGAAAACTCTCGGTTTTCGAGACGCGCATAACAAAGAAAGGAAAATAGATGGCTGAAATAAAAAGAGAATTCGGCATTGTCGGTCTCGGCAAAATGGGAGGAAACCTCGGACTTCAAGCGCTGAGCAAAGGGATGCGGGTTGTTGGAATGACCAAAGGATCGCTTCCTGATGAATACATTCAAAAAGGACTTATCAGAGCGGACGAGTTCTCCGGCTTCACCGAGCATCTTGAACCGCCTCGCGCCGTATTCCTCTATGTTCCGGCCGGCCCCGTGGTCGATTCGGTCATTCATGATCTTGCCGAGGACCTGGAGGAAGGGGATATCATCGTCGACGGGGGCAATTCATATTGGGGAGATTCCATTCGACGCTGTGAAAACCTCAAAGCAAAAGGAATCCGATTTGTTGATCTGGGCACAAGCGGCGGGGTCAGCGGCGCTCTGCATGGCGCCTGTTTCATGGCCGGAGGGGAAAAAGAAGCCATTGAACGTATTGAACCGATCTTGAAGGAGCTCGCCGTCGAGGGCGGATACGTGCATGCCGGTCCGCCGGGGGCGGGTCATTTTGTAAAGCTGGTGCACAACGGCATCGAGTTCGGTATGCTCCAGGCGATCGGCGAAGGCATGGATCTTCTCGAACGCTACCGGGATGAATTGAACGTCCCGGATATATTGCATTGCTGGCGAAACGGCTCGGTTATCCGCTCCTGGCTGATCGATCTGATGGAAGACGTGTATCGGCAGGAAGGAGGCGTGGAAAACGTTCCGGCTTATGTCGAAGACACCGGTGAAGTGAATTGGCTGGTCAACGATGCGATGCACATGGAAGTCCCGATTCCGGTGATTGCACAGTCGGTAATGCAGCTTTTCGCTTCCCGGGACAACAAAAAATACTGGGCCAGGTCGATCGCCATGATGAGACATGGCTTTGGCGGTCATCCGTGGGGACAAGACGGCGCGATTGCTCATGAGCGCCGCGTCGGTCGCATCGGCGGATTTTACAAACAGCAGGATCAAAACTCTTACTCCGAGAAGGAATAAACCACTTTGAGTCAATGAAAGGGAGACCTGATGATCATCTGATTTCCCTTCTCCAGGAAGGAGTGATGGAAATATTTAAGACAATTTCAAAAGGAGATTATTTACCGAATGGATGCCTTCTACCAATTCCTGCAAAGCTTCGGCTATACGCACCCGATCCATCCGACACTGATCTATCTGCCGATCGGCGGGGTCATGGCCGCCTTTATTTTTGGATTCATCGCTGTTTTTTTCAACCGCTCGAATTATGCGATCTCAGCCCGACACACCATTACCCTGGCGTTCACCGCCGTGTTCCCGACCATTCTGCTGGGCTACATGGACTGGCAGTATTTCCACGGCGGCAACTGGATGTTTCCGATCAAAATGAAAATCATTCTCGCCGCCGTCCTGGTCGTACTTCTCTCCATCGCCCTGCTGATGCACTGGAAAAAGAATGCAGGCACAAAAGCGGTTCTGCCCATCTACGCCCTGTGTTTTCTCAACGTGGTGGGCATCGGGTACTACGGCGGTGAAATCGTGTTCGGTGGCGCAGGCCGTCAGCAGACTCCGACTGAAGAAAAGAAAGCCGAAGACCGGCAGCCGAAAGAAAGTGTCACCTTTGCGGATGTCTCTCCGATTTTTGAACAGCATTGCAATATGTGCCACAAAGGCGGCAGCGCACCGCTGGGTCTTCAACTCGATACCTATGCGCACGTCATGGCCGGCAGTGAAAACGGGGATGTGGTCATTCCCGGAAAGCCGGGAGAGAGTGAACTGGTTCTTCGAATCAAGGGCCAGAGCGAGCCCGCGATGCCCTTCATGCAGCCGGCCCTTTCGGAGGATAAAATCAACACCGTTGATCGCTGGATCGAACAGGGCGCGCCGAAAGGCGCCGGCGAGAGCGGCGAAAAGGATGAAAAAAAATAACCGGCGAATTTCAAGCCATTGAACAGGAGGATATTTTGAAATCCAGAAAGATTTTACAGGATCAGGTCGCATTGGTTACCGGAGCAAGTTCCGGAATCGGAAAAGCCATCAGCTTGGCGATGGCGGATGCCGGTGCAAAGGTGGTCATCAACCATATCGCGGATGAAGACTCGGCCGATCAGATGGTGCAGGATATACAGAAAGACGGGGGAAGCGCCTTGGCCGTTCAAGCGGATATCAGCCGGGAAGACCAGGTCACCCAAATGTTCCGATCCGCATGCCGGGAATTCGGCACGGTCGATATCCTGGTGAACAATGCGGGCATTCAGAAAGACGCCGGTTTTCTGGAAATGAGCACGGATGACTGGCAGAAGGTCCTTGACGTCAATCTTACGGGCGGTTTTCTGTGCGCCCGGGAAGCCGCCAAAGAGTTCTGCCGCCGCGGAGTGGTTGCGGACCGGTCCAAAGCCGCCGGAAAAATCATCTTCATCAGTTCGGTGCACGATGTGATTCCCTGGGCCGGGCATGCGAATTATGCCGCTTCCAAAGGGGGCGTCAACATGCTCATGAAAAGCCTTGCCCAAGAGCTGGCCCCCCGCAGAATACGTGCAAACAGCATCTCCCCCGGTGCCGTCAAAACGAACATCAATCGGGAGGCGTGGGAGAGTGCGGAAGGAGAGGAGAAGATGCGAACGCTCATTCCCTACGACCGGGTCGGAGAAACCGAAGATATCGCTCCGGTGGCCGTCTGGCTGGCCTCCGATGAGGCGGATTATATCACGGGCGCCGTCATTTATGTGGACGGCGGCATGCTGCTGTATCCGGGATTTCGGACCGGCGGATAGGCCATGATCACCATTTCGGCCACCCCGGGGAATTCTCCCGGCCCGGCAAGAACTCACTTTCGCTCAAACAGCTTCCCGGACCGGGAGAATCCCCCGGGGTGGCCTTTCTTCCATTCAGGCTTGGCCGAAACGATGATAAACGCCGGCGGATAAGCCCAGGGCCTCTTGCAGCCGATCCGGCATCTCTCGCCGAAGGATACATCTACCGGCCCGGCACGGAGAGGCAGGACAGAGGAGATTTTATGAACACCAGAAAAACCGTGGCCCTATCTGTGTCCATTCTCGTGCTGCTCGGGTTGGCGGGAGCGCCCAAAGAATATTTTTCTGGATTCGCCTCGGCCCGTTATTTTCATGAATGAGGTTTCCTGTGTCAGGTGGTTCGAGTTTCCCCGACCATTCTGTAAGGCCGGGGAATCTGCTTCGGCCTGTTTTCGGACCTACTCAACCATAAAGGAGGCTCTCATGATGACCCACCCTTATTTTTATATTTTTTTCATGATTCTGACCATCGGCTTGGGATCGGCCCCGGCATCCGCAGATATCTATTCCGTGTCCGATCCGGATGGAAGTATTCTCTACACCAATGTCCCGCAAAGTCCCATGACGGAAAATGCCGCCCTGTTTCTGGAGTGCCCGGAACCGAGAGCCACGGATGCAGCGGCACCGGAATTTGAGACGAAGACCGGGCCGAATGAGGAACTCAGCACCGGAGAGGCGGCATACCCACCGGCGCCTGCCGACGGATTGACGCCGGAGGAAGAGGAGTCGGAATATGCCGATACCGCCGACGCGGAGGAACCGGCCCAAGCGCCTGACGCCGAGACTGAGAAAGCCCTGGCTATAGAAGAGCCGGATTATGAGCAGTCTTCGTCGGTGTTTTACGAGGATGGCAATGGCGATGACGAAGCGCTGGAAGCCTATGAACCGGACGGCGCGGAATATCTTCCGGTAGGAGGCTTCTATTCTGGCCGCGGGTATTCTCCGAAATACCGATTCAGCGGGTCATTTTCCCATACCCGCCGCTACAGATCGCATCCGTACCGGCAGAAACGATATGGATACGGGGCCGGAAAAAGCCGTGGCCACGGGTATGCCGAACAGTACTGGAATCGGGCCAGACAATTCCGCCGGTATGGGCACGCATACAGACCCAATGCCGACAAACACTCCGGTCGCGGAGGAAGCCGCGGGTACTACGGCAGAAAGCACAGCCCTCATCGGGGGGGAAATCCTTCCGGATACCGGTCCAAAAGCCATCGCGGATTCAATCGCAAATACGGCCCCCCATCCGGGCACGGCTTTTCCCGCGGTCATGGACGGGGATATCGGAAATAATCCTGGGAAGAAGACGATGACGCATCCTCAGGCCCCCCCGCCGCATGAGAATTGGCTACCGGGCGATTTTACGCCGGATCACCCCAAGCCGGTCATGGCCATGGTGGAAATCACCCGTCGGTGCAATCTGGCCTGTCCGGTCTGTTTCGCCGATACCGGTTCGGCTGCGGGGGATCCCTCGCTTTCAGAGGTAGGCGGTTACTTAAGAAACCTGCTGGCGGTCACCGGTATGCCGATTCCCATTCAGATCAGCGGCGGTGAACCCACCCTTCGGGAAGATCTGCCGGACATCATCGCTCTGGCCGGCAAAATGGGTTTTTCCCATATCGACCTGGTCACCAACGGTGTTCGAATCGCGGCGGCTGCTCGCCAAGGCCGCGCCGGTCATCGGCAGAAACCCCTTTAATGCGCTCCGGACCCGTCGTCTGCTCATTATTCGAACCAAAGGTTATTTGCCGGGCCCATTGCTGAACGTAACGACTTGGAGACCGCCGCCATCGATGCGAATCAAATGGAGAGGATCCGATGAAAATGACTGCCGAACATCAACGACTCGATGAATACCGAAATCGCAAAGCAAATTGGAAAAAATGGGGCCCCTATCTCAGCGAGAGATCTTGGGGTACGGTCCGCGAAGACTACAGCGCCGACGGCAATGCATGGGATTATTTCCCGCACGACCAGGCCCGCAGTCGGGCGTATCGCTGGGGTGAAGACGGCATCGCCGGAATTTCGGACCGCTATCAGTATATCTGTTTTGCCCTGGCGCTATGGAACGGCAAGGATCCGATCCTCAAAGAGCGCATGTTCGGTCTGACCGGCTTCGAAGGCAATCACGGCGAAGATGTCAAAGAGTATTACTTCTACCTCGATTGCACCCCCACGCACAGCTACATGAAGATGCTCTATAAATATCCCCAGGCCGAATACCCCTATGCCGATCTGGTTTCGGAGAATCGGCGCCGTGGATTTTTCGATTTCGAGCATGAGCTTCTGGATACAGGCGTTTTTCATGAGGACCGGTATTTCGATGTCTTCGTCGAGTACGCCAAAGCGGACCAGGAGGATATATTGATGAGGGTTGCATTGATCAACCGAGGGCCGGAGATGGCCAGGTGCGCGGCACTGCCCAGTCTTTGGTTTCGCAATACCTGGTCCTGGGGCTATGAAAACGGCCCGATGAACGACGTTGTCGGCAAGCCGCACCTGAAACAGATCGAAAGCCCATCCGACCTTGCTGCAGTGGAGATAAAACATCCAGCAGCCGGCGACTATTACTTATACGCTGAAAGGGAACAATGTGTTCCAGGGCGGATTTTTAGGTCTGGACAATATCAGCGTGTTTGACCGCAGCGCACCGCTGCCCACCGGAGGCCATATCGATCAGTCCGACGGAACTTCATGGATGGGCTTCTACAGCCTGATCATGCTGAAAATCGCCCTGGAACTGGCCAAAGACAATCCGACATACCAGAACACCGCCAGTAAATTCTTCGAGCACTTCCTGCGGATCGCCCGCACCATGACGGCTGATTACCATGGCGGCCTGAGCATGTGGGACGAAGGGGACGGGTTCTTCTACGATGTCTTGCACCTGCCCGACAGCGGTTATGTGAAGCTGAAGGTTCGATCCCTGGTGGGGCTGATGCCGCTGCTGGCAGTGGAAACCCTGGAGCCCGAGGCGATCAACAGTCTACCGGTTTTTAAACGGCGTCTGAACTGGTTTTTTGAAAACCGGATCTATCTGCGGGACAGCGGCAACATGGCCTGCGTCAAAACCGAGGGCGAGAATGCCCGCCGGCTTCTGGCCTTTGTTAACCGGGAGCGCCTGATCAAAACCTTGAAGCCCATGCTGGATGAAGATGCATTCTTGTCCGAATTTGGTATCCGCTCGGTTTCCAAATTCCACAAAGACAATCCTTACACTTTCTACGTGGACGGCCGGGCACACACCATAAACTACCAGCCGGCCGAGTCCGAAAGCGGACTGTTCGGCGGCAATTCCAACTGGCGCGGTCCGATCTGGTTTCCGATCAACTATCTGTTGATCGAATCGCTGCAGAAATTCCATCACTATTGCGGAGACGATCTGAAAGTGGAATGCCCCACCGGATCAGGGCGCATGATGAATCTTGGGGAAGTGGCCACCGACCTGTCCCGGCGCCTGATCCAATTGTTCCTGCGCAATGGCGACGGCGAACGTCCCATTCACGGGGGCCAGCGCATGTTTCAGGATGATCCTCACTGGCGAGACCACCTTCTGTTTCACGAGTACTTTCATGGGGACAACGGTGCCGGGTTGGGGGCTTCCCATCAGACCGGCTGGACAGGACTGGTAGCGAAACTTATCCAGCAATCCGGAGGATGAAACCCGAATTGTTGATCTTCGGCAATCCACAAGGTGGTACGCCCCTTATGGAGTGAGCCCAGACCGGGGTATCGATCTACCCCTCAAGGCGCTGGTGTGGGAAGATGCCTCCAAACGGGTATGGCTTGGCTACAACGAGCCGGCCTATCTTGCGCAGCGGCATGGCATCGCAGATTGTCCGGCCGTTGAAAAATTGCGCAACGCGCTTTCCGGAATCGTAGCGGCCGCCGTTGCCAAGTAGACCGAACCGATTTGGAAAGTCCTCGGGATCACCCATGGTATCGATCTTTCATCGCCCACATGTCGCAGCATGAGATTTTTTTATCTAGCTGATTATTCGAAGAATAAAGCCACCTGAGAGGGCACTTACTTCGGCAAGCAATGTTTTCTTGATCATATTTTAATTTTTATCTCATTAAACAAGTAGTTTGGTCTATTCCATCCCTTTGATCTTTCGGAGATCCTCGGTGCGGCCCAGCATGAGCAGAATGTCGCTGTCTTTGATAATAAAATCGGCCGGGGGCATCAGAATAAAATTTTCAG
>JBEPWQ010000166.1:0-7858 GCA_041642315.1 Desulfobacteraceae bacterium | reverse complement strand
CCGTTACCCAGAGCCGTACTTCGGCATCGTCACTCTTTTCAAAAACCCCGCGCACATGTTCAAGCTTCGGTTTCAATAAAAAGGTGTCATACCGCTTTTCGCCTACCGTTATGATTTCCCGCTTCACCACCGCCACTCGCCCGATGACGTTTTTCTTTCCGTCGGTGATCGGCCTTTCGATCACCATCCCCTCCTCCAGATCAAAAAGCCGTACAAAATAGAAAGCGGAAATCGGATCGAATGTGCCGGGCAGAATCGGAATCGGGTCTTTTGCCTTTTTATAGTTGATGTATTGGGCGGTGCGGTTTTTCCAGTCGAAGCGGACCACAATATCCCGCTTATGGCTTCCTTCCCGCTGTTTTTTCTTGTACAACAGGCTGTGATCCATGCCGAGATCGACAAACCCTTCCACGTGGTCCCGAACCTTATAAAAAGTATCCACGAACCGGTTCGATTTGGCCTTTGCGGTGAAATGGTAAGACGGCACTCCATCGACCGTTGTTACCGGCAACACCTCAAGCGTCGCTTGGCCGGCAGGTATAAACTCCCACCGAAGCGCATAGGTGAGCTTTTCACCCGGATAAAACGGGGTCGGGATATCCGCGGGCAGCATCGATTCGACGCCTTCGGACGGAACGGCCGGCGAGAGATTCAAAAGAAGAATCAACAAGGAAAAGCCAAGCGTCCAGAGGCATAAACGACCAAGTAGCATATTTTTCACGGAACATTCACGGCAGCAGATTTTTTAAAGATCAACGATTCGGCGAAGAATGGAGCCGGTAGATAATTGAGAATTAAGGCATTAACAACCAGTATCAAAACAGCGGAATTTCGTTTTCGTCCGATGGATCGCCCGGTCGCCTTTTCACCTGGTAATTTCCGAGCCTATCTTCTTTATGCATGTTGGTCAAGAAGGCAATTGCCATTGAAAATTGCCTGAGGACCACTCCATACACCCAAAAATAAAGTTGTAAAGCAAAAAACCACATGCTATCTTTATTTATGATCTTCACCAGCAACCGGGAACCGGATGAATACCTGGATCGAATGCAGCGGTCGATCACCGGTGCGGAACCGGAAAAAGCGTTTCGCAAACTGTGACATTTTTGGAAACCGGATTCGAAAAAGGGAGCCACTGCTCTTATTGCGGTTTTCCGTTTCCCCGGGGAAGTTCCTGGCCGAGAACCTGCGAACACTGCCTCCGAACATCCTTTCGAAATCCGATTCCGGTCGCCGTGGTTCTGGTGCCGGTGGATGAAGGACTGGTCTATATCCGCAGAAGCATCGAACCCCGGAAGGGCCGGCTGGCTCTGCCCGGCGGATTCATCAACGCCGGGGAGACCTGGCAAGAGGCCGGTGCTCGGGAGGTGATGGAGGAAACCGGAATTCCCCTGAACCCGGAAGAAATTGAAGAATTCAAGGTGCAAAGCGCGCCCGATGACACCCTCCTCATCTTCGGCCTGGCCCGGCCCCGGCATTCCGAGGATCTTCCCGCTTTCAATAGAACCGATGAAACCACTGAAAGGATCGTGCTTCCCTTTTCCCCGCCGAATCAGGCCTTTCAGCTTCATGGAGACGCCGCGGCCGAATTTTTTAAACAAACCCGCCGCCGCCGAATCGGTGTGGCAGCCATCCCTACACCACCCTCTTTGTGATCGCCCGCTACGAATCGGGAACGGTGCGGATCAAAGAACCCCGCAAATGCGGCCGCTGGGCATGGTTCCGATGGGCACGGCTTCCGGAGCCTCGGTTTCCACCTATCCAAAATCTGATAAAAACGGGATTTCGCCCGCCGCCTTTGACCCATTTTAATGGGACGCGCTGCACCCGAGGTGCGATATCGAACGGTCCCCACCGACTCTTTACATTCTCTGCTCATATTGATATATCCCCGATCATTTGAATCGGCAATGACAATATTCAACAAACACAACGGCTTTTTATTGCAGCAGGAGTAGAATATGGATACATGCCCTTGCGGATCGGAAAAAAATTACAGTGATTGCTGCGGTCCCCTGATTGCGGGTGAACGGACCGCGGACACGGCCGAAGCGCTGCTTCGCTCCCGGTATACCGCCTATGCCAGACAGGAGGTCGATTATATCGTCGACACCACCCATCCCGAGAAACGGGAGGCCGACAGCCGAAAAACGGTGGAAAAGTGGGCCAAAAACACCCAGTGGCGCCTACTTCAGGTTCTGGATGTGACGGCGGGCGGACCCGATGATAACGAAGGAAGCGTCGAATTCATGGCCGATTACATGGAAAAAGGAAAAAAACGAAAACATCATGAAATCGCCGAATTCAAAAAACTAGACGGGCAATGGTTTTTCTTTGATGCCGGGGCTCCGAAAATCGAGCAGTTTGTTCGAAAGGGCCCCAAGGTAGGGCGAAACGATCCTTGTCCATGCGGAAGCGGAAAAAAATACAAAAAATGTTGCGCCGGTTGAATCGGTTTTTATATTCCCGGCACATGATCATACCCGTTACCAGCGAATTTCAAGCGAAGCTCCCCATCGAACCTTCAACAGGAGAATGGTTATATGAAACGAATACTTTTGATAATAATGGCTGGAATACTGGCATGGAGCCCGGCCGCTGCCGAAGAGAAAAAAGAGATCAAGGTGGGTTTTATCTATGTGTCCCCGGTCGGGGATGCCGGATGGTCGTATGCCCACAATGAGGCAAGAAAGGCCATCGATGGCATGGAAGGGGTCGAGACAGCATTTGTGGAATCGGTCCCCGAAGGACCCGATTCGGAGCGGGTCATTCTCAATATGGCCCGAAAGGATTTCGATCTCATTTTCGCCACCAGCTTCGGCTATATGGATCCCATGCTCAAGGTGGCCAAGCGATTCCCCGACATTGCATTCATGCACTGTTCCGGCTTCAAAACCGCCCCGAATATGGGGACTTATTTCGGTCGCATGTATCAGGCCCGGTACCTGTCGGGAATAGTCGCCGGTGCCATGACAAAAACCGACACCCTGGGGTATGTGGCCGCTTTTCCCATTCCCGAGGTGATTCGGGGCATCAATGCCTTTGCCCTGGGGGCCCAGGCGGTCAACCCCGAGGCCAAGGTGCGGGTGGTCTGGACCAAGACCTGGTATGATCCGGCTACCGAAAAAGAGGCCGCCAAAAGCCTTCTGGATGTGGGTGCCGATGTCATCGCCCAGCATCAGGATTCTCCAGGACCTCAGGAGGCGGCCCAGCAGCGAGAAGTCTATTCCATCGGCTACAACACCGACATGAGCCCGTTCGCCCCTGAAGCCCACCTGGTGGCGCCGGTCTGGAACTGGACCCCTTTCTACAAGGAAATGGTCCACCAGGTGAGAACCGGAAACTGGGAGAGCAAATCCTACTGGTGGGGCCTGGAAAAAGGAATCGTAGACATCAGCCCCATCAGCGACAGGGTGCCTGTGGATATAAGGGAAAAGGTTCTGGACAAAAAAGCGGAGATCATCGCCGATACTTTTTCCGTCTTTACCGGACCGATCAAAGATCAGCAGGGAAAGGTTCGAATTCCGGAAGGCAATTCGGCCGCTGATGCCGAACTGCTGGGCATGGACTGGTTTGTCGAAGGCGTGATCGGAACCACCAAATAAGAGGAGCCGGACCCTTCGGGGCCCAGCTCCTTTCCAAAACGGTTCCCGCCCGGATAGCGGCCGTCAAATAATGGGAAGAATCAGGGTGATCAAAAGACAGGAACCCCTTGGATGGCCTTCCTGTCTTGTTGTATTGGGGGCCGCGGGGGTATCCCTGGTTCTCAGCGGAATACTCCTGGGCCTTCAGGACAGACCCCCGCTGACCGCCACGGCGATCCTGTTTCAGGGGGCCTTCGGCTCCGCCTGGGCCATTGAAGATTGCCTGATCAAGGCGGTTCCCATATATCTGTGCTCCCTGGG
Organism: Desulfobacteraceae bacterium; assembly: GCA_041642315.1. GTDB lineage: Bacteria > Desulfobacterota > Desulfobacteria > Desulfobacterales > Desulfococcaceae > JAABSQ01. The sequence continues at coordinate 3,953 of JBEPWQ010000166.1, read as the reverse complement.
GGTGGCCGTGGCCTTTCGGCTCCAGATCTGGAATATCGGGGCCGAGGGCCAGTTCGCATTGGGCGCGATAGGGGCGACTGCGGCGGCACTCTATTTTCCAGAATTATCCTGGCTCTTACTCCTTCCGGCCATGGCGCTGGCCGCATTCCTGGCCGGCGGATTCTGGGGCCTGATTCCGGCCCTGCTCAAAATCCATATGCGGGCCAATGAAATCATCGTCACCCTGATGATGAACTACATCGCCATTCTGTTTCTCGATTATCTCGTCTACGGCGTCTGGAAAGACCCCGCCAGCTTCGGATTCCCCATGACCCCGACCTTTTCCGAAAGCGCCATTGTGGGACGGATCGGAGATACCAACATCAACTGGGGGCTGGCCCTCTGCGGAATCTGCGGTCTTCTGGTCTGGATTTTTTTCCGCTTCACCCTCCTGGGCTATGAATTAAAAGCCAGCGGAGAGAATGTTCGGGCGGCCCGGTATGCCCGCCTGCCCTATGAACGGCTGGTGATCCTGGTAATGGTGCTGAGCGGAGCGCTGGCCGGCTGGGCCGGATTCATCGAAGCCTCGGCCACCCTGAACCGGCTTCAGCCCAGCATCATGGTGGGATACGGCTACACCGCCATCGTGGTGGCCTGGCTGGCCCGGCTCAACCCGCTCTACATCGGCCTGGCCTCCTTTTTGCTGGCCGGGCTTCGGGTGGGGGTGGAAAACCTACAACTCGAACTTCAGGTGCCCGCCGCCTTCGGCCAGATCATGGAGGGATTGATCCTTTTGACCGTTCTGGCCGGCGGTTTTTTTACCGAATACCGGCTCCGGTTGAGGCCCCGCCCATGACCTGGGAGATTCTGATTTCCCTGCTGGCAGCGACCGTCCAGTCGGGAACCCCCATCCTCTACGCCACCCTGGGCGAAATATTCACGGAGCGCTCGGGAATTCTCAATCTGGGGGTGGAGGGAATCATGCTGGTGGGTGCCCTGGCCGGATTTCTGGGCGCCAAATTCACCGGAAGTCCGATCTTGGGATTTGTCCTGGGCGGGGTTTTCGGGCTGGGTCTGGCTGGATTGCACGGGCTGATCTGCATCGGGTTCCATGGGAATCAGGTGGTCTCGGGTCTGGCCCTCACAATTCTGGGCACCGGGCTGGCCAATTACCTGGGCACCCCGTTCATCGGCCAGAGCGCCCCCGGTTTTTCCCCGATGCCGGTGCCGATCCTCTCCCGCATTCCGATTCTGGGGGAAATCTTTTTCCATCATGATTTCCTTATCTATTTCTCCTACCTGATTCCGCCAATGATGTGGCTCTTTTTTCGATACACCCGGTGGGGTCTGGGGCTGCGGGCCGCGGGGGAGCACCCGGAAGCGGCGGCCGCGGCCGGGCTGAATATTTACCGGTTTCGATGGGCCGGGGTCCTGACCGGCGGATTTCTGGCGGGGCTGGGCGGGGCCTATCTCTCCCTGGCCTACACCCATCTCTGGACCTCGGGGCTGACCGCCGGCCGGGGATGGATTGCGGTGGCCCTGGTGATTTTCGCCTTCTGGAATCCGCTGCGGGCGGTCCTGGGGGCTTATCTTTTCGGCGGGGTGATGGCCTTCCAGTTCCGGCTGCAGGCCCTGGGCACCGACCTGCCCTCCTCCCTGCTGCTGATGCTCCCCTACGGGTTGACCATCATCGTCCTGGTCCTCTCCTCCTGGCGGGGGCGGGGGGATCAGGCCCCGGCCTTTCTGGGGATGAATGTGGAGCCTTCTGAATGAGCCACCTTTTCTTTTTCAAACCCTGCGTTATCTTTGTGTAAATTGTGAAGCGAGGGAACTCCATGAAAACCGAAAACCGATACGACAAAACCTATCCCATTTCCTGGGAACAGCTTCATAGAGACGCCAGGGCCTTGTCGTGGCGGCTGGTCGGCCGTAAATCCTGGAAAGGGATCATCGCCATCACCCGCGGGGGGCTGGTTCCGGCCGCTATCATCGCCCGGGAATTGGACATTCACCTGGTGGACACCGTCTGCATCTCCAGCTACACTTTTAGAGAACAGGGAGAGATCAATATCATCAAACCGGTGGCCGAGGCGGATGAAGGATGGCTGCTCATCGACGATCTGGTGGATACCGGGAAAACCGCATCCGTGGTCCGGGAAATGATCCCCAAGGCCCATTTCGCCACCATCTACGCCAAGCCGGAAGGAAAACCCCTGGTGGATACCTTTGTCACGGAAGTCAGCCAGGACACCTGGATACTCTTTCCCTGGGACACCGAATCGCAATTCATTCAGCCCATCGCCGGACTGCGGGGGACGGGATGATGAATCTTCCCGCGCCACCGTTGATCCGCCTGGAAGCGATCAGCAAGTCCTTCGGCCGGGTTCGGGCCAACAGCGATATCACACTCGACATACAGGCGGGTAAAATCAAGGCCCTCTTGGGTGAAAACGGAGCCGGAAAAAGCACACTCATGTCGATTCTGGCCGGCCGGCTTCAGCCGGACGCCGGAAAAATCCTGGTGGAAGGAGAGGCCACCCGGTTCCCCTCGGCCCGGGAGGCGATTCAGGCAGGCATCGGCATGGTCTATCAGCACTTCATGCTGGTGGATGCCATGACCGTTACTGAAAACGTCTTTCTGGGTCAAGAAGGCGGCTTCTGGCTGCGCCCCCGGAAAATGGCCCGACGGGTATCCGAACTGGCCGGGCGATACCGGTTGGGTATCGATCCCCTTGCCCGGGTATCCGATCTCTCCATGGGGGAGAAGCAGCGGGTGGAAATTTTAAAACTCCTCCTGCGCCAGAGCCGAGTGCTCATTTTCGACGAACCGACGGCGGTCCTCACGCCCACCGAAACCGAACAGCTGTTTGAAGCCATGAAGCAGATGGCCCGCCAGGGAAAGGCGATCGTCTTCATCAGCCACAAACTGCCGGAGGTGATGTCGGTGGCCGACGACATCGCCATCCTTCGAAACGGCACCGTGGTGGACACCCTGGAGGCCGGCGCCGTCACCTCCCGGGCCGACCTGGCCCGGCGGATGGTGGGCCGGGAAGTGGTGCTTCAGGTGGACAAAGGGACTTCCGAGATCGGCCCCCATGTGCTCACCGTTCGAGGGCTGGAAACCGGCACCCTTCAGAGCATCGATCTGGAGGTCCGGCAGGGCGAAATTCTAGGGGTGGTGGGGGTGGCCGGAAACGGCCAGAAACCGCTGGTGCAGACCATCTGCGGTCTGACCCCGCCGGGCCGGGGAGAGGTGGAAATCCTCAACCGGCCCTGGAAGGAATTTTTCGCCCGGTTTCCGTCCGACGACACCCTGAGCTATATTCCCGAAGAGCGGATCAGTCTGGCCACCTGCCCCGGACTCAATCTGGTGGACAATTTTCTGCTGACCACCCGCTCCGATTTTTCCTGGGGCCCCTGGCTGCTGGGGAAACGGGCGCGAGGCCGTGCCCAAGATCTGATTCGGGATTTCAATGTGCAGCCGTCCAATGTGGATGCCCTGGCCCGGCAGCTCTCCGGCGGCAATCTTCAGAAGATGGTTTTGGGAAGGGAATTTTCCCGGAATCCCAGACTGATCGTGGCCGAACAGCCCACCCAGGGGCTGGATATCGCCGCCACCGAAGAGGTCTGGCGCCATCTTCTGGAAGCCCGCAAACGGGCCGGCATTCTGCTGGTCACCGGGGACCTGGCCGAAGCCCTGGCCCTGTCGGACCGCATCGCCGTCATGTTCGGCGGACGGATCATGGATGTCTTTCAAGCCTCGGATACCCAAAAGGTGGACCGGATCGGCCTGATGATGGCCGGCATCCCCGCCTGATTCCCCTTCCCTCCTTTGCTGATCGCCTTTTTTCTAAAACGAGCTGTGGGTTGACACCCCGGAAATTCGGGAATTCTTTTTGACAGAACCCGAGATGTTTCTTAACCTTAGATTGGAAGGCAGTATGAAGCGCATGCTTTGAACCCGGCCTCGCCGA
>JBEPWQ010000165.1:0-7875 GCA_041642315.1 Desulfobacteraceae bacterium | reverse complement strand
CGGTACACGGTATCGAACCCGAGCAGCCGCAGCGACCGGGCCAGTTTGCCCAGGTGAACGTCGAGAATGAACCGCGTCTTGCGAAGCGGCTTTTCGCGAAGGCGGATCAGGGGCGAGATGTCGAGACTTTCAAACACCGGATAGACCCCCACCCGATCCCCGTCTCGAAGGTGATACGTGAAATCGACCGATCGGCCGTCCACCAGGATCAGGTCCACCTCGGTGTGGGGGACCCCTTCGGCCTCGACGGCGTCTTTGACCGCCGGTTTTCCGTCGAAGCGGTAGGAAAAGGTCCGCTTCCGCTTGTTCAACGGCAGAAAGTCGTTCAGTTCTTCATAATAGCGAAAATAGGCGGTTTTAGAAGGCACCTTCGCAATCGGTTCCCTATACCGACACCACGGGGTTGTCGATACCGGGATAGGGAGAAGCCTCGTACCGGTCGGCTTCCGGTTCGTTGACCCATTCGTTTCCGTTGACCAGATAGCGAAACCGATAGTCCTTTTCCTTCTCCAGGTCCACCGTCACGGTAAAGCCGCCGTTTTTCAACTTCTTCATCGGGGTGGCCGCCTCTGCCCAGCCGTTAAAATCCCCGACCAGATGAACCGTATCGGCCTGCCCGACCATATCCGGGGCAACCTTGAAAGTGACTTTACAAATCGGTTTGGTCTTCAGAAACTGCTTTTTGATGGCCATTGCTATCCTCCTGGACGGTGCGGTCTTTTCACCTATTTTTTTTGGCTGAAATGATATTCTCTCAAGGGTTGGAACGTACGGCCGATATAGTACCGGATAATCGGGAAATCTTCAAATACAATTTGAGATCGGACGCTCTTTTTCTGAGGGTGAATTTCGCAAAAAAGCCCGCCGGCAAGTCCTGACGCATCAGCGTCATAAAGAAAGGAATCCAAAGAAGCCAAGGCATATTCAGGAGCCTTTCTCATGCCTTTGTATCGATTGATGCGGGCCATTGACATTCCACCGGATCGGAAACAAAATAGAAAACGGTCTATTCAACTTCTCACGGAAGCGAGGCGCGCCCTATGATCATCTATGATGAACAGCAGAAGTTCAACCTTCTCGAATTCGGCATCAAGATTCCGGTTCGAAACAGCAGAACGGTCAATACCTTTGAGGCCCTGAGGTCCCATCCGGTGCTGGGGCCCAGAATCGACCGGTGGTACCTGCCGAGATCCGAAGACAAGGTCTCCCGGGAAGATCTGTTGCGGGTCCATTCACCGGGATACGTAAACAAGCTCTTCTCCCCCGATCTGGAAAGGGAGATCATTCGCACCTATGAACTGATCGACCGCCGCGGCAAGTATTACCGATATGATCCCGACATCGCGGTGTTGCCGCTCTCAGCCCTGTTCGACCGAATTCTGGAGCGGGTGGCCGGAACCGTCCAGTGCGGCCGTGTGGCCCTTGAAAAGGGGTTCTGCTTCTATTTCGGAGGCGGCATGCACCATGCGCAAGCCGATTACGGCAACGGATTCTGCCCCCTCAACGACATGGTGATCGCGGTGCGCAAGCTTCAGGCCGAAGGCCATATCCGCACCGCCTGGATCATCGATGTCGACGCCCACAAGGGCGACGGCACCGCCGCCCTGACCCGGGGGGACGAGACCATCCAGACTCTCAGCATCCACATGGCCAAGGGCTGGCCCCTCGACGAGGCCGAATACGACAGCGAAGGAAGGCTGAACCCGTCCTTTATCCCCAGCGACATCGACATCCCCGTTGACGCGGGCGAGGAGGATCGATACGTGGAAAAACTCGAGGCCGGTCTCCACCGGCTGGCCAAGGGAACTGCACCGGATCTGGCCCTGGTGGTCTCCGGGGCCGACCCCTACGAGCACGATGAACTGCCCTCCACGCGGAGTCTGCGGCTCTCCCTCGATCAGATGATGGACCGGGATCAGCTGGTCTACACCTTTCTCAAGGAAAGGAAGATCCCCAGCGCCTATGTCATGGCCGGGGGGTACGGGGAACGGGCCTGGGAGGCCTATGCCCAGTTTCTGATCTGGGCGTTGTTGGATGAGGCCCAACTGGATGGCGAAAGGTATCAGGCGCCGATGCGGACCGCCTCGTAGGCCCCGGCTTTCAGGGCACGAACCAGTTCTTCTTCCGACCGGACGGGATCTGAAAATCTGGTGGCGGCCCGGGCGACCCGCTCCGTGCTATGGGCGTCGCTGCCGCCGATGCCGCCGATCTCCAGGCGATCCGCCAGCTCCCTGGCCCGTGCGTTGTTTTCATCGGAGACGTTCCCGTTGATGACCTCGATGCCGTCGAGCCGGCGAAGGACCTCCAGACGGTGCCAGTCGGTCTCCAGATCCATTCCGCGGTTCCGCATGGCCGTGTACAGGTTCCAGCCGCCGGTCAGGTGAAAGGGATGGGCCGCAAACAGGACCCCGCCGGCTTCATGGACGGTTCGGCAAAGGGTTTCCAGGGAAATCCCCTCAGGAATATCCCGGCAGTAGCCATAGACCAGTACGTCTCCCAAATCGGTTCGGGCTTCGATCCCCCGGAATACCTGAAATCCGTTTCTCCGGACGATATCCCGCGCGAAATCAGCCCCCCTGATTTCATTGTGTTCGGTAACACATATCCCGTCCAACCCCCGTCGGCGGGCGGTATCGATCAATTCCTCGGGTGAGAGCCGACTGCAGCTCGAGGAAATGGTGGTGTGATTATGCATATCGATGATCATGGCGTTCTCTGATTCATTTTTTTTAGTGAAAGTCTCGGAATGGAACCGAAGGCCCGCCGCCTGCGCATCCGGCAAATTTTTTCAGGGCGAATCAAATCCGGGCGGGAATCCTGAGCTTCTTAATATAAGCGGGTGTCTTTGGAAATCAAATGGGCCGGGAGAAATCCAACCCTCTTTTTACCGATTGGCCGGGCGCATGTCTGTCCATGATCATGGTGCAAAGAAAAATGGGATGCAGGTGAATCGCTTGAAATGCGGGGGGAGATGGGATACTGATCTGAACCTGTCAGCGTCCCTTGACTATCTCCATACCCTTTTTGGTCTCGATTTTCAAGACGGAAAAATCTGTGGAGATTGGATATTTATTCCATCACGTTCAGCAAAGTAAAAACGGAAAATATCACTGATCGATCTTCACTGATCCCCCTTTTTTATTTGCCTGTTCTTAAAACGAAGGTTTTTGGAACTCATATTTCCGTCTTTGCGTTCTTTCCTGGTTCTCCACCGGCTACCTTCCCCCTTTGTCCGGCCTCAGCACATTCTGATTTGCCAGAAGCGGTGCGCTCCCATCAATGTGGAGCAAAAATAAATCGAAAGTCGGTTTCGTTTCCCTGGGTTGACTTTATCCCTTTGGATCTTATTTTTGGTTTTAATGAATAAATCTCATAAGTTTGGACCATGGTGTCACGCGAGTTTAACTCGTAAAGGTGCCGTTAATTCCGATTATGTTGTCTGAGTGCCTGCGAATTCCAGTCCAGCATTCGGGCATCTCAGCCGATTCCTGTAAGCAGATAAAGCCATACCTACTTACAATTTGACCTGAACTCACTCGGATCCAGTCTCCATTTCTGCCCAAAAGTCTATTATGGGCAGTATGATCGGCTCTGGTGAAGAGTTCATCCGAAAATAAATCCCGAAAAAGGATATAGCATGATTATAGAGGAAAATTATGAAACAAATCCAAGTTCACTCGCTAAGTGGCGAAGTTGTAATCCTCGATAGCCAGACACTGGACGATCTTCGAGGGCGAGTCCGTGGCCAGATCGTTGCGCCCGGCGACTCCAATTATGATGAGGTGCGTGAGATATGGAACGCGATGATTGATCGCCGTCCGGGTCTCATCGTGCGCTGTACCGGAACGGCCGACGTGCTTCAGGCGATACGGTTTGCCCGGCAGCATCAACTGCGAATATCGGTCCGTGGGGCCGGTCATAATATTGCAGGTAAGTCTCTCCAAGATGGTGCATTATTGATTGATTTGAGCACCATGAGCACGGTCCGAGTTGATCCTGACGCACGGATAGCCGTGGCCGGTCCCGGGGCTACGCTCGGCGATATGGATCACGAGACCCAGGCCTATGGATTGGCTGTGCCCACAGGGATCAATTCTACGACAGGTATAGCAGGGCTGACGCTCGGCGGTGGCTTCGGTTGGACCAGTCGCTCGCTCGGTCTGACGGCTGACAACCTCATCGCCGCCGAGGTGGTTACCGCCGAGGGAGAGCGCCTGCGGTGTGATGAAAATAACCATGCTGACTTGTTCTGGGCCATCCGCGGGGGTAGTGGGAACTTCGGGATCGTTACTTCGTTTGAGTTCAGGCTGCACCCCGTTGGACCGGAAGTCATGTGCGGTCCCGTTATCTTCCCCTTTGACCAGGCCAGTTCCGTGTTGCATAAGTACCGCGAATTTTGCGCTAGTTGTCCCGAAGAGCTGACTGTATGGGCAGTAATGCGTGACGCGCCTCCACTCCCATTTCTCGCCCCAGAGGTGCACGGGACCAGAGTGTTGATTCTGGCCGCACTATACAACGGCCCTTTGGATGCGGGAGAAAAGGCACTTTCCTCTTTGCGAAAACTGGGGCAACCCATTGCTGATGGATTCGGACCACACCCCTTTGCCGGATTTCAGCAGGCTTTCGATCCGCTGCTGACGCCCGGCGCACGTAATTACTGGAAGTCTCACAACTTCACCGAACTGAGCGACGGATTGATCGACATATTGGTCGACTATGGTTACAGACTTCCCAGCTCGCAGTCAGAAATTTTCGTTGCGCAAATGGGGGGCGCGACCAATCGGGTTGCACCTGATGCCACCGCTTATCCGCACCGCGATGTAGAGTTCATCATGAATGTACATACTCGCTGGAACACATCTGATCAGGACAATGTATGTATCGCGTGGGCACGTGAGTTCTATAAAGTCACAGAGCCCTTCGCTACCGGGGGTGTATACGTCAATTTCATCAGTGAAGATGAAGATCGGATTCAGGGTGCGTACGGTACAAATTATAAGCGGCTGTCGAAAGTGAAAGCGAAATACGACCCTGATAATTTTTTCAGTGTGAATCAGAATGTCAGCCCGGGTTGATCGGATGGACGGCAGTGAGACCTCATCCATCCCGAGGGCGTCTACGAAGAAGCCGGTCCGGAATCGGTCCGGGAAATCACGCTTCGGCTGACCGGCACAGATATCACGCTGTGCCCGAAATGCAAAAAAAGACATATCATCCTGAAAGCGATGGAATGGGGGTTGAAGACCGGTATCGGTGAGTGGAAGATTTCTGGGAGGATCTGGAAAGTTGTTTTCGATGAATTGCGTGCGCTCGCTGTTCACCGATTCATTGCGTATCAGGGCGGCAAGAGAACTTTATCTTTTCAAAGTGATAGAGAAACCGGCCTGCCCAAAGTGATGATCGATTGGGTATGGACCAGGCCAGGGACCACCAAATATTCTTCCAATTCTAAATATTCGGCATTTTATGAAATCTGATTTTTCTTCAAATGCCGATATACGGTTGTATTTCTCTAATACGTCCTTAATCAATCTGACGGGTATGAATTTATCCTCCAAATTTAAAATTCCTGATTCAGTTGTGAGTTTTGAGTTGGCCATCTTTTTTGGTTATAACGAAGCCATGAACGGCGCGAGCTTGTGAGCGTCCGGTAACCGCAGGGAACGCATTCAATGGCCCGGTTAGGTGTTATGCCGATGTTCTGAAAACAATTGAATGTTTGGGTGTCCAGCATCATGGGATTTTCTTGTGGATTGAGCGCGAAAAGAAAGGCACCACATAAAGTACCACCCAGGCCAGAACCGTACACAACACCGCAGTCTGCTCGCGCCCCAGACCAACGGCTATCCCTATGGCTGCCGTAAACCAAATACCAGCCGCCGTGGTAAGCCCTGTAGCACCTTTGTCATCCTTGCCGGTGATGATGGATCCGGCACACAGAAAGCCGATGCCGGCAATCACCCCGTGAATGACTCGACTCATCTCCGAATCCGAAATACCCGCTTGCTGTGGAATAAATATAAACAGAGCAGCGCCCATGCAAACCAACATATGGGTACGTATTCCAGCGGCCTTGCCGCGCTGTTCTCGTTCGAGCCCGAGCAGGCCACCCAGAAGGGCAGCGAGCAGCAATCGAATGACAACAACGATGAACTCACCCAAATCGTTAAGATCCGAAAATTCAGACATAATGGTATTGCCGATCAACTCCATCGCTTTGCTCCTGTAAGTCTTGTAGCTCGTGATTCAGTGTTTACTCTAAAACTAAATTTCTTGAAATTTATGAGATTACATGCCATGTCAGAATTTGCAAAGGTGGTTTCAGAGGTGCATTCGAGGCAATAGAGATTCTGTTCTCCTTCTTCAGGTAAACGATTCCGGTTTTGCATCGTCTAAATTCGCAATCAAGCTTTCACTCTCCCTCGTCTTAATAGCGGGAAGTCCTCATCATCGTGGTGGGGATTTCTTGCTTGCGGGCAAGACACGATAAAGAGGGTGGGCATGATCTCTATGGGCTTTCAGCGGAGCATATCTCTGACAAACGTTTGGCAGTCATCCCGTAGATCACTTTGAGCAGCTCCCCTGTGGAAGCAGGACGCCGACCTCTCTGACCGACCGTGAAAAAGGCTTTTTCCGCTTTCGGGCAAATCCGGTGGACACAAATCCGGTCGATGTTCCCTTCACCGTCTACACGACCGAATGGCTTCGATCAACCGTTCCGCACCTGCCGCCTTGCTGACAAAGGCGTCGGCACCTGCATTGAGCATCTGCCGCCGGACCCCCTCCTCATCACGCATGGACAGGCCAATGATCTTGGCTTTGATCCCGCGTACCCGGAGCGCCTGTGCGACCTCCGGTCCCGACATATCGGGCAGGCGAATGTCGAGCAAAATAACATCCTATGGGTTTGACCGGCACGCCTCGATGGCCGCGGCCCCGGCTTCCGCTTCATCGACAACGAGGATACCCGGAAGATCCTCCAAGATCATACGAAGGCTGTCGCGCAACACCGAATGGTCGTCCACAATGAGCACCCGCAGTCGTCTATTCTCTGTTTCCATCTTCATTTGAGACGCCTTTGATGTCTTTCAGGGGCTTGGTTGAAATTTCGGCGGCAATCGAAATACAAATTACGCCGAGATCTCGGGCTTGGCAGGATCCGTATATCCGTTTTGGACCGGCACGGCAATTCGAATGTTTGCCCCTTCACCGGGGGCGGCGGTGAGATCGAGACGCCCGCCATAAGAGACAAGGCGCTCTTCCAGGGTGACCAGCCCCAGCCGGGCGGGGCCGTCCCTCTTTTTTCGCATCTCCTCCACTTCCGCCGGTTTGAACCCTCTCCCATGGTCGGTTACCTGCACCCGGATTCGGTTCTCTTCCCGGGACAACCACACACGGGCTTCATTGACGTCGGCATGATGGAAGACATTCAGGACCAGTTCTCGAATGGCAGAGTATAAAAAAACACGCAGGTCTTCGGGTAAGGGATCGATGGTCCCTTCTGTAATCAAGTACACATCAAAATCGAACCGTTCCTTTATCTGGTCGGTCAGATGGCTCACCGCGGCCTCCAGCCCGACTTCATAGAGCACGGCGGGGCTCAGATCGAAAATCAAAGTGCGGGTGGCTTCAAGCGCCTTGCCGCACCATTCGGCGATCTTGTGGATCCGTCTTTGGATTTCGGCTCTGTCCCCTTCCAGACCCATGCTCTGGAGAGAAAAAGTGCACGCCGCCAGTAGCTGCTGGAGATCGTCATGAAGCCCCTCTGCGATGCGCCGCCGTTCCCGCTCTTCGGCCGTGGAGGATAGATGGGAGAGCCGGCGGATCTCTTCACGGGATCTGCGAACCGCATCCGTCCGCTGCCGGATCTTCTCC
>JBEPWQ010000164.1:0-7936 GCA_041642315.1 Desulfobacteraceae bacterium | reverse complement strand
GCAGCTCGGGGCCTTGGAGTTCCACCCCTGGGGATGCCGCATCGACCGGATCGAACGGCCGGATCAGGTCATCTTCGACCTCGACCCCTCGCCGGAGGTCTCCTGGGACCGGGTGGTGGAAGCGGCCCGAACCGTGGGCGACCGGCTGGACAGCCTGGGGCTGCAATCCTTTGTCAAAACCAGCGGGGGAAAGGGGCTGCATGTGGTCCTGCCCCTGACCCGGCGGTCCGACTGGGATGAGGTCAAGGCGTTCGCCCAGCTCCTAGCCAAAGAAATCGCCAAAGATGACCCCGACCATTACGTGGCCACCATGAGCAAGCAGAAGCGAAAGGGCAAGGTCTTTATCGATTATCTGAGGAACAGCCGCGGCGCCACCAGCGTGGCCGCATACTCGACCCGATCGAGAACCGGTGCGCCGGTTTCCGCCCCCATCCGCTGGGATGAACTTACCCCGAGCCTCAAAGCCGACGCCTACACGATTGAAAACCTTCCCAATCGTCTCTCATCTCTGAAAAGCGATCCCTGGGAGGGTTTCTGGAATGTACGGCAGTCGATTACCAAGAAAATTCAGCAAGAACTGGGATTGATATAGCCGTATAGCCACCAGCCTCTCAATCCTGCGTGTGCCATTTGCAAGCCCATTTTTCCCCCTTGACTCGAAACCCAAAACTGACTAATACTTAATAGTTTGACAATGGGCATAGGTCTCATTGCCAAACCGTTACCATCCAATTTTGTTCTGCCGCGTCTTACCCCCGGGTGAAAAGCCCACAGGAGAGGGGGTATAGCGGCTTTGTTGATCATTTCAACTATTTATCTCAGAGAAAGGGGAAAGAATGAAAAAACGATTGATTTTGTTTCTGGCTGTCACCTTTATCCTCTGCATGGGTGCCACCGCCGGGGCCAAGACCCTTCGGCTGGCCATGGACGCAGACCCGGTTTCCCTCGACCCGCATGTGCAGCTGTCCGGCGGCATGCTCCAGTATTCCCACATGGTTTTCGATCCGCTGATTCGGTGGACCAAAGACATGGAATTCGAACCGCGCTTGGCCACCAAGTGGGAACGGATCGATCCGACCACCCTTCGGTTTCATCTGCGAAAAGACGTGAAGTTCCACTCCGGCAATCCCTTCACCGCCAAGGACGTGGCCTGGACCCTTGCCCGGCTTAAAAAAAGCCAGGATTATAAAGGCCTGTTCGAACCCTTCGCCGAACCCGAGGTCATCGACGACTACACCATCGACATCAAGACCAAGAAACCCTACGGCCTGACCCTCAACCTGGCCACCTACATCTTTCCGATGGATTCCGAGTTCTACACCGGAACCGACGAAAAGGGCCGTCCCAAAGACGCCATCATCAAGACCGAGCACTCCTTCGCCAACGAGAATGAATCCGGCACCGGAAAATACATGGTGGAATCCCGGGATCAGGGGCAAAAGTGGGTTCTGAAGGCATTCCCCGAGTACTGGGACAAGGATTCCGGAAACGTCGACACCATCATCCTGACCCCCATCAGTGAAGACGCCACCCGCGTGGCCGCTCTGCTGGCCGGTGACGTCGACTTCATCATGCCGGTGCCGCCCCAGGATTTCGACCGAATCGAAAAGACCGACGACGTGCAGCTGATCACCATGCCGGGCTCTCGGATCATCACCTTTCAGCTGAACCAGAAACGGCGGGAAGAGTTCAAAAATCCCAAGGTCCGGCAGGCCATCGTGCATGCGGTCAACAACCCGGGCATCGTCGCCAAAATCATGAGGGAACGGGCCACCACCGCCGCCCAGAATTCACCCGAGGGATATGACGGCCATGTACCCGAACTGTCTCCCCGGTACGATCTCGAAAAAGCCAAGCAGCTGATGAAAGAGGCCGGTTACGAAGACGGCTTCACCGTCTCCATGATCGCCCCCAACAACCGGTACGTCAACGATGACAAGATCGCCCAGGCGGCGGCCTCCATGCTCTCCAAGATCAACATCAAGGTGGAGCTTAAGACCATGCCCAAGGCTCAGTACTGGGATGAATTCGACGCCCAGGTGGCCGACATTCAGATGATCGGCTGGCACTCGGACACCGAAGATTCGGCCAATTTTTATGAATTCCTCTACATGTGCCCCAACAAGGAAACCGGCTACGGGCAGTACAACAGCGGCAACTACTGCAACCCCAAGGTGGATGAGCTGACCCTGGCCACCCAGAGCGAGACCGATCTGGACAAGCGGGCCGACATGCTCAAGCAGGTGGAACGGATTCTTCATGAGGATGCCGCCTTCGTGCCCCTGCACTGGCAGATGCTCTCCTGGGCGGGCAGCGACAAGATCAAGAACCCGGATGAAATCGTCAACGTCATGAACTTCCCCTATTTCGGGGACCTGGTCATGGAATAATGTCGCAATGAATCTTCATATCGGTATTTCGACATGATCGCCTTTTTTATCCGGCGCGTCATTCAGGCCGTTTTCGTGATGCTGGTGATCAGCGTGATCGGGTTCACCATCAAGCAGTCGGTGGGGGACCCCATTCGGGAGATCACCGGCATTTCGGTTTCGGCCGCGGAGCGGGAAGCCCTGCGGGAAAAACTCGGGCTGAATGATCCGTTTCTGATCCAGTGGGGCCGCTTTCTCGGCGATGCGCTGGAAGGCGATCTGGGAAATTCCTTTTATTTCAAGCGTCCGGCGACCGAAGTCATCCTGAAAAAGGCGCCGGCCACCCTCGAACTGGTATTCGCAACCTCGATTATCGTCATCGTCTTTTCCATTCCCATCGGCATCTATGCCGCAGTGAAACCCCGCCACCCGCTCTCCCGGTTTTTCATGGGGGCCAGCATCGTCGGGGTATCGATTCCGGTCTTCCTGACCGCGATTCTCCTGATCTATATTTTTTCCGTCAACCTGGGCTGGTTCCCGTCCTTCGGCCGGGGGGAACTGGTGGAGATTTTTCCCGGCTGGGATTCGGGTTTTTTCACTCTCGACGGCCTCGAACATCTGGTGCTGCCCAGCATTGCGCTGTCTTCGATTATGCTGCCGCTGTTTATCCGCCTGATTCGGGCCGAAATGAAAGAGGTGCTCGAATCCGAATACATCAAATACGCCCGGGCCAAAGGGCTGAAGCGGAAACGGGTGCTTTTTCTCCATGCCTTCAAAAACACCCTGCTGCCGGTGATCACCGTGGGCGGGGTTCAGCTCGGCACCCTGATCGCCTTTACCATCCTCACCGAAACGGTATTTCAGTGGCAGGGGATGGGCTCCATGTTCATCGAGGCGGTGCAGCGGGCCGACACCTCCCTCATGGTCGCATACCTGGTCTTTGTCGGGTTTCTGTTCGTGGTGGTCAATACCGTCGTGGACCTGATCTACGGGCTGGTCAATCCCACCGTTCGCATCTCGGGGAGGAAATAACCATGACGTTCTGGTGGCAGCGCTTCCGCGACTCTTATTTTCTCCGCAATTTCGTCCGGGACCCCATCGCCCTGTTCAGTTTCCTCTGCCTGGCGGTGCTGGTGATCACCAGCTTCGGGGCGCCCTTGATCGCCCCCCACGACCCCTACGACACCACCACCATCGACATCATGGATTCGGAACTGCCCCCGATCTGGCTGGCGGGCGGCGAAGACCGGTTTCCGCTGGGGACCGATTCTCAAGGGCGGGACATGCTCTCTACGATTCTCTACGGGATGCGGGTTTCCATCCTCATCGGATTAGGTGCGGTGGCCCTTCAGTCTTTCATAGGGATCATCTTCGGGCTTCTGGCCGGGTACCAGGGCAAGCGGTTCGACGCCATTCTGATGCGGATGGCCGACGTGCAGCTCTCCTTTTCCACCTATATGGTGGCCATCTTTTTCGGGGCCCTGTTCCAGGCCGCCTTCGGCATGGGGGTGTATGAACAATTCGCCATTCCGCTGCTGATTCTGATCATCGGATTCGCCGAATGGCCCCAGTACGCCCGTACGGTCCGGGCCTCGGTCATGGCCGAAAAGAAAAAGGAATATGTGGAGGCGGCCCGGGTGATCGGCCTCAGCCCCAACCGGATCATGTGGCGGCAGATTCTGCCCAATACCATGACCCCGGTCCTGGTCATTTCCACCGTGCAGGTGGCCAACGCCATCATGAGCGAGGCGGCCCTCTCCTTTATCGGGCTCGGCATGCCGGTGACCCGGCCGTCTCTGGGCTCGCTCATCAAGGCCGGGTTCGATTATATCTTCTCCGGCTCCTGGTGGATCACCCTCTTTCCCGGCATCGCACTGGTGCTCCTGATCCTCTCCATCAATCTGCTGGGAGACTGGCTGCGGGATTTTCTCAATCCCAAGCTGTACAAGGAGTAATCTTGGAGAGAGAACCGCTTTTATCGGTCCGGGATTTGACCATCAGCTTTCGCCTGCGTCAGGGGATCCTTACCGCCGTCAACCGGGTCAGCTTCGATCTGAACGAAAGCGAACGGCTGGGCATCGTGGGGGAATCCGGGGCCGGAAAATCGGTGACCGGGTTCGGCATCATCAACATGGTCAGCAAACCGGGCTTTATCGCCGGCGGCTCGATCCAATTTCAGGGAAGGGAATTGACCACCCTGTCCGACGAGGAGATGCGCCGCATTCGGGGCGACCGGATCAGCATGATCTTTCAGGACCCGATGATGACCCTCAACCCGGTGCTCACCATCGGCACCCAGATGATCGAAACTCTCAAGGCCCACCGGCGGATTTCCGACCGGGAGGCGACCGAGATCGCCATGGACCGGATTCGAAAAGTGGCCATTCCGGCGCCGGAAAAACGGCTTCGGCAGTATCCCCATGAGTTCTCCGGCGGCATGCGCCAGCGGATCGTCATCGCCATTGCGCTCTTGACCTCGCCGGCCCTGATCATCGCGGACGAGCCGACCACGGCGCTGGATGTCACCATTCAGGCCGACATCATGGCCCTGCTGCTGGAGCTGTGCCGGTCCGAGCGGATGGGTCTGATCCTGATCACCCATGACCTGGCGGTGGTCTCTCAGGTGGCCGAGCGGATCGCGGTCATGTACGCCGGGGCGGTCATGGAACTGGGGGAGACCGGGCAGATCATCTCCAATCCCCAGCATCCCTATACCCGGGGGTTGCTGGCCGCGCTGCCCCAGAAGGTGGGCCGAAAGGGCCGGCTCAACCAGATCCCCGGCTCGATGCCCAACCTGCTGGGAATTCCCGATGCATGCCCCTTCCACAACCGGTGTTCCTGGTGCGAAGAGATCTGCCGCCGAAAAACTCCGCCGCTGGCGCCCAAATCCGCAGGATGCCTGGCCGCCTGTCATCTGCTGGATTGAGGAGTTGAGGATGGAAAACAACCTGCTTCTGCGTGTGCAAAATGTGGTCAAGCACTTCGATATCACCGGCGGATGGCTGGAGCAGTTCAAATTCGAGAACGGCCGAGTCGTTAAACGCCAACAGATCGTCCACGCGGTCAACGGCGTCACCTTCGACATCCATGACGGGGAGACGGTCAGCGTGGTGGGGGAGTCGGGCTGCGGAAAATCGACCCTGGCCCGGGCGGTGATGCGGCTGTATCCGCCCACCAGCGGCGAGGTTCATTATCGTGGAAAGCGGATCGACAACCTGTCCCGAACCGATATGAAGGCCTACCGCACCCGAATGCAGATGGTGTTTCAGGACCCCTACGCCTCCCTCAACCCGCGGATGAGCGTCCGACAGATTCTGGAAGAGCCGATCCGGTTTCATCGGCCGGAAATCCCTTCCGACGAGGTGCGGGACCGGGTGGCCGAAATCATGCGCCAGGTGGGGGTCGACCCCGAATGGCAGGGCCGATATCCCCATGAATTCTCGGGCGGCCAGCGCCAGCGGATTTCCATCGCTCGGGCCCTGGCCGTGGACCCCGAATTCATCGTGGCCGACGAGCCCATCGCCGCTTTGGATGTCTCCATTCAGGCCCAGATCCTCAACCTGATGATGGACCTTCAGGAACAGCGTGGCCTCACCTATCTCTTCATCAGCCATGACCTCTCGGTGGTGGAGCACATATCAAGCCGGGTGGCCGTGATGTATCTGGGCACCCTCTGCGAACTGGCCGAGACCGACGAGCTGTTCAAGAATCCCCGCCACCCCTATACGCAGGCGCTCTTATCCGCCATTCCCCGGCTGGGCGCCGTCGGCTTTCAGCACGAACGCCTCAAAGGCGACGTGCCCACCCCTATCGAACTCCCCGGCGGATGCGTTTTTCACGGCCGATGTCCCCATTCGGACGGCGACCGGTGTGTTCGGGAAATTCCGAAGATGATCCGGCTGGAATCGGGAATCTGGGTGTCCTGTCATGGTGTGGAAGAAGGGCGGCTGTAAAACCGGGGCTGAACCGGCTCGATGTTTCCAGATCAGTCACTCATCCAATTCTGCCGTTTTTTCATCTTCGCTCGTCTCTCCTCCGCAAGTTTCTGCATATCGGTCTGAATATCGCTTTCATCCACGATCTCTAAACCCAGCAGCGTTTCAATAATGTCTTCCATGGTCACCAGGCCGCTGGTTCCGCCGAACTCGTCGACCACGAGGGCGATGTGCTCTTTTTTGTAAAGCAATTGCTCAAAGAGCTTCGGAACGGACATGGTTTCACGAGTGACGATGAAGTCGCGTTTCAACTCTCTCAGCTTCATCTGGTGCCGATCCTCGGCCAGTTTGCTCAAGACCGAGTCTTTCAGAACATATCCGGGAATATGATCCAGATTATCTGAAAAAATCGGAATTCTGGAGAAAGCCAGGAAAGGCTTGTTGAGGTAAAATTCCTGAAGCGTCATGTCCTGAGGGGCTGCCACCATGACTGTTCTCGGCGTCATGATCTCTTTCACCTTGATGTCTTTCATGCGCAGGATATTCACGATGACATTGCTTTCGCTGGTTTGAAAGACCCCTTCTTCGGCCCCTATGCTGGTCAGTATAGCGATTTCATCCCGGGAAAGGCTCGGCGGCTTATGTTTGCCGGCGATCAGGCGGGTGATCATCTTGGACAGCAGGACCAGGGGATAGGTAATGACGACCATGATCCGAATCATTCTTGCGACAGGAAAGGCGATGTTTCGCCAGTAAATGGCGCCGATTGTCTTTGGAATCATCTCTGTGATCACCAGAATGAGGAGGGTCAGGACGGCCGCTGCGATGCCGAAGGCCGCCCCTCCGTAAAGTATTGTGACCTGAGATCCGACCCCTGCGGCACCGACCGTATGGGCGATGGTATTCAGGGACAGGATCGCCGATAAGGGTTGGTCGATATCTTTTTTCAAATGGTGTAATAGCCTGGCGCTTCGGTAGCCTTCATTGATTTTTCTCTGGATATACGACATGGTGGATGACAGCAGCACCGCTTCCGAAATGGAACAGACGAAGGAGATGCCCAAGGCCAGGAACAGATAAAAAATCAATAATCCCATTTTATTCCTTTTCGAGGAGTAAACCTTCTGCTTCTGCATGCCCGCATGGCTTACCAGTGAGGCTGATTTCCGATCCGCTGCCCCATGACCTCCATGGTGTTGTAGATGACCACGAAGGCATTGGGGTCGATGGATCGGATGATTCCCTTGACTCGGGGCAGTTCCCGCATGGTGATGACGGTATACAGGATTTTTTCCTCTTTGCCCGAGTAACCTCCCTGACCGTGAAGTAAGGTGACCCCCCGGTTGATCCGATGAAGAATCTGATCGGAAATGTCTTTCCAATTCTGGGAGATTACCAGCACTACCTTTCGCTGACTCAGCCCGGTGAGGATGATTTCAATGATCTGGGAGGAAACGTACATGTAGATGAGGGTGTACAGGGCCGCATCCAGAGACACGAGGATGGCCGCCACCATGAGGATGACGATGTTTACCCCCAGAAAGGTGTTTCCGATTCGAAGGGAAAACTTGTTCAGAAGGATCACCGACAGAACATCCAGCCCGCCGCCCGAACCCCGTGACCGAAGAACAA
>JBEPWQ010000163.1:0-7968 GCA_041642315.1 Desulfobacteraceae bacterium | reverse complement strand
TTGAAATCATGAAAAATCGTTCTCGATAGGTGAATGGCGGGTGAAGTTTGATCTCAGGCGACCGCTCGGGTGGTGTCGCTTTCCATAAAACGCAATACCTCCTCGAGGTCCGGAATTTCGCTCATGCCGTAGACCCTGGCGAATTTCACTTTTCCGCTTCGGGAGATGAGAAAATTGGCTCTGGCGGAGACCCCTTTTTCTTCATCGAAGATGCCGTATTGTCGGGCTACTTCGCCGTGAGGCCAGAAATCCGCGAGCATATCGGTCTCAGTCATCTTCATGTATTCGGCCCAGGCGATTTTCGCAAAAGGGGCGTCGACGCTCATCCCGAGAGCGACCGTTTCATAGCGATCGAAAAGAGATTTTTTGATTTCAAGGGACCGCATCTGAATTTCGCAAACCGGGGTCCAGGCCAGGGGATGAAAAGAGAGGAGTACCTTCTTGCCGATTTCAAAGAAAGAAGAGAGGGTGACCTCCTGATTTCGAAGGTTGCGTAAGGCAAAATCGGGTGCGGTTTCGCCGGTCTTCAGTGCGGGGATTTCCATATCGTGCTCCTTTTGGGTCATCGTGAGCGGGGTTATCGCTGTTCAGTTGGTAAAATTACATGATGGAACAAAAGCACCTTCAGTTAAATACAAAAAATCCTGTAGGGGCGGTGGGAAAAACCTGTATTTTTTTGCCGAACGGACATGGTTGTCTGAAACAGCCCTGCGTTTTCCGACACCGGTCAAACCGTCGCCTATCCCTCGAGCATTTTTGAAACCGGATCGGCCAGGGAGAGGATCTCGAAGGGATCCCGGCCTTCCAGGGCCGACGTCGTTTGCGGGCAGGAATCGGTCACCCAGAAATGGGAAAATCCTTCATCCAGGAATTGTTTCCAGGAATTCTTCGGGAACACACCGTGGGTGACATAGGCGGATATCCGGTCCGCGCCTTTGTCTCGAAGGGCCCGGGCGCACTGGCGCAATGTGCCTCCGCTCATGACCAGGTCATCGACGATCACCGCATGTTTGCCGGACGGCTCCCCTTCCTTGATGGAGATGAATCGTTTCTCGCCCCGGCGAACCTTCTGGCAAACGATCGTCTGATAATCCCCAAACTGTTTGCCGAACCGTTTGACCGCACCTTCATCCGGAAAGGCGACGGCGACATTCTCGACATTCCGCAACCGCCTGTGCAGCAGCGGCACGGCCGTTTCCAGTCGCGGCACCACGGTATCCGAAAAATAGAACCGTTCCTGGGGCGCGTGGATGTCATAGACGACGATCTGCGTCGGGCCGCCCACCGAATGGGGAATATTGGAGAGCATGCGGGCCAGGGTTGCCGCAGTAGCGATCTCCCCTTCTACATCCACCCGTTCCATTGTGCCCACCGGAAAGTAGGGGAGGATCAGTTTGAATGACCGTACCACATACCGCGGTATTTCATAGATCACCGCCAGTTGTCGAAAGATCTCCTCGGGCGAATCCAGAGACGCCAGAAAGACCACATCCCGGTTTCTGGCCGAATGAACATCCGATACCCGAAGGTTGGGGAAACCGTCGTCAAAGGCCTCCCATTGAATCTTCCCGAGAACGATGTTCCGGCGCACCGCGCGGATGCGTTCTGCGAGAGGCGCCATCTGGGGGCAGTGGTACAGATAGGTCACTTTTTGTCCTTCTTCAGGTTTTCCGGTGCGGTGAGCGGCTTCGCAGCCGCAGCAACAAGTAACTCCACTATAGCCATTGTTGGAATAGGGGTCAATCAGGGAAATTTACTATTTTGAGGGGCAATTTCCCTGAGATTTTCGGGTTTACCCAGAACCGGTACCTGTTCGAATTTAAAACTATCCGAAAACAGTTGTTCAACAGAATGGTTGTACACGGTTCGATTCTGTCGTAGATTAATGGCAGAAATAAAAACCGATCCCTCTTTTCTCGAAATAACGCCTGGTCCGAGGAGAAATCGGCATCGACTCTTCGGGAACAAGACTTCCCGTAGCGAAACCTTCATTCAATGAGGTCATTCATGAAACCCCTTATCGGCATCACCACCACACCCGAAATGGAGGATAATCTCCTGCTCGACCGGGTGCCCCATGAGTACGCGACCTCAATCCAGAGGGCGGGCGGGCTGCCGCTGCTGATTCCTACCCTGACCGACGCCGCCTGCATCGAGGCCTACATCGACCGGCTGGACGGTATCCTCTTTTCCGGCGGGAATGCCGATGTGGACCCGGCTCGGTTCGGAGAGGATCCGGTGCGGCAGCTTCGGCTGATCACCCCGGAGCGGGATGAGATGGAGATCGAGCTGTTCCATCGGGCGTTTGAGCGGGACCTGCCGGTGCTGGCGATCTGTCGGGGGATTCAGGTCATCAATGTGGCCGCGGGCGGGAGTCTGATTCAGGACATTCCGTCCCAGGTGGGGGATGCCGTCGGCCATTTTCCCCGGGGAATGGACATGCACCTGCTGTATCACAGCGTCCGCCTGGAGCCCGGCAGCCGGGTGCACGGGATTTTCGGAGAGACCGACCTGCGGGTCAACTCCTTTCACCACCAGGCGGTCAAAGCGGTGGCACCGGAATTTCGAATCACCGCCCGCGCCTCGGACGGCGTCATCGAGGCCGTCGAGGCCCCGGACAAGCGGTTTGTGGTGGGGATTCAATGGCATCCGGAGACCCTCACCGTCCGTTACCCCCGCTTTCTGGATCTTTTTACATCCTTCGTGGCGGCCTGCGTGGAAGGCTGACCGCTCCGACCGGTTTCAGTCTTCACCCTCGGGATCGAACCGATATCCCTTCGACCGAATGCTCTTGAAATACCGGGGCTGTTTGGGTTCCGGCTCGAAGTACTTCCGCAGCCGGACGATGAAATTGTCCACGGTCCGGGTGGAGGTGAACCGGGAATAACCCCAGCCCACCTCCAGGAGCAGCTTTCGCGGCAAGGCTTTGCCCGGGTTTTCGGCGAATACCGTGAGTAGCTTCAGCTCCTGATCGGTCAACCGGAGCTGTCCGGCCGCGCAGACCGCCTCCCCCGTCTCCAGATCGATCGTGTTCGGTCCGAAGGAGAGCAAATCGCCCATCCCGGCGGTATCCGCCGCGGCGTCCGGCCGGCCGCCGCGATTCCAGGAAACCCGGGTCAGCAGCCGGTCCACCCGCAACAGCAGCTCCTCCAGCACAAAGGGCTTGACCATGTAATCGTCCACCCCGTGGGCCAGGCCGGTGACCCGGTCTTCGGCCGAGCTCTTGGCCGACAGGATCAGGATGGGCAGCTTTTCGTTTTCCGCGCGAATACGCTGCAGCACGGAAATGCCGTCCACGCCGGGGAGCATCACGTCCAGGATGATCAGATCCGGCTTCCATTCCCGCCATACGTCCAGGCCCGCCGAGCCGGTCTCGGCGACTTTCGTCGCGTAGCCCTGCAATGACAGATTGAGCCCGAGCCCCTCGGCGATATGCAGGTCATCCTCGATGATCAGTATCTTCTTTCCATAATGTCTGTATTCGGCCACATCCATTCTCATTTGAGCCGTTGATCGATCTTCGATCAGTACTTGTCCGGCAGCGCCAGGGTAAATACGCTCCCGTGTCCCGGTCCCTCGCTCCGAGCGGTCAGGGTTCCGCCGTGAATTCGGGCGATGGACTGGACCAGGTAGAGTCCGATGCCGCTCCCCCGGACCGTCATATCGTCGGCCTGTCCCACTTGATAAAATTTCTTGAAGATTCGCTTGAGGTCTTTTTGAGCGATTCCGATACCGTTGTCGTGAAACGCCAACAGAATCCATCCTCGCCGGGTGGACAGATCGATGTCCAGTGTCGGATGATCGGCGGTGTTGTACTTGACCGCATTGGTAATCAGGTTCATCAGCAGCATGTCGAAGAGTGCCGGATCGATGCGGTAGAGAAATTCGCGTTCGGTGGAAAACCGGGTCTGAATGCGGCAGTTCTTGATCAGATGGGCGTTCTCCTCCAGAAAATGATCCACCGCCCGGCGAAGGTCCTTCAGGGTAAAATTGCCCTGATAGCTTTTGCTCTCGATTTTGGCCAGGTTCAGGATGCTGGAAATCGTGGTGTTCAGCCGAACCGTATCCTGAATCATGTAATCGATATATTTCAACTGACTCTCCCGGGGAAGGGCGTGCTTTTGAAAGGTTTCCAGGTAGAGCCGCAGGGAGGTCACCGGGGTTTTGAGTTCATGGGTGAAGTTGTTGATGAAGTTGTTCTGAAGCCGGTACAGCTGGAGGGTTTTGAGGTTGTAAAAAAAGATAATGAAGATACCCAGCAGGATGAATCCCACCAGCATGGAGAGGACCATGATGACGATCCAGGTATCCGCGGCCAGTATCTGTCTGGAATCGAGATCGAATTTGCGCATCAGGGTCTGCAACCCGGTGCTTACCTCGATGTACCAGTAGATGTAGAGAAACAGGGAGGTGACCAGGGCCAGAATGGAGGCCACGAATATCAGAATGGGATGAAAATACCAGCGGGATTGGTTCATGATGCGTCGGGCCGGACGAGGGCGTCGACCGGCGGATAAATTTCCTCAACAGGGTCGATTTTTCCCCAGATTACCTCATTCCGGAGGGAAAATCAACCGAATCTCATTTGTAAAACTTCTGTAAAACCCCGGTTCCGGGGCTTTTTTCGTGTTCCGCGGTGTAGTAGGGTCTGTCAGAAAAACAAATCGCTGTTTCCATACTTTCAGACATCTTCAAATCATTTTTATAAAAGGACAACATGATGACCACACAACCCGTTCATCCTCTCGGCGCCCGCGCCAGAGTACTGCTGACCAGTGTATTCGGGCCGTTTGCCCAAGACGACGAATACGGCAGCCGAACCATGAACCCCATGGAACTCTATCACAATCAGGTCACCCGGGTGCAGGGGGCCTTTTCCCTGCGGATGTTTCACCGCTCCTTCGGTCTGATGTTTATTCAGGCCAACCTGAAGGGGCCCTGCACGCTGCTCGATTTTCCCACCATGGACCGGTTTCTGGCGGAGATCCGCGACCATCGGTACGACGTCATCGGCATCAGCGGCATCATTCCCAATGTGGGCAAGATCAAAAAGATGTGCGAACTGATTCGTGAACATTCTCCGGCCAGCACGATAGTGGTCGGGGGGCATGTGGTCAATCATCCCGCCATCGACACAGTAGTGGATGCCGATCACCTGGTCAAGGGCGACGGGGTTCGATGGTTCCGGCGTTATCTGAAGCAGGATGAAGACGGACCCGTCCGCCATCCGCGCAGCCTGTCAGGCTTCAATACCCGGATCATGGGCAAGGATATCACGGACAAGCCCGAAGATACCGCCGCCATTCTGATCCCGTCGGTCGGCTGTCCGGTGGGGTGTAATTTTTGCTCCACCTCGGCGCTGTTCGGAGGCAAGGGAAATTTCATCAATTTCTACAAAACCGGCGACGAGCTGTTCCAGGTGATGACCGATCTGGAATCGGATCTGGGGGTGAGTTCTTTTTTTGTGCTGGACGAGAATTTTCTTCTCCACCGCAAGCGGGCTTTGCGGCTGCTGGAACTGATGGAAACACACGACAAATCCTGGTCCATCTGCGTCTTCAGCTCGGCCCGGGTGATACAGTCCTATACCATGGAGCAGCTCGTGGGCCTTGGGGTTTCCTGGGTCTGGATGGGTCTGGAGGGAGAAGGCAGTCAATACCGAAAGCTCAAGGACGTGGACACCTTCGATCTGGTGCAGACCCTGCAATCCAACGGCATTCGGGTGCTGGGCTCCTCCATTATCGGGCTTGAGGAACACACCCCGGAGAACATCGGTGCGGCCGTCGAATACGCGGTGGCCCACGACACGGTGTTTCACCAGTTCATGCTCTACACCCCGATGCCGGGGACCCCGCTGTACGAATTTCACAGACAGAACGGCACCTTGCTGCCCGATTTTCCGGTGGCCGACACCCACGGGCAGTACCGGTTCAATTACCGGCACGGCGCCATTACCGACGGTGCGGAAGAGGAGTATCTGCTGGGCGCCTTTCAAAGGGATTTCGACGTCAACGGGCCGAGCCTGTTTCGAATGATTCAGGTGATGCTGGACGGGTACAAAAAACACGGCGCGCATCCCGATCCCCGGATTCGGCGCCGCATTCAGCGGGAATCGGCCCCTTTACAGTCGACCTATGCCGGGGCGGTCTGGGCCATGAAAGCGCATTGCAAAGAGAACCCGGTCATGCGAAGCAAAATGACCGCGCTTCTCAAGGATCTTTACGCCGCCTTCGGCCCGGCTGTCCGTCTGATTGCACCGGTGGTGGGTATATACCTGGGCCGCACGCTACGAAAGGAAGACCGGCGCCTTCAAAGCGGCTGGACTCCGGAGCCGACCTGTTTTTATGAGGAAAATGAAGCCGCCGCAGATTTGACCTCCCGGGCACCGAGCCGGCTTGAGCAGCCGGCGTCCCTGGCGCCTGTATCGGCTTCGACCAAGTAATTCGGGGCGGCGATATCTGTTTCCGGTACGTCGTAGTGATCGACGTTAATCAGTGGAGCGTCGGCTTCCAAGGGTGGTCGTCAGCCGGATTGGACCTCTCCTATAATCCGCAGGAAATTTTCGCTTAGAATTTTGGCTCGCGCTTTTTCGGAGATGTCGAGATTGTAGATTTTTCCCAGCTCCTGCCGGGGATCGCCGAAAGGGAAATCGGACCCGAACAAAAGCCGCTCGGGGCCGAATTCATCGATGTAGGTCTGAATGTCCTGAAGGGAGGCCAGAGCGGTGTCCCCATACACACTGGGCAATTCCCATAGGCCTCGCTGCCGGATGCGGTGAAATCCGCCGTTCAGCAGTCCGAGATGGGGGATGATTACCCGCACCCCTTCGGCGATTTCTTCGATGAACCGAACGGTGTTCTCGTATTCTTCTTCCAGCACAACCGGCAGGTTGCGGCGGCGGATCTCGGTCACGGCGGCGGCGCACCGGGGATCATCGTAATGGTAGATCGGTTCGTCATCGTGACGGTGCCATTTGATGCCTTTGTGGGCCGGGGTGAGCTGGTCCGAGGCGAAGTCGTTCCAGATGAAAAAATAGGGATAGACGGCGAACTCGGGATCTTCGAGAGTAAGCAGGTGCTGATTGGCGGCCCGGCGGCGGTTTTGCCAGGTCGGGGTGTCTTGAAAGCCGGGATCATTTCGGTCATAGATTTCGATCACCGGCGCAAAGACGGCGGCACCGGTGATGTCTGTGCCGCTCAGAAGGGCCCGGTAGTCGGCAAGAGACTGAGGCGGATAATGGACCTGAACACCGCAGTGGACATGGGCGTCGATGATGCGGTGCGGGCGGTTGGAATGAACGGGTTTGTCGGGCATGGCACCTCACCGGATTCGCTTCAGGTATTCGGGTTTCAGGATTCCGTATAGAACCAGATCTTCGAACCGGCCCATTTTTTGGATATGCTCCCGCTGATATCCTTCATACTGCATGCCGATCTTTTGCATAATACGGCCCGAGGCGGGGTTTCTCGCCAGGTGATTGGCATAAATTCTGTGGAGGTTAAGCTCATTGAATCCGTAATAGAGGATGGCCTCCGCAGCTTCGGTGCAGTAGCCGTTTCCCCAATATTTCATACCGATCCAGTACCCGAGATCGCCGTTCCGGTGCTCCGAATCCAGGTTGAGGCCGATGGCCCCCAGGAGGTGATTCTTTTGCCGGTCGGTGACTGCGAAATTGACCTGTGTGCCCTCCGTGAAGGCATCGGCATGGGTCCGAATCCATTTTTCGGCCATCCCGTCTTTGTAGGGATGAGGGATATCCAAGGCGTTGGCGGCGATCTCTTTTCGGCCGGCCATTCGTTTGACCCCCGGCGCATCCGCCAGCGTAAAAGGGCGCAACAACAACCGCGGGGTGCCGAGGGAGGGCTGCGGGAAAAGACCGCCTAAGGTCAACCGATTTTCACTCTTCATCGGCTGTTTGCGCAGTGGCAGCAAAAATCGTCAACAACAGTTCATCATCATCGATCAGCC
>JBEPWQ010000162.1:0-7981 GCA_041642315.1 Desulfobacteraceae bacterium | reverse complement strand
CGGCAGCGTCTGCGAATCAGTTCCATTGTTTTGATCGCTCCTTCCAAAAAAAGGATTTATTCGAATGCCTCCATGGTTGATCTTTCGATCTTAGAATCCTTTTACCGGATATCACAAGATCCCAAAAAAGAAAAACGAGTTATTCCCCGGCAAGGCGGAATGGGGCTTCGGGAGATAAACGATCGGACTTTTTTCTGAACCGCAGGTAATCCGATGATGCAGACAATCCGTATGGTATAAATGGGACCGATCGGGTATTTGCATTTTACTGGTAAATCATTTAACTTGAACCGAGTTTATGAATTGATGAAAAGATCAAAAAAAATCAGATTATACCGAGAGCGGAAAGGATGACATATGACCGATCGAGCGACAAAACTTCTGGGATGTCGGTTCCCGGTAATTCAGGGGGCGATGGGGGTGATCTCAAATCCGGAATTGGTGGCGGCCGTCTCCGAAGCCGGCGGATTCGGGGTGCTGGCCACGGCGTTTCAGGAAGACCCGGCGGCGGTGCGGGAACAGGTGCGCGCCGCCAAAAATCTGACCGAAAAGCCATTCGGGGCCAACCTCATGCTCATGAACGCGATGAATCCGCAATTCGCCGATGTGCTGGCGGAAGAGGGGGTCAAGATCGTCACGCTCTCCGGCGGATCGCCCAAAGCGATTCTACCCTACCTGCACGACCGCGGCATCAAGGCCCTGTGTGTGGTGCCTACCGTCGACATCGCCAAAAAGGCCGAAGACCTGGGTGTCGACGGAATCATTGCCGAGGGAATGGAATCGGGCGGAATTCAGGGTTACAAGGGCGCTTCGACTTTTGTGCTGGTTCCGGCGGTTTCGGATGCGGTGAAGGTGCCGGTGATCGCCGCCGGGGGCATCGCAGACCGCCGGGGCTATCGGGCCGCTCTGGCGCTGGGAGCCGACGGGGTGCAGGTGGGCACCCGGTTCATCGCCACCCGGGAGTGTGTGGCGCACATCCGGTACAAAGATGCCGTCATCGCCTGTTCGGAAACCGGCACCGGGCTGGTCAATCTCGGCCGCTTTCTGGTGCGGGCACTGAATACCCCCATGGTGAAAAAGATCAACTGCGGCGAGTTCGGCGTGAAGGATGCCTTCTGCCGCGCGGCGTTCGAAGAATCCTGGGTCCGCGGCAATCTGGATGCCGGGCTGCTTCCCGTCGGCCAATCGGCGGGGCTGGTTCGAAATATCCCCTCCGCAAAGGAAGTGATTCAGGAAATGGTAGCCGAATAGCAGGTGGAGGATTCACATTTCAGAGTGCTCCTGGACCATTTCGAACGCCCATGGAGGGGCTATCGAAAGGTCCGCAAGGGGGTCAAGAAACGCATTTCCCGGCACATGCAGGAGATCGGGGCACGCAATATGGCGGCGTATCTCGAGCGGGTGGATGCCGATCCGGCGATTCGAAAAGAATGCCTGCGGCGGATGACCGTCTCGATCAGCCGCTTTTTTCGGGAAAAGCAGCTCTGGAAGGTCCTTCGGGACAGGGTCCTTCCCGAACTGATCGGCCGGGGGATCGAGACGCTTCGGGTCTGGTCCGCAGGGTGTGCCGGGGGTGAAGAACCCTACAGCTTTCGCATCATCTGGGAAGAGGTGAAAAAAAAGATCGGCCGGGTTCCGGCCCTCGACCTTATGGCCACAGATACCAACCCCGAAAACCTCGACCGGGCTCAAAAGGGGATCTATACAAGCGGGAGCCTGAAGGAGGCGGACCGGTCCACGATAGCAGCCTATTTCGATGAAAAAAAGCTTGGAAAATCCTATCGAATTAAACCGGAATTAAAGGAAAACATCACCTGGAAAATCCACAACCTGTTGGATGATCCCCCCGACCGCCGATTTCACCTCATCTTTTTGCGAAACAACCTGCTCACCTATTACCAATGGAAGATCCAGACCGAGGCGTTTCACCGAATCACCAACCGCCTGGTCGATTCGGGTTATCTGGTCATCGGATCTCATGAAAAACTCCCCCCGGAATCGGACGCCTTCACGCGGCTGACCGCCTCCCCTCACATTTACCGAAAGCGGACCGGCTGATCCCATGATTCGACAATTTCTGACCACCTTCGTGGATGTCGTCACCCCCGTCTTCGGTCTGGTCCTGATCAGCTATCTGGCCGGGCCCCGGCTGGAACTGAAGGTTCGCACCTTGTCCCGAACCGCCTATTTTCTGTTCATCCCCGCGTTTGTCTTCGACATCATCAGCAAGACCGATATCGAGGCGGTTCTGGCGGTGCGAATGATCGCCTATATTTCTCTGGTCCACATCGTCCTCGCCGCTGCGGCCCTGGGGATCGGGAAAATCCTGCGGCGGCCCCGGGAGGTGATCGGCGCCTACATCCTGATCGCCGCCTTCGCCAATACCGGCAATTTCGGCCTCTCCCTGATCGACTTCCGGCTGGGCCACGAGGGCCTGGCCCCGGCCACCGTCTATTTTCTCGGCCTCAATGTGGTCAACTTCACCATCGGCGTCGGGGCGGCCAGCTGGTCCCGGGGCCGCGGGGGCTGGCAATCTGTTCTCTCGGTGTTCAAAACCCCCGCCATTATCGCCGTTCTGCCGGCGCTCCTGGTCAATCTCGCGGAGGTGCCGGTTCCGCTGTTTCTGAGCCGTTTGATCAGCCTCCTTTCCCAGGCCATGATCCCCACGATGCTGGTCACGCTGGGCGTCCAGCTGGCCGACGCGGGACGCCCCCGGATCAATCGCGACGTCTGCACCGCCGGCGCCGTCCGCCTCATCGGCGGACCGGTCGTCGCCATGCTCCTGATCCTTCCCTTCGGCCTCACCGGCCTCGAAAGGGCCACCGGCATTCTCCAGTCCAGCATGCCCGCCGCCGTCCTCACCGCCGTCATCGCCATCGAATACGATATGGTCCCCGAAATGGTGACGCATACGGTGCTGTTTTCGACGTTGGTCAGTTTTTTTACGTTGACGGTGATTATGACCCTGATTTGAAAAATGCCGAATCAGCAAACCGGTTCTGCGACCCGCATTCGAGTTGTTGGAATCTCATCCATTCGCCGGTATTTTTCTTTTAATCTTCTATTTCGGTTGACAAAGAGCGGTTTCTTTTTTAAGGTGGCGCCCTTGAAATTTTGGATTTGGTCAGACAACTCCTCAACCCCGGCCGGGGCTTTATACTGCGGGTAGACGGGGAAACTTCGGAGGATCGGCATGTCTCAGTCGGGAAATTCCATCGACTACCCTCGAAAAAACCGGAGCGGGACAGCGGAACGAGCGGGTCTCAAGCCCCTGCTCTTTGTCCTGTTTTTCGCCGCATCCGTGACGGTCTGGCTGGTTCTTACATCCGGCCGGGGACTGATCTCTGTGCCGGGTCTGCTGACCGTCACAGCCGGAACCATTGCGGGCGGCTGGGCATACCACCGGAATACGCCGCCGCTCCGACCCTTTCCCCTGGTCTGCCTGGCCTTTTTTTTTCTTCAGCAGTCGGTGGTCAGCGGCACGGATGTGGCGCGCCGTGCCTTTTCCCCGGGACCCGACATCAACCCCGGGCTTATCGTCTATGAGAGCCGGCTGGAGCGGGTGGGCGCCCGGGTCCTGTTCGCCAACATGATGAGCCTGCTGCCGGGCACCCTCTGCTGCCGACTCGACGGGCGCCTGCTGACGGTACACGCTCTGTGTCGAAATCAGCCGGTGCGAGCCTCGCTGGAACGGCTGGAAACAAGGATCCACAACGCGTTATACTGATCCGACGATCCCGAAGGAGACGCCGAACCATGTATCTCATCGCGCTTTTAATTCTGATCACCCTGCTGGCCAGCCTCGGCCGAATGGTTCTCGGCCCCACCCGCGCCGACAAGCTCATGGTCACCCAACTGTTCAGCACCTGCGGATCGGCCGTTCTTCTGGTGCTTTCCCGGGCCATGGAGATGGACGCCCTGGTCGATGTGGCGATTCTTCTCGTCCTGCTCGGCGCCGTCGCCATGGTGGCCTTCACCCTTGCCGACCGGCAGGACCGCCGCTGAAAGGTCGCTATGCCTCCCTGGATCGTTATAGTCAAGTACCTGCTCCTGATCATCGCCCTGTTTTTCTTCACGGCCGGAACCCTCGGCGTGCTGCGGTTTCCCGACCTCTATTCCCGCCTCCATGCGCTGACCAAATGCGACAACCTGGGCCTCGGGTTCGTCGTGGCCGCCATCGCCATAGACGCCGCGGACGGCTGGCTGGCGGTCAAACTCATCCTGCTCTGGTTTCTCGCTCTGGCCTCCAGCGCGACGGCCTGTTACCTGGTCGCCCGTTCCGGCCTTCGCGCCGGCCGGGACCCGTGGGAGAAAAAGGCATGAATGATCCGATACTCATCGATTTTCTCCTGGCGGCGGGGCTTGTTCTTCTGGCCGGCTTCTCCCTTCGCGTGGTGGATCTCTTCACCGGGGTGGTCACTTTCATTATCTTCGGGCTGATCATGTCGGTGGCATGGGTCCGTCTTCAGGCTCCGGACCTGGCGCTGGCCGAAGCCGCCATCGGCTCCGGCATTACCGGGGCACTGTTTCTCGGCGCCATCCGGCGGCTGGAAGAGAGCACCCCCGGATCCACGACCCGCCCCGAGTACTATTCTCCTGTACAGCGCGAGCTTTATGTGGTGGGGGTGGCGGGTATGAGCCTGGCCCTCTATCTTCTGGGGTCGGCCCTGGTGCCTCCTCTGCTCGAAGGCCCGGCCGGTCTTGCCGAGCCGGTCTCGGAAGCGGTCGGTACCGCGGGAGCCCGGAACCCGGTCACGGCGATCATTCTCAACATGAGGGGCTACGATACCATGCTCGAACTGGTGGTGCTGCTTCTGGCCTGGTCGGGGGTCTGCGTTCTCCAGGGAGATCTGGGCCGGACCAACATCCTGCCGGCCACCGGAGAACTGGCGGTGCTCGGCGCCTTCGTCCGCTTTCTCAGGCATCCGGGGATTCTGATGGCCGGCTACCTGATCTGGGTAGGAGGCGACGAACCCGGGGGCGCCTTCCAGGCCGGCGCCATGCTCGGCGGAGTCGGCGCCCTCGGGTTGATGGCCGGCGGCCCCACCCGGCCGTTGTACAGCGGCCCGGGCGTTCGCCCTGTTCTGATCGCAGGCGTGGCCGCCTTCCTGCTGGCGGGGCTCTCGAGCATCGGCACAGGCGGAATGTTCCTGGAATACCGGGGGGAACATGCCAAGGCACTGCTGCTGGTTATTGAAATTTTCTCCACCCTTTCCATCGGTCTGGTGCTGACCCTGCTGTTTGCCGCCTGCACCTTTGCACCCGATCCGGGCAGGGGCGCCCCTGCCCGGGGGGGTCATTCATGACCACCGCCGGACTCTATCTTGCGACCGGACTGGCCGTTTTCGTACTGGGTGCGGTGGGGCTCTTCTGGCATTCCAACCTGATCCGCCGGGCCCTGGCCCTCAATTTCATGGCTACCGGGGTGTTCCTCTTTCTGGTTGCCCTCGGCCGCCGCTCGACGATCCCCTTCGCTGATCCGGTTCCCCATGCGCTGGTTCTGACCGGCATCGTGGTCGCAGTCAGCACCACAGCCCTTCTGCTGGTGCTCATCTGCCGTTTCCATGAAACCGCCGAGAATAAGAGCGCCGATGCGACCGAAGACGAAAAGGGCCGAACCGAAACAGCCGGAGACCGGGAATGATTCTTTCAGGCGAACCATTCATGGTGATCCTTCTGCTTCTGCCTCTGGCCGCGGCCATTCTCGATCTGCTCCTGCCGAAACGGGCGGCAACGGCCGTTCTGTTCCTGGCGGCGCTTGTTCTTCCTCCGGCGGCGGCCGGTCTGGGAGCGGCCGTTTTGAAAACCGGAGCCATCTCGTACCAGCTCGGCGGCTGGGAAACGCCTTTAGGCATTCGGCTCTACGCCGACGGGCTATCCACCCTGATGCTTCTGCTGACCTCGGTGATCGGCTCGGCCATCAGCATCTATGCGGTCTCCTATTTCGCGGAAGGCTCAAACCCGGCGGAGCGGCAGCGCATCGACATGTTCCAGCCGGTCTGGCTGATCGGCTGGACCGGCCTCAACGGCCTGTTTCTCAGCGGCGACATCTTCAATCTCTATGTCTGCCTCGAGATCCTGACCCTGACCTCCATCTGCCTGATCGCCGTCGCCGGAACCCACGCCTCGATCCGCGCCGCCCTGCGCTACCTGCCGATTGCCATCGCCGGCTCACTCTTCTACCTGCTGGGGGTCGCGGTGCTTTACGGGGCCTCGGGAACCCTGGATCTGGAGCTGTTGGCGGGCCGGATCACCCACGAAACACACTTTCTGATAGCCTTCGCCCTGATGGTCACCGGTCTTCTGATCAAGGCGGCGCTGTTTCCGGCTCACTACTGGCTGCCGCCGGCCCATGCCAACGCCCCGGCTCCGGTCAGCGCCCTGCTTTCAGGCCTGGTGGTGACCGCCGCCTTCTACATCCTGCTGCGCATCGCCTCGGGGCTTTTCGCCCCTGTGGAAACACCCGGGTGGGCCGGTCTTCTCGGCATCCTCGGCGCCATCTCGGTCCTCTGGGGCGGACTCCAGGCCCTGCGGCAGGACCGGCTGAAAATGGTGGTGGCCTATTCAACGGTGAGCCAGGTCGGATACGGTTTTCTTCTGTTTCCCCTGACTTTGGCCGGAAGCGCCGCAGCCGGCTACGCCTGGAACGGCGCGGTCTATTTCGCGCTCGCACACGCCGTGGCCAAAGCGGCCGCCTTTCTGGCGGTCGGCGCTCTCATGCACCAGATCGGCCATGACCGTCTCCAGGAGATGACCGGAGCGGCCTGGCGCAGCCCCTTCATCCTAATGGCATTCGCCTTGGCCTCCCTCAGCCTGATGGGCCTGCCGCCCAGCGCCGGCTTCGTGGCCAAATGGATGCTGCTCAAATCGGCCCTTCTGAGCGGTCACTGGGGATACGGAATGGTCATCGTCGGGGGAGGTATCCTCGCCATGGCCTACCTCTTCCGCGTGCTGGAGATCGCGATGCGGGCGCCCCCGGAGGGCTGGTCCCGGCTTCCCCTACCCAAAGGCCTGGCTTTTCCCGCCATGGTGCTGGCCGTCACGGCCGTGCTGCTCGGAGTCTTTTCCGATCTGCCGCTGCGGCTTCTTCAGGTCGGTCCGGTGGTCGCCGATTGGGGGAGGGTTGCGCCATGAACCTGAACTTCTGGCTTCCGCTGTTCATCCCGAGCACATCCCTGGCGGCCGGCGTGGTAATCTTTTTCCTGCCGGAGCAGATGCGGCTGACCCGTTCCCTTCTGAATATGGGCAGCGCAATTCTCAAAATAGCCCTGGTTGTCCCCTTGATCTGGGGGGTCTTCCATCAGCAGGAGTATCGATTCGTTTTACCGCTTTTCCTCGAATTCGACCTCGTTTTGGAGGCCGATTCGCTGTCCCTGCTGTTCGTGACCCTTTCCTCGGTGCTCTGGCTGGTCACCACCCTCTACGCCATCGGCTACCTGGAGGACGGATTCCAGCGCAGCCGCTTTTTCGGCTTTTTCAGTTTCTGCGTAAGCGCAACAACCGGAATCGCCCTGGCCGGCAACCTCTTCACCCTGCTCGTCTTCTACGAATTTCTGACCGTCACCACCTATCCATTGGTGACCCACCGCGGCACCGAGGAGGCGATCCAGGCCGGACGCGTTTACCTGCTGTACACACTGGGGGCCGGCGTTGTCCTGATGGTCGGAATGATCTGGCTGAGTTCCGCCGTGGGGGTGGCCGATTTCGAGGTAGGAGGGATTCCCGAGATCACCATGATGACCGCCACAGCCCCGCTGAAGGTGATCTTCTGGATGCTGGTGCTCGGTTTCGGGGTCAAGGCGGCCCTGGTTCCTTTTCACGGCTGGCTCCCGGTGGCCATGGTCGCGCCCGCGCCGGTAAGCGCCCTGCTCCATGCGGTCGCCGTGGTCAAGGCGGGCGTCTTCGGCATCGTTCGGGTGGTATACGACGTTTTCGGCGTCGAAGCCGTCACCGCCATGGGTGTGCGCGAAGGACTCATCTT
>JBEPWQ010000161.1:0-8009 GCA_041642315.1 Desulfobacteraceae bacterium | reverse complement strand
CTTTTGTGCACACCCGGTTCGAGGATGCGTCTCTGGTAGTGCAGGAGGAAGGTGTCTTCAATTACAGAATCGGAAGTCCGATTTCGGTATATGCCCATCCCGACCGGTTTTATGTTTACGACGCGTCCCGGCGGCTGGCGGCCGCACCCCCAAACACCGCGGCCTGAGCTTTCGGCAGGAGATTCCTATGGCGAACATCGCCCTCGATAACATCGCCCACTGCTACCATACCAACCCGAAAGGGCCGGAAGACTATGCACTCAAGCGGATCGACACGGTCTGGGAAGACGGCGGAGCCTATGCCCTCCTCGGTCCCTCGGGGTGCGGCAAAACCACTCTTTTGAATATCATTTCAGGGCTGCTCACCCCCAGCGAAGGCCGGG
This sequence comes from Desulfobacteraceae bacterium, assembly GCA_041642315.1. Lineage (GTDB taxonomy): Bacteria > Desulfobacterota > Desulfobacteria > Desulfobacterales > Desulfococcaceae > JAABSQ01. The sequence goes on along the minus strand of JBEPWQ010000161.1, from coordinate 7,626 downwards.
TGCAATACAACCGGGCCGACGTGACCGCGCTTCCTCCGGAAAAGCGGAACATCGCCCAGGTTTTCCAGTTTCCGGTCCTGTACGACACCATGACCGTTTTCGAAAACCTGGCCTTTCCCCTCAAAAACCGAAAGGTGGAACGATCGGCCATCGAGGAACGGGTGCTGGAGGTGGCCGACATGCTCGACCTGACCCCGTTCCTGAAGAAAAAAGCCGCGGGTTTGGCCGCCGACGCCAAGCAGAAGATCTCCCTGGGCCGGGGCCTGGTCCGCAGCGATGTGGCCGCCATTCTGTTTGATGAACCCCTCACCGTGATCGATCCTCACCTCAAATGGCAGCTTCGCCGAAAGCTCAAGGAGATCCATGAACGCTACGGCCTGACCCTGATCTACGTCACCCATGACCAGGTGGAGGCCATGACCTTCGCCGATCAGGTGGTGGTCATGTACGAGGGAGAAATCGTTCAGGTCGGCACCCCTCAGGAACTGTTTGAAAACCCGATGCACACCTTTGTCGGATACTTCATCGGCAGTCCCGGCATGAACCTGATGCCCTGCACCGTGGACGGGAATCAGGCCCGAATCAACGGAACCGCCGTTCCCCTGGATGAAGCGACCGCGGAGGCGGCCCGAAAATCCGGAGACAACCTCGAAATCGGCATTCGGCCCATGTACCTGGAGGTTCACGACCAAGGGGTCGATGGCGGGTTGCCGGCGGTCGCCAAAGGGGCCCAGGACCAGGGCAGCTTCAAAATACTGACCCTGAAACTGGCCGGCCACACCCTGCGGGCGAAGCTTGCCCAGGGAACCCCGGTTCCGGCCGGTGAAGCCTGGGTGCGGTTTCCGCCGGAGCGGATCAAACTCTTTTCCGGGGGTCGCCTGGTAAACAAAGGAGAACAGCAAGCCGATGGATAAATGGGAGGACAACAGGGCCTGGTTTCTGGTGCTGCCGGTGTTTGTGGTCGTGGCTTTCAGCGCCATCATCCCTCTGATGACCGTGGTCAACTACTCGGTCCAGGATATCTTCGGCCCGGGCCAGCGGGTCTTTGTGGGCACCGAATGGTTCGAAGAAATCCTCCATGATACCCGCCTTCATGACGCCCTGTGGCGGCAGCTGCTTTTTTCCGGACTGGTGCTGCTGATTGAAATTCCCCTGGGCATCGCCATCGCCTTGACCATGCCCAAAAAAGGCTGGTCGGTCTCCCTCAGCCTGGTCACGGTGGCTCTGCCCCTGCTCATCCCCTGGAATGTGATCGGCACCATCTGGATCGTATTTACCCGGCCCGATATCGGCCTCTTCGGCAAGGCCATTAACTCGCTGGGACTCACCTTCGATCACACCGCTTCACCTCTGGATGCATGGATCACCCTGATGCTGATGGAGGTCTGGCACTGGACCCCGCTGGTGGTCCTGCTGGCTTATGCAGGGCTGCGGGCGATTCCCGACGCCTACTACCAGGCGGCCAGCATCGACGGGGCTTCGGCCTGGGCCGTGTTCCGCTATATTCAACTGCCCAAGATGCGGGGGGTGCTCACCATCGCGGTGCTCCTGCGGTTCATGGACAGCTTTCTGATCTATGCCGAACCATTTGTCCTCACCGGCGGCGGGCCCGGCAATTCAACCACCTTCCTGTCCATCTATCTGGTCAAGATCGCCGTGGGCCAGTTTGATCTGGGACCGGCTGCCGCATTCTCGCTTATTTATTTTCTGATCATTCTGCTCTTCAGCTGGCTTTTTTATCAGGCCATTCAAAATATCGGGAAAGGAGAGGCGCCGTGAGTACCGGAAAAGGCAAGTTCGAAAAAAAGCGCATCGGCCTGATCGTCTATCTCTTTCTGCTGTTTCTGCCGATATACTGGATGCTCAACATGTCTCTGCGCACCAATGCGGACATCCTCGGCTCTTTTTCCCTGTATCCGACCGATCCGACATTCGCCAATTACATCAAAATTTTTACCGATCCGGCCTGGTATTCGGGGTATATCAACTCGATCATCTATGTGACCTTGAACACCGTCATCTCCCTGGTGACCGCCCTGCCGGCGGCCTATGCCTTCTCCCGGTTCCATTTTTTAGGAGACAGGCACGTCTTTTTCTGGCTTCTGACCAACCGTATGGCGCCCGCCGCAGTGTTTCTGCTGCCCTTTTTCCAACTTTACTCCACCTTCGGGCTGATCGACACCCATATCGCCGTGGCCCTCTCCCATTGCCTGTTCAATGTGCCCCTGGCGGTCTGGATTCTGGAGGGATTCATGTCGGGCATACCCCGGGAGATCGATGAAACCGCCTTTATAGACGGGTATACCTTTCCCCGTTTTTTCATTACGATTTTCATACCCCTGATTCGGGCCGGCATCGGGGTCACCGCCTTTTTCTGTTTCATGTTCTCCTGGGTCGAACTTCTGCTGGCCCGCACCTTGACCACCACCGAAGCCAAACCGATTGCGGCCACCATGACCCGGACCGTGAGCGCCACCGGCCTCGACTGGGGCCTTCTGGCGGCCGCCGGCATTCTGACCATCGTGCCGGGCGCCCTTGTGATCTACTTCGTTCGCAACCATCTGGCCAAGGGCTTCGCCCTCGGCCGCGTGTGAGGAGGAGATGAAATGACCCTGGAATGGATGGCCTGGACCCTTCCGACAGCAATTTTTTTCATCACCATCGCCCTGATCCTGGCCGCCATGACGATCTGGGAGACGGTATCGCCCACCATCGAACGGCGGGGATTCCTGCCCATCGCCACCACCCGGGGAGACCGGCTCTTCATCGGCCTGCTGGGCAGCGCCTATGTTCATCTGGCCTGGGTGGGGCTGACCGATCTTTCCCTTTACATCGCGCTGGGAATTTCCATCGTCTGGATGGTCCTTCTGATGCGGTGGGGATAACATTCAATTCGCGTGAAAAGCGGATGTCGCCCGGTGTTCAAGGCCTTCGCGCCGGCGATATCGACCGGAAATACCGGAAGCCTAAAATCGAAGGCCGAGAGGAGGAGGCACGATCATGTTGAAGGCGATACGACAGAGGATGTCCGGGAGAATGATCCCGGCCGGAATGGTATTGATGGCCCTGATGTTCGCGGCGTCCGTCGCGGGCGCCGATACGGAGGCCGCCAAAAAATGGGTCGAAAACGAATTCCAGCCGTCCACCTTGTCCAAAGAGGAACAATTGAAGGAGATGGAATGGTTCATCAAGGCGGCCGAGCCTTTCAAGGGAATGGAGATCAAGGTGGTCTCCGAAACCATTCCCACCCATGAGTACGAATCCAAAACCCTGACCAAAGCCTTTGAAGAGATCACCGGGATCAAGGTCACCCACGACCTGATTCAGGAAGGCGACGTTATCGAAAAACTTCAGACCCAGATGCAGTCGGGCCAGAACGTCTTTGACGCCTACATCAACGACTCCGACCTGATCGGCACCCATTTCCGATACGGATTCGTGGTAAACCTGACCGACTGGATGGCGGGCGAAGGCAAGGACGTCACCCTGCCCACGCTGGACATCGACGACTTCATGGGAAAATCCTTCACCACCGCACCGGACGGCAAGCTTTACCAGCTGCCGGACCAGCAGTTCGCCAACCTGTACTGGTTCCGCTACGACTGGTTCAACCGGGATGATTTCAAAAAACAGTTCAAAGACATCTACGGCTATGAACTGGGGGTTCCGGTCAACTGGTCGGCTTATGAAGATATCGCCGAATTTTTCACCAAGCATGTGAAGGAGGTCGACGGCGTGGCGGTCTTCGGCCACAACGACTACGGCAAAAAAGCCCCGGATCTGGGATGGCGGTTCACCGATGCCTGGCTCTCCATGGCGGGTGCCGGCGACAAGGGGCTGCCCAACGGAAAACCGGTGGATGAATGGGGCATCCGGGTGGAAGACTGCCATCCGGTGGGCGCCAGCGTCGCCCGGGGCGGTGCCGCCAACGGACCGGCCGCCAAATACGCCCTGCGAAAGTACATGGAATGGCTTCGGCTGTATGCGCCTCCCGGGGCCCTCGGAATGGATTTCTACCAGTACCTGCCCTTCCTGGCCAAGGGCAACGTGGCCCAGCAGATCTTCTGGTACACCGCCTTCATCCCGGACATGGTCGCACCGGGTCCCACCGTCAACGAAGACGGCACCCCCAAGTGGCGGATGGCCCCCTCCCCTCACGGCCCCTACTGGGAGGAAGGCATGAAGCTGGGATACCAGGACTGCGGGTCCTGGACCCTGATGAAGTCCACCCCGGTGGAGCGCCGCAAGGCCGCTTGGCTCTACGCCCAGTTCTGCGTCGCCAAGACCACCTCCCTCAAGAAGACCCACGTCGGCCTGACCCCGATTCGGGACAGCGACATCCGGCATGAATCCTTCACCGAGCGCGCCCCCAAACTGGGCGGCTTGGTGGAGTTCTACCGAAGCCCGGCCCGGGTCGCCTGGACCCCCACCGGAACCAACGTCCCCGACTACCCCAAACTGGCCCAGCTCTGGTGGCAGAACATCGGGGAAGCGGTCTCCGGTGAAGTGACGGTAGATACGGCGATGGACAATCTGGCCGCCGAGCAGGACCGCATCCTGGAACGGTTGGAAAGAGCCGGCGTGCAGGAGAAATGCGGCCCCAAACTGAACCCCGAAAAAGAGGAATCCTACTGGCTGAATCAGCCCGGTGCGCCCAAACCCAAGCTGGAAAATGAAAAACCCCAGGGGCAGACGGTCAAATATGACGACCTGCTGAAGGCGTGGAAGGAAGGGCGGGTGAAATAAGTTTGCCCCCCAAAACCGATTAAACAAAACAGGGCGCCTCGGCGCCCTGTTTGCATATGAAGAAAACATCGGAGCCGGATGTTCATCAGGAAATGTGACGTACTTCCTGCTTGACATCTGCATTCCCAAGCCATCTCATTCCATTGGATTGAACAAAAGCGTAATTAGAGAAAACCCGCGCATGAAAGATGGTGATTGACAAATCCAATAAGCGGATTATCATCATTATTAGGCTTGCCGAAGTTTTAGAACCCACGCCTGAATCAAACCCCCATACAACACCTGATTTCCAATCCCAACCACAAGGAGCGGTGATATGGTCGAGAGGAGTCTGAAAGAACTCGATTTTGATGCATTGACCGCCAGGGAATTTTATCCGTCTCCATCGGCCTGGGAAGACCAGGTGCTTTATTTTCTGATGCTCGACCGGTTTTCCGACGGCCGGGAAAGGGATTTTCGAGACAACGACGGCGGGTGGGTGACCCACGGAACCACCCCCCGTTTCGAACCCTCGGATGCGGAAAACGCCATGGAAACTTCGGACAGTCGGAAACGGTGGCGCGAAGCCGGGGCCGGATGGGTGGGCGGCACCCTGCGGGGATTGCAAAGCAAGATCGGGTATATGAAGCGCCTCGGCGTGACCGCGGTCTGGATCAGCCCGGTCTTCAAGCAGGTGGCTTTCCAGGAGACCTATCATGGCTACGGGATTCAGAATTTCCTGGATATCGATCCCCACTTCGGTACCCGCCGGGATCTGAAAGACCTGGTCCGGACCGCCCATGAACACGGCATTCGGGTGATTCTCGACATCATCCTGAACCATGCCGGAAACATCTTTCAGTATAACCCCGACCGCCACTGGACCAAGGACCCCGAAACCGGCCGATGGTACGTCGATCCCCGATGGGACGGCGGCCGTTATGCGGTAAAGGGATTCAATGACCGACACGGCAATCCCGATGTTCCCTTTATGGAGGTGGGACTGCCCGGGGCCGAAGCCTTCTGGCCGGATGATGCGGTCTGGCCTCTGGAATTCCAGAACCCGGAGTTCTACACCCGCAAGGGCCGAATCCACAGCTGGGACTGGGATCCGGAATTCTACCAGGGGGATTTCTTCGATCTCAAGGACATTCATCTGGGGACCGGCGAAATCGACCGGTATGTGCCCTCCCCTGCGCTCAAAGCGCTCTGTCTGGTCTACCGGTTCTGGATCGCTTATGCCGATCTCGACGGATTTCGGGTGGACACGGTCAAGCACATGGACCCGGGCGCGGTTCGGTTTTTCACCTCCGCCATTCACGAGTTCACCCAGTCGATCGGCAAAGAGAACTTCTACCTCATCGGAGAAATCACCGGCGGCCGGCGGCACGCTTTCCGGGTTCAGGAGGAGACCGGCCTCGATGCGGCTCTGGGCATCGCCGATATTCCGGACAAACTGGAGTTTCTGGTCAAGGGCTATCGGAATCCGTCCGACTACTTTACCCTGTTTCGCAATTCCCTTCTGGTTCAAAAAGAGTCCCATGTCTGGTTCCGAAATCGGGTGGTCACGGTCTTGGACGACCACGATCAGGTACGAAAAGGGAACCAGAAGGCCCGGTTCTGCGCCGGTGATCCGGCCTGGCGCAAACTTCTGCAGGCGGTCCTGGGACTCAACACCACCACCCTGGGCATCCCCTGCATCTATTACGGCACCGAACAGGGCTTCGACGGCGCCGGCGGAAACGACCGGTACATTCGAGAGGCGATGTTCGGCGGCGAATTCGGCCCTTTCCGGTCCCGGGGCCGCCACGGCTTTGATGAATCGGCTCCCGCCTATCGCGCTCTGGCCGACATTCTCGAGATCCGCCGGCGGAAAATCGTTCTGCGGCGGGGTCGACAGTATTTGAGACAAATTTCCGGCGACGGACTTCAATTCGGTTTTCCGGTCCGAACGGGTGAAGACCGGATGCGGTCGGTGGTTGCCTGGTCCCGCATCTTCAATGACCGGGAAATGGTCGTCGCCCTGAATACCGACGCGGATGAACCCCGGTCGGCCTGGATCATCGTCGACGGAGGTCTCCATTCCGAAGGGGATTTCCTCAAGTGCATCTATTCGACCGACCGGAAACAGGTCGGTCAGACGGTTGTGGTTCGAAAAACCGTCACCGGGGCTGCGGCCTTTTTTTTCGTGGTCCCCCCGGCCGGATTCGTCATCCTGGAAGATTGAGACCGACCTCCGGATTCATCCCGGTATCCGGATTCACCTCCCGAGAAAGGAGACAGAGACATGCCTGATCAAAAACCCAAACGCGCGCTCATCCTGGCCGGCGGCGGAATCAAGGTCGCCTTTCAGGCCGGGGCGCTTCAGGTATGGCTGGACGAAGCCGAACTCCAATTCGATCTGGCCGACGGCGCCAGCGGCGGCATCTTCAACCTGGCCATGTACTGCCAGGGCATGACCGGCAAGCAGATCGCCGACAACTGGCGCAACCTCGACCCGAACCTGGGCATCTCTTTCAACACCCAGGCCCTGACCCGGCTTTTTTTCGCCGAATCGATGTTCACCCTCGACAAATACCGACAGAACGTCTTCACCGGCTGGGGCCTCGACTGGAATGAAATCCGGGCATCGGACAAAGAGGCCACCTTCAATGTCTACAACTTCACCCGGCATGAACTGCGGGTGCTCACACCGGACGAAATGACCGAAGCCTTTCTGGCGGCCGGGGTTTCCCTGCCGATGTGGTTTCCGCCGGTGGTCATCGACGGCGATTCCTATATCGATCCGGTTTTCATCACCGACGCCAATCTGGAAGAGGCGATCTCCCGGGGCGCCGACGAACTCTGGATCATCTGGACCGTGAGCCGAAAAGGAGAGTGGCGGGACGGGTTCGTGGCCAA
>JBEPWQ010000160.1:0-8069 GCA_041642315.1 Desulfobacteraceae bacterium | reverse complement strand
AGCGCGATCCCCTCTTCCCGGGCATGCAGGATCTGTTTCATTTCGACGCCCTGAAGCTCATCCCGGGTCAGGAGATTATACTTCAGAGCATTTCGGTAGTTGATGTATTCGACCTTGGCCGAGATGTCCGGCGACACCCTTTCGGTGTACAAGAATGTATCGACGGGGCGGTTTTTGCCGTTGTAGTTTCCTTCGGTGAGATCCACCCGGTGGGTATGGTCGGTCAAAAAACAGTGGATCATCGGCAGGTAGGGCAGATCGTACTTTTTCAGGATCGCATCGGTGCCGGTCACGATCTCCTCGGTCATGGCATAGATGCCGATCTGTTTGTCGATGGAAAGGTCCAGCTCCTTGGCCAAAGTGGCGATCACCGCGTGCTTGGTGGTGCAGGAGCCCATCCCCTCCTTGAACAGGATCATGAGGTCGTCCCGGTCGGAGTTGTATCCATAGGGCAGTTCATGCACATACCGGCAGGCATCCTGAAAAGTATGGATGTCGAGACCCAGAAATCGGCCGGATATGTCGCCGGCATCGGAAATGGATTCGTCCGGAAAGACGGAAAACGGGTCCATGATATCTCCTTGTATCTTCTTGTGCCTTATTCATCGGGATCGGTTTCCGGTGGACATACCGGGATCAGGGACTCGTCAGGTCCCGATAGGAAAACGTCCCTTCTTGAGGATTCCGGAGCCACTCTTTGATGGCGTCCCGAATCTCCCGAACCTTGGCGAGCTTCTCTTCATGAGTCCCCTCCACCACGGCCGGATCGGGAAAGGGCATATACCAACGCTTGGTGATCCCGGGAAATACCGGGCACTGGGCCTCGGACTCATGACAGACGGTGATCAGATGGTCGTACAGTTTGCCCGACTTGAACAGTTCGAAGACGCTCTGAGGGGTTTTGTCGGAGAGATCGAAACCCTCCTCTTTCATGACCTTCACCACCAGCGGATTCACCCGTTCAGAGGGTTCTAAGCCGGCGCTTTCGATCATCAGCCGATCTCCCGCGAACTGTTTCAGGTACGCCTCCGCCATCTGGCTGCGGCCGCTGTTGTGCTGACAGATAATCAGGATTTTTATCTTTCGGTCCATGGTCTCCCTCCTGTTTCGCATCCTGTTTCAATGGTGAATCCGCATACATATTTTGAAGATACAGATGAATTGTTAGAAGTTGATTAGGGAGGCGATGATCCACGCGAAAAATTCAACACTTCTTGCGATTCGTTTCATTCTGATGCATCTGCTGCGGCGGGAAAAAGGGGACATCGAGTGCCAAAACAGCTATAGATTTTCGACCTTCATGAAATCGGCAAGCGATTTTAGCAGTTTTTCATAATCCGACAACCGTGTAGTTAAAAAAGCCCACAGCTGCTCATCGTCAACCTCCCAGTAAAGATGAACCAGGCGGTTTCTGAATTTGGCCATTTTGACAAGATCGGAAGCGAATTCAGAGGCGAGAATGTTTTCTTCGGCCAGCACTCGGAAAGTATCCGCATAATCTTCAGGGACCCGGAAACCGTTTTTCGAGATCAGGTGATTGCACAAATCGATGCAGGATTCGATGGCGACAATAAAATGATATTTGGCACTGCCGATTTTGTCAGGATCCGAAAAAAAATCCGATTTTGGGAGCTGAGACAGGTATCTGAGCCGGGACATACTTTTATGAAGTTCCGACACGAGCTTGGTCATTTTGTCGGAATCAAAGCGGGGCATGCATCGCCTCCTTCAGATACCGTTTTCGAAATCGGGCGATTTCATAGTATTGCTTCAGTGACTGGCCTTCAAAATCGGCCCGCATGTTCGCGTTCTTATCCAGAAGAAGTCTTCCGTCGCGAAATACCTGGTATCGAAAAGCCAGCGGCGCAGTGTTCAGGACCCGCACATCCACAGGCAAACGGCAAATCCGCTCGAGGCTGTTTTCAACGGTCAGCTCGAATTCCAGCGGTGCGGCAGGGTTTTCTCGAAGCAGCAATGCCAAATCGATATCTGCAAAGGGGTTGTCCGTATTGAAGGAGCCGAACACATAGGCGGAGAGAATTTGCGAATAGCGCTCTTTCAGATGCAATCCGATCTGTTGAACGAGTTCTTGCTTCTGTCGGGAAGTGAGTTTATACCTTTTTTTCATCGGGCTTGCCCTTCCTGATGGGTTGCCAAAGGGGTAATACGAAGTGCCCGAATTGTCAAGCTGAACGCCGCGTTCATACCCCATGAATTCCGCCTTCCTGATATTCCTTCTTCAGCACCACATGCGGATCTTCTCCCGCCTCCAGGCAGAAAACCGGTGTTCTGGAGTCTACGGCAGGTTTCAGATATCCCGCCCCACCCGAAGCATCTTTTTGTGGATGCCGACGGGGTGGTGGGCATGGGTCAGGTCGTGGGGGCCGTCCCGAAAGGGCAGGTAGACGAGCAGGCCCCGGCGGGGGGTCACTTTCATGCGGGAGATCCGGGGAAGAAATATCCTTCTAGGTTTCAGTAGGTCGGCCAGGATCAGCTTGAGGCATTCCACCGCCTCGGTCACGGAAAGTTTAACCGGATAGAGATTCCCGTCCCCTTCCGGAAGGCCGCTCTCGGGGGCCTCCTCCGTTTGAACCATGGTGAAGGTGCACCCGATTTGCAGAAACACTCTGGGCGGCAGCTTGAAGGCCGGCACCCAGAAATGGAACGGGCGGGATTCCCGCCCCGGCTGCACCACCCGGGGCAGGTTGGCCAGCCGAACAAAATCGGCAACCGAGTCCAGAAGCAGGCCGGATATTTCGGCGCGAATCCGCCAGAAAGGCAGGTAGACCGCATCCGGCGCCGCCGCCGTCAAAAACCCGGCCTTCATCCGCACCAGCCGGTCCGTGCCCGCCCGCCACAGGGAATTGCACCGCCGACACGGCAGAGCCAGGGCGTCCCGGTCCGCATCCATATCCCATCCGCAGTTGGGGCAGAGGGTGGGGACGAACACGATGGGCCAGCGGGGAGATACCGTCTTGAACCCCGACAAATCGGGCGGATCCGCCTGCACCCGCCGGTTCAGCACCGCATCCACCAGCCCGTCGGCCAGGTAAAAGGGGGCGTAGATCATGCTCAGCGTTTCGCCGATAAAGGCCTGTTCATACGGCGGCGACGGGAACGCGCCGCCGCACCGCTCCGCAAACCGGCGGACCGCCGCCTTGTGCGTAACGGCCGGGGCGATGAACCGGGTCTCTTCGTCTCCGCCCGCAAAGGCCAGCCGCAAGGCCTGGCTTCTGAGCCCCAGGGAACCGGGCAGAAACGGCGCCGCCACCGCCGGCCGGCTGTGATCCACCACCCGGTGATGGACCCCGTCTTCGCGGCACTCGAAGCGCATCCCCCGCAGCCGCCAATAGGGCGCGTAGATCAGGCGCGCGCCCTTCGGGGCCTTGTGGGGCAGCATGTAACGGAACCAGCCGCGCTGCAGCAGATAGGATTTGACCCGGCAGTAGCCGCAGCAAAACAGCCGGTCGGTTTCATCCAGCACCCCCGGGGCGCCGCACTGGGGGCATTGATGGGCGATCCGCAGCCGCATCAGATCTTTTCGCCGCAGTCGTTGCAGAATGCGGCGTCCGGCAGGTTTTCGGCGCCGCATGCCGCGCAAGGTCTGGGCCGGGGCGTCTCATGGGCCGGGTGCCCGCACCGGGAGCAGAACCGGGCGTTCGGGGTGAGGTTCTTGCCGCAGCCGGCGCACCGGGTGAAGATGACCTGCTGATGGCCGCACTGGGGGCAGAACCTGGCATCCGCGGGCACCGGCTGCCTGCAGTCCGGGCACCGAACGGCGGCCTCCCCCGATGGCGCATCCCTGCTGAAATACTGGGACAGCATGCCCGGCATCATCAGGCCGAGGCCCATGCCCAGGCCGCCGCCTTCCGATTCGGCCGATTTTTCCAGGGCCATGGCGGCCTTCATCTTCATGAGCTTGTCCATGTCCTGAAACACGCCCATCCGGCTTCGGTCATCGATCGCCTGCTGCACCTCCGCCGGGGGTGTAATGGCGCTGATGTAGAGGTGGGTCAGCCCGAGGCCGAAATGGCTGAAATCTTCCTGAAGCCGTTCAGTCAGACCCCGGGACAATTCATCGTACCTGGCCGGCAGGTTCAAAAGGGTGTCCAGATTTTCCCCGAGGTAATCATTGAACCGGGAGACGATGACCCGGCTCAGGTACTCCTCGATTTCCGCGGTGCCGTAGATGCCCTGGGTGCCCACCAGCCGGTTGATCAGAAGCACCGGCTGCACCACCCGCAGGTTGAAGACCCCGAAGGCCCGCAGCCGAATCAGCCCCAGCTCGGCATCCCGAAAGGCGACCGGATCACGGGTGCCCCACTTCAGGTTGGGAAAGACCTTCATGTGGACGATATAGACCTCCGCTCGAAGCGGGCTGGTCATGCCCCAGGGAATGCTGGCGAGTTTGGTCAGCAGCGGAATATTGGCGGTTTTCAGGGTGTGGCGGCCCGGCCCGAACACGCCCACCGCCTTTCCCTGATAAAAAAACACGCCGGCCTGGTTGTCCCGAATCGTCAGCTGCGCCCCGTACTTGATTTCGCCGGAACCCTGCTGCGGCAGGCGATGGACCATTTCCATACCGGTATCGTCCAGCCACTCCAAAACCTCCAGAAAATAGACATTGTCCGTGCCCATGGGGATGCTCCTTGTTGAGGGGTCTATAAGAAGGGTGATCCGTCAGATGCCGAAAAACCGGGTTCTGTTTACACGATTTCGGCCGTTTTTTCAAATCCGGAAGAAAATTCAGCGCGTCTCAATCCTCCAGCTTTGGGCAAACCTTCGAACACCACCCTTTTCGTGCGGGATTGGACCCGTTTTTCGGCGGGTACCCGGGCCGTTTGGTACTATTAAATAGACACCGGACCCCGATTTGCCGGATCATTCGATTCACTTGGATCGTTTATCTTTAGATGTTGCCGACGCACGGAAAGGAGGAGGCATGTTTGGTTCCCGCACAGTCGGATTCGGTTTGGTTATTCTTTTGATCCTGTTAACAGGAGGCAATCCGCCGGTCGGGTCCGCGGCCGAGGGTCAGCTTTCGGCGGACGCATTTTCGGGGGATACCTACCAAACCGATGAACCCATCTTCCGTTTCCCGGAAACCGGCATCCCGGGGGCCCGCCGGACCCAGAGAACCTACCCCGCCGATCCCGTTTCCGATATCCAATGGAGCGCCGGAATGACGGGCGTCTCGGATATCCAGACCGCCTTCAACACCGCCCGAAAGGAAGAAAACATCCAGTTGGGCACCGATATTCCCATGATGACCCTGCCCTCCCAGAGCCAATGGGATGCCCTGACCGACGGCGAAAAAATGCTGTGGTTGATCAATCGGGAACGAATCGACCGGGGCGTAGACCCGCTCCACGGTCTCGAAATCAATGTGGCGTCCGTCGCCCAGTATTATGCCGACTACCTGCTCGACAACGATAAATGGGGCCACTATGAAGACGGTCGAGACCCCTGGGAGCGCCTGGACGGCAACCCCAAAATCGGGGCATGTCGGGATTTTCTGAGTGTCGCCGAAAATCTGGCGGTGTTCATGACCACCGGGTCCTCCATTCCGCTGCCCATCGAACGAAGCGTTTATCTGTGGATGTACGATGACGGAACCTGCTGCGCGTGGGGACACCGGCATGCCATTCTCTGGTATCCATACAATGACAACGGCGGCACTCCCGATATGGAAGGGTTCCTCGGCGTCGGACGGGCGAGCGGGGCCTATACGGACTGGGATCTGAAAGACTGGAATTATGCGGAAATGATCGTGATGAACGTCTTCGACCCCTGTTCGGCCTGGGATTATTCAGCAGAGACGCTGGCCGGGGACATCAACGGCATCGCCGGGCTCGATCTTGGAGACGCCATTCTGGTCCTGCAGATTTTGGCGGGCATGACCGGGTTCACGGTCAATCTGGACGGAGAAATCAGCGGAGATTTTCGGATCGGGTTGGAAGAGGCGTTGTATGTGCTCAGGGTTCTGGCCCAATAGGTAAAGAAAGCAGTTCATTCATGGATAAATCGAACCCAAATTTAATATAAGGTGATGAACCTCGGCCAGGCACTCGATGGCCTCCCCGACATACGGACACAAAAGGTCATCCCACGGGATGACCCTTTGTGTTGATGAGGGTCCGCGACTTGACCTATCCATTCTCATTTCATGATGGTCAGAAAATCGGAATAACTCCGGTTATTGTTGTCCGGAGTTCTTAGCTGTATGCGCATTCCGAATTCGTCGCCTTTACTGAGGACTTTTTGGACAACATCAGAAGGTATGAAACAATATCCCATGTGAGATGGAGATCGTAAAGACAGGGTTCCTATGTAATTACCGGCATCCCTGATTTCGATGATGACTCTGGCCTGCGTTTCATAATCCGAGCTCAGCCGCCCGAGTTCTTCCGGCACCGCCCAATACCAATGGACATTGCCGTTTGCATCGGAAGAAAGCTGGAACGATTCGGCGGGAATAACGGGCAAGGTGACGAATTCGTTTACTTCGTAGGTTTTTTGAATGATTTGATCGTCGACCGTTATAAGCTCCAGGCGATAAGTCCCCTCCATCAGTTCATCCGTGACAGGAACTGAAACCCCGCTGTCTACCTCAAAATCACCGTAAACCCACTGGGCCGCATAGGCATCATAATAGCCGCCAAGAACATCCTCTGCCCAAATGGACGGCATGTGATAATCCACGAGATTTTCATTGGGATCATACAGGTTCAAACCTTTAAAATCGCTGTAATCGGTCACTCTTTGGTCGGCTTCATCTCTGATGCCGAAGTTCATGACCTTCCGCATGGTACCATCTTCGTATACCCGTTTTTGAACATACATCCAATCAATCGTATACTGCGCGAAAACAAAAGAAACAGTGGAAATTACAAATCCGAAGACAAACAAAACAAGAAAACCGAATCTCATAGCCTTTTTCATATCTCCTCCTTCTAATGTATGATTAAGGATGATTAGAACAGCTCAAAACCTTGAGCCGGCCATCCGATATTCCTCTTCTGTTTTCTTGAAGCTTCTAATTTTCCAATTCTTTTTTACATTTGAGAAACACCGATTTGAAATCTAAAGAAAAGTTATATTCGAATCCTAATCACAAATTTATACCAAATGTCAAAGAGAATCTAATTGCTGAGGTGAAATAGTTCACCAGAAAAATCCGGAAAAATACCAGAACGGGTCTGCTGCACTGCGGTTGATGGTAGAGGATCAGATCATACCGCTAAGTTTCAATCCCTCAAATCGGGGCAACCCTTCAGACGAAATGCGAAAGAGTATCGGTCGGCGTCGGCCGGGCGAGCGGGCCCTATACGGACTGGAATCTGAAAGACTGGAATTTTGCGGGAATGATCGTAATGAACGTCTTCGATCTCTGTTCGACCTGGGATTATTCAGCAGAGACGCTGGCAGGGGACATCAATGGCATCGCCGGGCTCGATCTTGGAGACGCCATTCTGGCCCTTC
Organism: Desulfobacteraceae bacterium; assembly: GCA_041642315.1. GTDB lineage: Bacteria > Desulfobacterota > Desulfobacteria > Desulfobacterales > Desulfococcaceae > JAABSQ01. The sequence continues at coordinate 587 of JBEPWQ010000160.1, read as the reverse complement.
AGATTTCTGCGTCCATGACCGGCCTCACGGTCAACCTGAACGGAGAGGCCACCGGCGATTTTCGAATCGGCCTGGAAGAGGCCCTCTATGTTCTCCGGATGCTGGCTCAGTAGAACTTACGTCACTATGTCTCGACCCGCTCCGATCGTGACGATCGTTTGGTTTTGAGCCTGGGCCCTGGGCGCTTGAACCTTCCGTACAGTCTCAATCCCTCAAGACGGAGCAACCCACAGGATGAGGATTACGGAGTTTTGGTGCAGAAGATGCGGATGGGAAGAGCCGACGGGAAATGGGGGTTCATAATCAGGCGGCATACTGAATGATTTCAAGTTCAACGGATTCGCCCAGATTATCGAAAATACGGTCGATTTTCTCCATCACTTCATCAGGCAGGAGGTATTCGATGCAATTTTCGCATTGATACACCGGCAAGCCCTTCAAAATCACAATGGCTTTGGCGTTGATTTTAAAAGGCAGATCCGTTGCCATATGGTTCATATTCCCTCCACAGACATGGCATTTCATTTTTTGGCCCTCCTGGTTTTCAAATCAGCCGACCACCCACACCTCTTCGGCCGGTATGCAGT
>JBEPWQ010000159.1:0-8101 GCA_041642315.1 Desulfobacteraceae bacterium | reverse complement strand
GGATCTGCGTAACCGGAAAGAAAGTAAATTTTTCGAATTCCGGCATTGATGATCATCTTGGCACAGATGGAACAGGGCAGGTTGGTGCAGAACAGAGCCCCCTCTTTAATGGAGGCGCCGTGATAGGCGGCCTGTATAATGGCGTTTTGTTCGGCGTGAATCCCCCGGCAAAGCTCATGCCTTTCCCCTGAAGGCACCTGCATCCGTTCCCGCATGCACCCGACCTCTGTGCAGTGGGAAATTCCGGACGGAGCCCCGTTGTAGCCGGTAGAGAGCACCCGTTTGTCTCGAACGATCACCGCCCCCACAGCCCTGCGCGTGCAGGTCGACCTTTTGGCTACCAAAACCGCGATATCCATAAAATAGGCCTCCCATGAGGGTCGGTCGGAGTCGGGAATCATTTCAATTCAATCTCTCGATATCGGGGTAAATGGGAAATCGGGTGCACAGCCGCCGCACCCTTTCCCGAACGCTTTGAATCACATCCGACCGGCCGGGTTGCCGAAGCACCTCCACCATCATATCGGCGATGGCGATCATTTCGTCACGCCCCATCCCTCGGGAGGTCACCGCCGGGGTGCCGACCCGAATGCCGCTGGTGATTCGAGGGCTGCGGGTGTCGAAGGGAACCGCATTCTTGTTGACCGTAATTCCGGCCCGTCCCAATGCCGCCTCGGCATCCTTGCCGGTGGTGGACAGGTCTCGCAAATCTACCAGGAGCATGTGATTATCCGTCCCGTCGGATACCAGTTTCACCCCCTTTTCCGTCAAACGGTCCGCCAATGCCGCCGCGTTTTCGACAACCACCTCCTGGTAGGATTTGAATTCCGGGGATTCGGCCTCTTTAAGGGCCAGGGCCTTGGCTGCGATGGTATGCATCAGCGGCCCGCCCTGTATTCCCGGAAAAATCTGGCTGTTGATTCGGGTGCAGTACTCGTTTTTGCTCAGGATCAGCCCTCCCCGGGGGCCTCGAAGTGTTTTGTGGGTGGTGGAGGTCACGACATCCGCGTGGGGAACAGGCGAGGGATGAACCCCGGCGGCCACAAGACCGGCGATATGGGCCATATCCACCATCAGAAAGGCATCCACAGACCGGGCGATCTGAGCAAAGGCGGAAAAGTCGATGGTTCGGGGATAGGCGCTGGCCCCGGCAACGATCATTCGCGGGCGGTGAGTTTTGGCCAGCCGGGCGACCTCTTCGTAATCGATCCGGCCGGTGTTCTCCCGAACTCCGTAATGAACAAAACGAAACAGCTTGCCCGAAAAGCTGACCGGGCTGCCATGGGTCAGATGTCCGCCGTGGGCAAGATCCATTCCAAGAATAATATCGCCGGGATCGAGAAAAGAGAAGTAAACCGCCATATTGGCTTGAGATCCCGAATGGGGCTGCACATTGGCGTATTCGGCGCCGAACAGATCCCTGGCCCGTTCAATGGCCAGTTTTTCAGCCACGTCCACGATTTCGCAGCCCCCGTAATAGCGCCTGTCAGGGTATCCTTCCGCATACTTATTGGTCAGGACGCTTCCCTGCACCGCCATTACCGCGCGGCTGGCGATATTTTCCGAAGCGATCAGCTCTATGGTAAATCGCTGCCGTTCCAGTTCATCCGCAATCACATCCGCAATTTCAGGGTCTATCTTCTCGATGATTTTCAAGTCCAATGCATTCCCCTTGTTACCGGACAATCGGTCCTGTTCAGCCGATGTTGTCGAATTTTTCCAACCGGGCCTGATGCCGCCCCCCTTCGAAAACCGTCTCCATCCAGGTGGACACAATCTCCAGGGCCAGGATATCCCCGATTACCCGACCGCCCAAGACCAGAATATTGGCGTTGTTGTGAAGCTTACTCATTTTGGCGGAGAAAAGGTCATTGCAGAGGGCCGCCCGAACGTGGGGAAAACGATTCGCCACCATGGACATGCCGATGCCGGTGCCACAGATCAGAATCCCCCGATCAAACCGGCCCTTGGAAACCGCCTCGGCGACTTTGATTCCGAAATCGGGGTAATCCACCGATGATTCATCAAAGGTGCCGACATCTTCGACCTCAACGCCCGCTTCGTCGGTGAGATGCGCCTTAATCCGCCCCTTAAGCGCGAATGCCGCATGATCGCAACCGATTACGATCGGTTTCTTCTGTTCATTCATGGACCGTTCCTTTGTGTTCTCGGAAAGGAATTGCCTCCCTTTCCGTCTAAAAACCACATCGGCGGCGCCTGGAAAAGCGCCGCTCTTTCAGGCCTCGCATTAAAAGTGTAACGTACCATTATAAAGACAGACCGAGTGTATCGCAAGAGGAAATATTTTTCTCATCGCATATCGAAACAAACACGGGCGAAGGGGTGGGAATTTTATTTTGAAAATACCGGAAACCGATTAGAGAATCGATCTTCACCTTTTGGTAATATACGCGTCATCTCTTGGTAATTTAATCGTTTTATATTCTCGTTCAAAGATTCTCAGGAAAAGAATCCGGATGGAAGTTACTACGAAACCACTTTTCACAGGAGGCAATTCATGAATCGTAAACGATCTTATGCACAACTGCTGATCGCGCTTATCTTGGCCGGGTCCATACTGGCCATAGGAGCCGGCGGCGCTTTTTCGGCCCCGGAGGAAAATCAGACCCAAATGCTCCCGGCCAACGTGCCTGAACTGGCGGAAAAAGCCAGGCCGGCGGTTGTCAATATCCGCACCGTAAAGAATGTAGAGGATGAAAGCCGCGTCTTTCGCCATTTTTTCGGCGAACCGGACAACCCGTTTCGAGATTTCTTCGGCCCGTTTCGCGACCGTGAACCGGGACAACAATTCAAACGGCAAAGCCTCGGCTCCGGTTTCGTCATCGACAATGACGGGTATATCGTCACCAACAATCACGTAGTGGAAGGGGCGGATGAGATCAAGGTCCGCCTTCCCGATGAAAAAGAGTATGATGCAGAAATCGTTGGGCGTGATCCCAAAACCGATCTGGCCCTGATCCGGGTCGATTCCACGGAAGGACTTGAACCGCTCAAATTCGGCGATTCCGAAACCCTGAAAGTCGGGGAATGGGTCGTGGCGATCGGCAGCCCCTTCGGACTGGAGCAGACGGTTACCACCGGAATTGTGAGCGCGAAAGGCCGCGTGATCGGAGCCGGTCCCTATGATGATTTCATTCAGACCGACGCCTCGATCAACCCCGGCAACAGCGGCGGACCCCTCCTCAATCTCCAAGGCGAGGTGGTCGGCATCAATACCGCCATTGTTGCCAGCGGACAGGGAATCGGTTTCGCGATCCCGGTCAATATGGCCAAAGGCATTATCGCTCAGCTCAAAACGGAAGGCGCGGTGACCCGGGCTTGGCTGGGGGTCGGAATTCAGGATTTGACTTCCGAAATGAAGGAATACTACGGCATCGAGGAAAGAGACGGGGTCCTCGTCACGCAGGTGTTTGAAGGTGACCCGGCGGATCAGGCCGGCATTCGCGAAGGCGATGTGGTGCTCTCGGTGAATGACCGACCGGTGGACTCCAGCCGGGATCTCTCCGCCGCCATCGCCGGTCTTCCGGTGGGTGAAAAGGCCTCCGTCAAGGTACTTCGGGACGGCGATGAAAAGACCTTTCGGGTAAAACTGACCAAGCGGACCGATGAGGAGCAGATCGCACAGGGAGAAAAAACGGAAAAGGATGAACTCGGCCTGGGCCTCTCCACCCTGGAACCCGAAATGGCCCGCCGACTCGGCTATGAACGGAATGCAAAGGGAGTTCTGGTGACGCTTGTAGCACCGGGAAGCAAGGCCGGCCGCGCCGGAATTCGCCAGGGGGACCTGATCATGGAAGTAAACCATACCCCGGTGAAGACGGTGAAGGAATTCCGCGAAGAAATGGAAGAGATCGACTCCGGTGGAACCGTTCGATTCCTGATGCGGCGCGGCCAGGCCGGTTTGCTGGTGGCGACATTGACCAAATAGCCGAATTCCGTATATAGTGGCATGAACAATCGGGGCGGGCCTTTGGGGCTCCGCCCCTTTTTGCCGAATTCCGGAGGCTTCGGCGGACCCTTTCGATGAAGGAACAATTCCTCTCAGATCGCTATCGGAATTTCGAACACCTGTCCCGGCACGAGCGGGAAGGTGTGGATTTCACCATTGAGTACCGTGACCGTGGATCTTCTTTGCTGATGATGGCGCCTCACGGCGGAAGGATTGAACCGTCGACCTTCCGAGTGGCCCGGCTTATCGCTGCAGGGGATTTTTCATTTTACGGTTTCAGGGGGACCAAGGCGAAGGACAATTGGAATCTCCACCTCACGAGCCATCGTTTTGATGAACCGACGGCGATCCGCATGGCCCGGCGGGCAGCGGTCGTATTGACCATCCACGGGTTAAAGGGATTTGAAAAATCGCTTTCGATCGGCGGACTGGCGACATGTCGGGTGGGTGCCGTCCGGACCCGGCTGGAGGCGGCCGGATTTTGCGTTATCGATTCAAGACCGAATACAGCCGGTCGCCATCCGTCGAACATCTGCAACCGGTCCGCCTCAGGACGCGGGGTTCAGCTGGAACTGAGCATCGGACTTCGGGCCGACCTGCACAGGAACCCGGCCCGGCTTCGGCAATTTGCGGAGGCGGTGCGAAGCGGACTGCGGCTCTGACCACAAAACATCAAAGGAGGATCACATCATGAGCGACAACCGAACCGCAGTCGTACTGGCGGCCTTTGCCGCCGATTCCCTGGCATTGGGCCCGCATTGGATCTACGACACCGACAGGATCGAAACCGAATTCGGGCGGGTCGATTCTCTGGCGGCGCCCGGATCGCATTCTTTCCATAAAAACAAAGGGAAGGGAGACTTCACGCACTACGGCGATCAGATGCTGGTGCTGCTTCAGTCGGTGGCGGAAAAGAAGACATTTGATCTCAAGGATTTTTCGACCCGGTGGCGACATCTTTTTGAAGACTATTCAGGCTATGTGGACGGCGCGACCCGCAAAACACTGGCCAACTTCGAGAAAGGAAAGGGACCGGAGGAGGCCGGTTCCCCGTCCGGCGATTTCGCCGGGGCCGCGCGAATCGCTCCCCTGGTGTGGCCCTATTCGAATGATCCCGACGGATTCGCCGAGGCGGCCCGATCTCAGGCGGCCATGACCCACAACCACGAGGCGGTGATCGATGCCGCGGCTTTTTTCGCGAGGGTGATTCATGGGGTGCTCCACGGTTCCGCCCCGACGGAAGCGATTCAAAAAACCGCGGAAATGGACGCATTTGCCATGTCTCCGATTTCCATGTACATCGAGCCCGGTCTGAAGTCAAAAGACGAAGAGACCATCACGGCCATTAAACGGTTCGGCCAGGCATGCGAAACCGACCAGGCCTTTCCGGGAACGATTCACCTGATCGCCAAATATGAAGATGATCTGAAAGAGGCCCTGATTCAATCGGTCATGGCCGGCGGGGACAGCGCCGCCCGGGCAAGCATGGCCGGAATGGTTCTGGCGGCCCGTCTGGGCATGAATGCCGTTCCCCGGGAATGGGTAGAGGGAATGAACCGGATCGATAAAATCCGTTCTCTAATCGACAAGATCCGGTAACCGCCGTTCGGAAGAACGGGACCGCCACTCCCGAATCGCATCGGTCACGCTGGGGTAGATATGGTTCACCAGAACCCGGTATCCCTCGGCATCGGGATGAATGCTGTCCTCCTGGTTCAGAGCGGGGTTGCCGGCCACCCCCTCCAGGAAAAAGGGGATGAAGATCACATCGAATTTCTCGGCGAGGGCCGGGAAAATCGCGGCAAAGGCGTCGGTGTATTCCCGGCCGAGATTGCGGACCATCCGCATCCCGGCCAGGACCACCACCACCCCGTTTTCCTGAAGGATGCGGATGATCTCCGCAATATTTTCCCGGGTCACCTCGGGGTCGACCCCCCGAAGACCGTCATTGGCGCCGGTTTCCAGGATCACGATGTCGGGCTCCAGGGCCAGCATCCATTCGGTCCGGGACCGGGTGCCGCTGCTGGTCTCTCCGCTGATGCCGGCGTTGATGACCTGAAAAGAAAACCCCTCCGCCTGAAGCTTGTTTTCCAGCAGCGCCGGATAGGCCGCCTCTTCCGGCACTCCGTACCCTTCGGTCAGGCTGTCGCCCATGGCCACGATGGTCCCCTCGTACTCCGTTTTTTCCACCGGCGGGGGCGGCGTATCTATCGCCGCCGGGGCTTCGGGTTTCCGTTCGCAGCCGGTGAGCATGAAAGCGCCGGCACATAGGGCCGCTAGAATCAGAAAGGTCTTGTGCAGGTTGCACCGGCGCATCATCTCCTATTCCTCCGTTTGTTCTCTCAAAAAAAGGACCGGACGTTGTTTCAGAATGGAAACGGATGCCGACAAGCCGACGCCGATCACCAGCATAACGGTGGCCAGAACCATCAGCAGGCTCGCCGCCGGGTAGGCCCGGTAGGCGATATCGAAAACCCGGTCGCTGATGATCCAGCTCCCGGCCTGGGAAATGATCAGGGCGAGCAGAGCGCTGATGAGCCCGATGACCAGATTTTCCAGTGTGAAGACCGTGAGCACGAACCGCCCCCTGGCTCCGAGAATCTTGAAATAGACCGCCTCCTGAATGCGGGCGAACCGGGTGGCCAGGACCGAACTGATGATGATCAGCACCCCGGCGATGATGCTGAAGACGGTAAAAAACCGGATCACCAGGGAAAACCGATGGACGATATCGGCGAAGGCGGCGATGGTCTGGGTGACGTCGACGGCGGTGACATTGGGAAACCGCGTCATGATCCGGTTCTGAATGGCCCCGATCTCATCCCGGCTCACCCGAACGGCGGTAAAAATGGTCTGTGGCGCCTTCCGCAGCATGGAATCCTCGGGAAAGACGAAATAGAAAAAGGGCTTGATCGACTCTTTGGTGCGGGTCCGAACGCTGGAGACGGTCGCCTCTACCGGTACCCCCTGAATATTGAACCGGATGCGGTCTCCGATCTTCATCGGTTTCATCTCCACCACCGTGTCCAGGACCGAGACTTGAAGGCCCTCCAGGTCCTCTCGATACAGAAAATCGCCGATCAGCATGGCTTCATCATCCAGCAGGTCGTCCCGGTAGGTGAGATTAAAGGGCCTGGCCAGGTTGTCGCCCCGCCGCCTGCGCTCCTGCTCCCGGTCGATTCTCTCGCCGTTGATGGAGACCAGTCGGGACCGGATCACCGGATAATACCGGGGCGTCAGGCCCAGGGTTTCGGAGAATTCATCCACCTGATCCGGTTGAATATCGATGAAAAAAAGATTGGGGGCGTCCGCCGGATAGGACCGGACAAAGGCGGCATCGAGGTTTGCCTCCACCAGGTAGATGGAAAAGACCAGCGCCAGGGCCGAACTCAGAGTGATGATGACCGCCCGGGTGGCGTTTCCGGGTCGGAACAGCCCCCGCAGGGCCTGTCGAAGGGCCAGAGACCGGATCGGAAGCCGCCGCAGGCAGAAGAGAATTCCCTGGGTGGCCAGGCCGGTCACAGCGATCAACCCCACCGTCCCCAGAACGAAATAGGCCCCGATTTTTTTATCCTCCAGCTGCCACAGGACCATTCCCACGAAAAAAAGGAAAAGAATCGATACCGCCAGATAAAAGGGGGCGGACCGTCGGGTCTCGCCGGGTTCCTTGCGAAACACGGCGCTCGGTTTGATCTCCCGCAAATGGTGCAGCGGTATGAAGGCGAACAGGGCCACTACCAGAATCCCCAGAAAGAGGCCCTCCAGAACCGCCCGCCAGGAGATGATCAGGTGAAGGTTCTCCGGCAGAAGATTCCCGAAAAAGCGCGGCAAAGAAAACTGGATCCCGAATCCGAGGATCAACCCCAGGACCGTTCCGATCAACCCAAGCACCGTCACCACCGCCAGGTAATGGACCACGACGAAAGGGCCGGTGCCGCCCACCGCCTTTACCACGGCGATGGTTCTTTCTTTTTCCTTGAGCAGAGCGGTCAGGGCGCTTCGAATGCCGATGCCCGACAGAAGCAGGGTAAAGATACCGATGAGCGCCAGAAAAAAGAGAAAATTATCAAAAAAACGTTTGATTCGAGATCTGGCCGTCCGGTAAGTTTCCACCCGTTCCTGCCCGGCCAC
>JBEPWQ010000158.1:0-8110 GCA_041642315.1 Desulfobacteraceae bacterium | reverse complement strand
TATTTCAATCTGAGGGTGAAAGCAGTTTGTCCGCTGTTGTTTTCAGCGGCGGAGCCGTTGAAAATTGACACCCTTACCGTGTTCGGTATACAGTGGTTGCTGCAGAAACAACCGATCCGGCGGAGAGGGGGCGGATCTTGTGAAATATGCCGGCGGGAAAATGAACTCAGCCATAAGGAGACCGATCATGGACAAAAGGGATGCCTATCGTCAGAAGATCGATGCCCAATTGAAAGAATGGAGTGCCAAAATCGAGGAATTGAAGGCGAAATCGGAAAAACTCGGGGCGGATGCCCGGGTGGAATATGCCGACCAGATCGAAGCCCTTCGGAAGCGTCGGGAAGAGCTGAGGGATCGATTGAAGGGCATGCGGGAGGGAGGCGACGACGCCTGGAAGGTCTTTAAAACGGGCATGGAAAAAGCGATGCGCGAATTTTCGACCGGGCTGAACCAGGCCGTATCGATTTTTCGGGAAAAGGGCAAAAAGGGGGATGAAAAGCATACGGAGAATGCATCCGCCGAATCCGAGGTCTGCGTTCGGGCGGAAGTGCCGGAGCATGCCCGCTTCCAGGACGATGACATGGGCTGCGACGACGGCAGGGAGGGAAAAATCGACTAAGCCCTTTCTGAACATTTTTCGGCGATGATTCGCACTCCGTACCAGAGAAATGCGACGATCTCTCGCGCCAGAAGAAAACACCGGCGCGAGGTCTTGTCCCCGCGGCGTGCGCGATCGGCGGCGCTGCCCTCGGCTGCAATCCCCCGGGAGCGGAAGGCAAGCAGGGACCGCGGCAGGTGATACCCGTCGGTGACCACCAGAGCCCTGGACCAGCCCCTGTCGCGCATGATTTTCGAACACCGGACCCCGCTTTCATATGTGGAGGCACTCTGGTCTTCCGACAGGATTTTCACCGGCGGCATTCCTTTCTCCACCGCCAGAATTTTCATCATTCGGGCCTCGGTGGGCGGGTATTTGCCCAGCCCGCCGGTCACCAGGAGGTAATCGGCGGCGCCCCCTTCCCAGAGTGAGACACCGTGCAGGAGACGGCGGCGAAGGGCCGGGCTGGGTCGAAATCCTTCCCATACCGCAGCCCCAAGCACGATGATGACATCGAACCGGTCCCCGGTGGAACCGGCCCTTCGGTCCCGGATTTCGCCTTGCGTCGGCAGGGGCCTCACGGACCGGCGGTCAGCCTCTCGAGGTTGTCCCGGGCGAAATCGAGGGACGGATCGATTTCCAGGGCCATGCGGTAATAGGCGACCGCTTTTTCCGTGTCGCCGAGTTCCCGGTAATTGGTGGCGATATTGGCGTAATCGATTCCCGAACTCGGATTGAGGCGAAGCACTTCCTGAAAACTGGCGATGGCCTGTTCATGCGCTTTCAGCTTGAAATGACAAAACCCCGCCAGGTTGTGCAGATCGGTTCGATCCGGGTCGGCGGCGATTCCCTTTCCGAGCACCTCCAGGGCTTCCCGGTAGTCTTCCATCTCCTTCAGGCACACCCCCAGATAAGAGTAGATGCTGGGGATATCCTCCTCGGCCGGGTCGGATGCCAGGGCCGATTCCAGATAGTCCCTTGCGGAATTCAAATCCCCGGCTGAGAGATAGGCGGCGCCCAGATAAAACCGGACATAATACTTGCCCGGCAGTTTCCGGTCCATCTCTTTGAGCTGAAGAATCGCTGCTTCCGGAGAATTGTCCTCGGCGATCCGTTTGGCGCAGAACATGCCGACGCTCTGGTTGGCGGCGCGCTCCCTGAAATGAGCCCCCGGGATGATGGTGTAAAAGGCGGGAACTTTCAGCCGGGGATGGGCCGTATCCACCACCAGAACCTCCATTTTCCGCCGCCCCAAAGCATCGATGAGACGCTGAATCTCCACCTTGATGTTGGGGTCGGATAGATCCGGAAGATCGGTGACCGCTACCTCCCGGCCCGGGTTTCGAATGAAATCGGTTTGCTCGATTCGACTGAATTTCGGCAGGCCGCTGGGCAGATAGTTGGAGCCGGTATTGAAATCGCCGGCCAGCTGAGCGGTTTCGCTGAGCGCCCGACCGAGGGCTTTCATCGGGTTGGGGGCGGTTCCGGCGGTCCAGACGATTTCGCTGACGTCCGGAAAGGTGGCCGGATCCCAGGCAAGCACGCCCACGGTGGGGATGCCGGTATCCAGAGAGAAATCCGAGAGGTATACCTCGATGCCGGCCCGGCGATATTTTTCGAGCATTTCCGACACGATCGGATCATTTGCCGAATCGGGCCGAATCGAAGGAACCGGAATGTGGTTTCCGGCGATCAGGGCCGACACATGGCGTTCCATCACTTCGCAGATCCCCTGGCAGAGAGCCTCTTCGGTCGCATTTCCGGCGCACGCCCCATTGAATTCATTGATGGTGAAAAACCAGTCGAAGGGGATCAGCACCGGCCGGTCCTGGCTCAGGTTGTATCCCTCGGTCCATCGCAGGGGAAGTGAATCGAAGATTTCCCTGGCTGTTTCGAGGTCGTCGGAATCGTCATGGACCGATTTGGCAATGGCATCGAAAGAGAGTGCCCGGTTACGAAGGTTCGGACGGCGGTCCACCAGAAAATGTGATGGGTCATTCCGGTAGCTGTAGAGGCTGAACCGTTCGGCCAGTTCCATCACCGCACTGGCCTCGGCCTGCTCCGGGGTGGCGCCTTTGCCCATCTGCTTCTTGGTGCCGGTCATCGCCAGGCCGTCGGGGCCGCAGTAGCTGAAAAAAACCGGGATGTCCAGACGGCCGTTGTCGATCCGATCGGTGCGGTCGAGGATTCGAAGGTCCAGGTGGTTCAGTTTTTCCTTCAGTCGCCGAACGGTCTCCAGGGGGGGGATGACCTTGTCCTGGTCTCGGGTCTCCTTTTTGAATGCATCGCTGAGTCGTATATGTGTGGTCATAAATATCCTCTCATTGGTAAAAGCAGGCCTTGATCATCGTTTCGGCCAAACCTGAGTGAAGGCCACCCCGGGATCTTTTCCCGGGCCGGGAAGCTGTTTGAGCGACAGCGAGTTCTTGCCGGACCGGGAAAAGATCCCGGGGTGGCTGAAACGGTGATCAAAGCCTAAAAGCATAAGTCGAACGGTTATCTTGACCATTCTACAGGGAGAACACAAGTTTTTTTTGATTGACTGGCCCGGGACCATCTGTTATAATCCTGCAATTGTCGTGTGGGGATGTAGCTCAGTTGGGAGAGCGCAGCGTTCGCAATGCTGAGGTCAGGGGTTCGATCCCCCTCATCTCCATATCCAGCATCCAAAGCTTTTGGGTAACCGCCTGAAAGCTTTTTTTTTAGCCAAGCCAAATCCGCCGGATCAGCCTCGCGATTGAAACCGTTACCGTTGCCGGAGAACCTCCTCAAACCCTTCCCGATAGATCTCGGGATCATTTTACTGGAGAGAAATACTCTCATTTCATTCTTGTTCACTTGACTGAATTCATGCAGGTTCAGGTTGGGGATGATGCATGATTCTTCATTCTCGGTAAAACCCGTCCCCACAAAACCCATTGGATAAACCCCTCCCCATATGATACGAAATACCCTTCCCCCAACTCAAAAATACGAGGTGCCCCCATGTCCTTTGAAAAAGATGTACTCAAATACCACAAAGAACCCCGACCCGGCAAAATCGAGGTCGTGCCCAGCAAACCCTGCATGTCCCAGTCGGACCTCAGCCTGGCCTACACCCCCGGGGTGGCCATTCCCTGTCTCAAGATCCAGGAAAATCCGGATCTCTCGTACGACTATACCGCCAGAAGCAACCTGGTCGGGGTCATCACCAACGGCACCGCCGTGCTGGGCCTCGGCAACATCGGCCCCCTGGCCGGCAAGCCGGTGATGGAGGGCAAGGGCGTCCTCTTCAAGCGGTTCGCCGATCTCGACGTCTTCGACATCGAAATCGACACCACCGACCCGGACGAGTTCATCCGCACCGTCAAGCTTCTGGAGCCCACCTTCGGGGGCATCAACCTGGAAGACATCAAGGGCCCCGACTGCTTTTACATCGAAGAGCAGCTCATTGAGCAGATGAACATCCCGGTCTTTCACGACGACCAGCACGGCACCGCCATCATCTCCGCCGCGGCCCTGCTCAACGCCGCCGAACTGACCGGCCGCAAGATGGAAGACCTTCGCCTGGTCATCAACGGCGCCGGGGCCGCCGCCATCGCCTGCGCCAAGATGTACATGGAGCTGGGCCTCAAGCCGGAAAACCTGATCATGGCCGACTCCCGGGGCGTGATCTACAAAGGCCGCATCGAGGGAATGAACCCCTACAAGGAGGCGATGGCCGCCGACACCCCCCTGCGGTCCCTGGACGACGCCGTCGAAGGCGCCCATGTGCTGGTGGGGCTCTCGGTCAAGGGCGCCTTCACTCCCGAACTCATCCAGAAAATGGCCGACCGCCCGATCATCTTCCCCCTGGCCAACCCCGACCCGGAGATCGGCTACGACGAGGCCAAGAAGGCCCGATCCGACGCCATCGTGGCAACCGGCCGGTCCGACTACCCCAACCAGGTCAACAACGTTCTCGGCTTCCCCTTCATTTTCCGCGGGGCCCTGGACGTGCGGGCCACCGCGATCAACGTGGAGATGAAGGCCGCCGCCGTGCGCGCCATCGCCGGGCTGGCCCGGGAGGATGTGCCCGATTCGGTGATTCGGGCCTACGGCGGCAAGCCGATCCGGTTCGGGCCCGAGTACATCATTCCCAAGCCGCTCGATTCCCGGGTGCTGCTCAAGGTGGTGCCGGCGGTGGCGGAGGCCGCGGTGGAGACCGGGGTGGCCCGGGTGGGCCTGCCGCCCGAGGCCGAATACATGCAGCGGCTGGAGGCGATTTTGGGCCCCGAGCGGGAAATCATGCGGAAGATCATCTTTCGGGCCGAGCAGGACCCCAAGCGGATCGTACTCCCCGAAGGGACCCACCCGGTCATTCTGCGGGCGGCCCACCATGCGGCCCAGGACGGGATCGCCCATCCGGTCCTGCTCGGGAACGAAGCCGAGATTCGGGCCCTGGCCGAGAGCCTTCACATCCCCCTGTCGGGTCTCGAGATTGTCGACCCGCTCAAAAGCGGGCTTTTCGGAAAATTCGCGGACAAGCTCTTTCACCTGCGCGCCAGAAAAGGCTGGTCGATGGACGAAACCCGGCTCCAGCTCAAAAATCCCTATGTATTCGGCGCCATGATGGTCTGCGAGGGAGTGGTCGACGGCCAGGTCCACGGCATTATGCAGACCTACCCCAACGCCATTCGGCCGGTGCTTCAGGTGATTCCCCGCCGGACCGGCATCGACAAGGTTTCCGGGGTTTATCTGATGCTCTCCCGCCACCGTACCATGCTGTTTGCCGACGCCACCGTCAATATCACCCCCTCGTCGGTGGAGCTGGCCGAAATCGCGCTGCTCACCGCCGAAATGGCCGAGTTTTTCGACATCTCCCCCCGGGTGGCGATGCTCTCTTTTTCAAACTTCGGCCGCACCCGCCACCCCGATGCCAGACGGGTGGCCCGGGCCGTGGAGATCGCCCTGGAGCGGCGGCCCGATCTGGTCATCGACGGGGAGATGCAGGCGGACACGGCGGTAACCGAAGAGATTCTCAACGGCGAATTCCCCTTCAACCGCCTGGGTCAGTCGGCCAATGTCCTGATTTTTCCGGAGCTGGCCGCCGGAAACGTGGCCTACAAGCTCCTCGACCGGCTGGGCGGGTTCAAGGCGGTCGGCCCCCTGCTGATGGGGATCAGCCGGCCCTTCAACGTGCTCCAGCGCAACACCGACATGGAAAACGTAGTCAACGTCATGGCCATCACGGTGGCCCAGGCCCAGGATTATCAGCAGAAAGGAATGGAGGATCCGAAGATTCAGGCGATCATCGAGCAGATGGCGCCGAAGGAGTAACCCGATACAGTACGCCCCTTATGTTGCGGACGTACTGTTCATCGAATGCCTTCCACCGCCGCTTCCGGAAACGGGCCCCATTTTCCAAGGGAAGCTTCGCGTTTGAGAATGATGGCTTCGCAGCATTATAAAGGGAAATCAGCCAATGGAATTGTCGGGTGGAAAAAGATGGAGCACGCTTATGAAAGCAGCTGCAATGTATCCCTCGGTTTTTTCTCTTCCTTGGATTCTTATTTCCGCTCTTTTTCCTTTGATGGTTCTTCGGTTCTTTTCGAGTCTTCTTGATTCTCTTTTAATAACGTCCCTCGTCTGGGCAGGAAGCCTTCGGGGAAATGAAGGTGAAGGAGTATGTGCGCCAGGAGAACTTTGGTCAGGAGAAGAATGATGTAAGGCAGGGTGGAGTCGAAGACAACACTCTCCAAGTTCACCGCCTGCTCGCCCCAGGTCAGGATGGAAAAATAAGTCATGCCGATGGCGCCGACGGTTACGGTGATCCAGGTGAAGATGTATGCTCCGAATACCGTTTTTCGGCTGTAGAACAAAAACGGCATAATGACCGTGTTGATCCCTGCAAAGACGGCGGGAATCCAGAAAAGAACATGCTCGGCCGGAGGATGAAGGCCGAGGTGGAGGAGGAGTCCTCCAAGAGACAACAGGAAGTAAACCGAGATAATCGATATCCGTTCTCCGGGAAACCCACCCCTGGTTTCTTCTCTCCGGGGAATCTCTTCCTCCCGGGCTTCTTTCTCCGCAGACGGCTTTTCCTTTTCCGCCGCTTTCATAAAGGCGGGCACGGGAATGTGTTTCAAGGGTTGACCGAGGATCAACGGGACCAAGCTCGCGCCGATGATCAAAGCCCATTGTTTCATATTCGGCGTGATCAGTTTCAATACCGAAGCGAGAAAAGGAACATAAACCGCTATCAGGAGCAGCGCGACGCATATTCCGAGAGCGCCCCAGACGAAGGGGTTTTTCACGACTTCGTTGTTGATGACGGGCGAGCTGTGTGCGCGCATATTGAAAACGTGCCACAGTCTGGCAAAGGCCAGGGTGAGAAAGGATACGGTGACGGCGCTGCTCTCGTCCATGTCGAGCCAGGTCAAGGCCAGCCACATGGCGCCGAGGACCACGCCGGCGATGAGAACGCTCCACCCGGTGATGGCGATCCAGTGGGCGCGGGTCATGACCGGTTCTTTGGGATCGCGGGGCGGCTGCTCCATCACGTTCGGGTCTCCTTCCCCAAGCCCCAAGGCAAGGGCGGGAAAAACATCGCTCAGCATATTGAGGTAAAGAATCTGAAGGGGCAAAAGGGGCAAAGGAAGGTTCAGCAATAGCGCGGCCGAGACCAGCAGCACTTCGCCCACATTTCCCGAAAGGAGATAGACGACGAATTGACGGATGTTTCCGAAGATGACCCGCCCCATCTCGACGGCTGCGACAATGGTCGAGAATGCATCGTCTCTTAAAACGATATCGGACGCCTGGCGGGCGACCTGCGTTCCCCGCTGTCCCATGGCGACGCCGATGTCGGCTTTTTTGAGAGCCGGCGCATCGTTCACGCCGTCCCCGGTCATGGCGACGATCGAGTTGTTCCGCTGATGGAGCTTGATGAGATCGAGCTTCTGCTTGGGGCTGACCCTGGCGAAGATGGACACCCCTGAAAGATGCTCGCGCTCGCTTTCGGACATGGAATCGGGATCTTTCAGCTCTCTGCTTTCTACAACCTCGGCGTCGTGGTCACGGGCAATCCCGACTGCCATTCCAATGTTTTTCGCGGTCAGGGCGTGATCTCCCGTGACCATGATGACACGTATGCCCGCATCACGGCATTCGGAAAGGGCGTCGGGAATTTCCGCTCTCGGCGGATCCCAAAGACCCGCCAGACCGAGGAGAGTGAGCTCTTCATATGGAGCGGCGTCCACTGAATCCGCCGTCTTTGCGGCAAAGGCCAAGATGCGAAGCCCTTCCTCAGCCAGTTCCTGGTTGCGATTCCTCCATTTTTCCCTTTCCTCTTCACCGAAATCGCTTTCTCCATCCTCCGTGCGGACCCGAACGCAGGCTTCGAGGATGGCTTCGGGCGCTCCTTTTACGGCGACGCGAAATCCACCGTTCTGCTCCTCCTGGTGAAAGGTGGCCATCATCTTCGTCTCGGAGTCAAATGGCTCCTCCCGCTCTTCGGGGAACTTTTCAAGGAGTTCGCTGCGTTTGATCCCC
>JBEPWQ010000157.1:0-8126 GCA_041642315.1 Desulfobacteraceae bacterium | reverse complement strand
TTCCGAGGACTTTTTCGACTGGGACCAGGTGAACCGATTTCCGCTGGTGCAGGAAACCGAGTATCTGCGCCATGTGAATCTGGAATCGCCGATGCTGCTCAAGACCGACGGGCGGACCTCTCAGTGTGTCATGATTGCGCAAAGAAAGAACGCAAAATGAATTTAATATGAGAAAAAGAATTTTTGAAGAAGATACAAGAACAATATCAGAAGTAGAAACGGGGCCGGATATTCAGATTTCCGTAGGCCAACTCCGAAACGGAGAGGGGATCGATCACGAGATCGCAAAGGGAATGGTACTGGAAAGAATATAAGTAAATGCCCAAAACAAAAGAAATTATCCCTCCGGAAAGAGTGTGATGAAAGTGCTGCCCTTGCCCGGTTCACTGATCACCTCAACGGTGCCGCCGTGGGCTTCGGCTACCGCTTTGGCCAGGCTGAGTCCGAGGCCGGAGCCGGATTCGGATCGGCTGGGGTCGCAGCGATAGAATCGATCGAAAATGTGGGGTAGGTCGGAGCCGGCAATGCCCACCCCGCTGTCCTCGACGACCAGTTCCGGGGCCTGGTCCTGCATCATTTCCACCGCCACCAGCACCCATCCGCCCGGCGGGGTATACTTCACCGCATTGTCCAGGAGGTTTGCCGCCATTCGCTGAATCAGTCGAACGTCCCCATTCATCAGGCACCGTTCCGGTGTTCGGGACATCAGCTTTACCCCCTTGTCTTCAGCCATCGGCCCGAACAGATCGCATGCGTCCCGGGCCAATCGCGCCAGGTCCATCCTTTCGGGCCGCAGAATATTCACTCCGGCTTCGGCCTTGGAGATCATCAGCATGGTATTGATCATGTCGAGCAGCCGGTCGCATTCCTCCACGGTGGCGGCGGCCATGTCCCGGAATTCGTCCAGAGAGTCGGCGGTGGTGAGGGTGATCTCCGCCAGGCCGCGAATTCGGGTGACGGGGCTTTTTAGATCATGGGCGATGTTGTCGCTCATCTCCCGAATTCCGGTAACCAGAGACCGGATCCGGTCCAGCATATGATTGAAGGTGGAGGCCAAACGGTCGATTTCATCCCCCCGGTTGCGAACCGTCACCCGCTGGTCCAGCTGACTGCCGGAGATCTGTTCCGCGGTCCGGGTCACCTCGGCAAGACCCGCTAGAGCCTTGCGGGCCATAAACCATCCCACCCAGGCCGAGAGCAGGATCAAGCCGGCCATGGTTCCGAGAAATATTGTCCGGAAGGCGTCGATAAACCGGGTCGAATGCTCCAGGGCCTGGCCCAGCTGCAGAATCACCCCCGGCCCGATGACGGTGTAGAGCACCCGAACCGCCTGGTGTACCTGGGGTTCGATCACAGTCTCCAGGACCCGTCTGTCACCCTCCAGGAGATGGCGAATCGCGATTCGGGATACCTCGATATCTTTCCAGGAAGCGAGATTGGTGGATGAGAAGGCGGATCCGTCGATGGAGAGCAGCCGGAAAAACACCTTGCGCTCTCCGGCCGATTTGGCTTCGCGTATCATCACTTCCTTGACCGCGGCCAGGTTTCGTGCTTCGAAAACAGTTTGAAGGGTGCGGGCCTGAGACAGGAGTTCCTGGTCGGTGCGGTCCCGAAGGATGTTGGTCATCAGAAGGTAGAAAAAGAAAAACGCCAGGCCGGCCGATAGAATGAAAACCGATCCGTACCAGAGGGTCAGCCGCACGGCCAGGGTGCGGGGGCGCCTAATCCGCATCCTTGATCACATATCCGACACCCCGCACCGTGTGGATCAGCTTTCTGTCGAAGCCTTTGTCGATCTTGTCCCGCAGGCGGGAAATCCGGGCCTCCACCACGTTGGTGCCGGGGTCGAAGTGGTAATCCCAGACATGCTCCATGATCATCGTCTTGGAGACCACCCGGCCGGCGTTTCGCATCAGGTACTCCAATAGGGAAAACTCCAGGGGCTGAAGCTCGATTCGGCGGCCGTCGCGCTGGACCTCTCGGGTGATGAGATCCATGGTGATATCCGCGGCGGTGAGCCGGGTCGATTCCGAAACCCCGCTGGATCGGCGAATCAGGGCCTGAAGTCGGGCCAGAAGTTCCGAAAAGGAGAAGGGCTTGGTCAGGTAATCGTCGCTGCCGGTCTCCAGCCCCTTGACGCGATCCTCCACTTCGCCCCTGGCGCTCAGAACAATCACCGGGGTGTTCCGTTTTTCCTTCCGCATTTCCCGAATCAGAGAAAGGCCGTCCCGTTTGGGAAGCATGATATCGATGATCGCGGCGTCGTAAGGTTCTACCAGGGCCAGATCGAGTCCGATATCGCCGTCGGCGGCATGGTCCACGGCGAACCCGGCAGACCTCAGTCCTTTCAGGATGAAACTGGCGATTTTCGAGTCGTCTTCCACAAGAAGAATGCGCATGAGTGCCTCGTCTGGGGGATGATATTCCGTTTGACAACCGTATATCAAAAATTTAGGGTGATGTCATTTGTGAAACGGTCCGTCCACTGCAGGGCGTTTGGATATGAATCCGGAACGGGAAGGCGACTGAAAACCGGTCGCCGGTCCGGGAAAACGGGGAGGGTATGAATATGGAAAACTCCACAACGGAGAAAACCGAAACCGATTCAAATCCCCGGGCCGCCTCGGGAATCCTGTTCGGCGGGGCGGCTTTTCTCATCTGGGGGTTCAGCCCGGTCTACTGGAAGGTCATTCAGGCGGTGCCCGCCCCGGAGATCATCGCCCACCGGATCATCTGGTCATTTGTCTTTCTGCTTCCGCTGATTCTTTTTCAAGGCCGATGGAAGGCCTTCACCGACACCTTTCGGGATCGGAAAACCCTGCTGATTCTCTTCTGTACCTCCGTTTTTGTGGCTGCCAACTGGCTGATCTACATCTGGGCGGTGAACAACGGTCATATTCTTCAAGCCAGCCTCGGGTATTACATCAACCCGCTGGTCAATGTCCTTCTGGGAATGCTCTTTCTGGGAGAACGGCTGCGGCGGGCTCAAGGATTGGCGGTTCTGCTGGCGGCGGCCGGGGTGGTGTATCTGACGACCCGGTACGGGGTCTTCCCCTGGATTTCCCTGGCCCTGGCCTTCTCCTTCGGGCTATACGGGTTGATTCGAAAGGTCGCTGCCGTGGGGTCACTGATCGGCCTTTCCATGGAAACCCTTCTTCTCGGGCTTCCCGCCCTGGCCTATCTCTTTCACCTGGAGGCGGCCGGTTCCGGCTCCTTTTTCCATCAGGGTTTTCAGACCGATATCTTCCTCATGGGGTCGGCCCTGGTCACCGCCTTGCCGCTCCTCCTCTTCACCATCGGCGCCCGGCGCCTGACGCTTGCCAGCCTCGGCTTTCTTCAATACCTGGCGCCTACCTGCATGTTTCTGCTGGGCGTGCTGGTTTATGACGAGCCGTTCTCTCGGGCCCAGCTGGTGACTTTTGTCTTCATCTGGATCGCTCTTGGGATCTATTCGGCGGATTCGGTGCGGGTGTATCGGCGGGCAGTGCGGGCGAGAGCATAAAGCAGGTTGAAGTTCGAAATCACATTGTCATGCGAAACACGTATTCGCTTCAAGAATGATCCTGGATATCTATGAATCCCATATGTTTGAAGTGCTCGTCAAAACCAGCGAAATAGCGGATCGAATTTTGAACCATGGCTGTGAAGCTGGTACAGTCGGTGATGCTGAATAATTTGTCAGAATATTGCCGAAAAATCTTTAAAGCTTCGGTCTTGATCTTTTCCTCAACCGTGATCATTTCAAGGCGTGACCTGGATAATCTGTCTAAAAAATGAATAGCCAAATCATGGCGTTTTAGAGAGCAGTTCAGATAGGTGATCGTTTCGAAAAGAATGAAATCGGAGATAACTGGTCGATAACTTCTGAAAAGAGATGAATAGAGGGTTTTTGCGGTCTTGTGGTAATTATCGCGACCGTCAAACAAAGCAATCCAAAAACCTGTGTCAATGAAAACCGGTTCTTTCATTCCGCTTTGGGTTCTAAAATGTAATGATCGTGATTCTTAGAGCCGTCTTCTCGTTCAGAAATGATGCCGATCATGTCTTCGAAAACGCTTTCACTCGACTCTTCCGGATAAGATTTTACATCTTCAATCTCTTCCAGAATGGTCACGATGACTTTTGCCTTTTTCTGATAAGGGATAGGTTCAAGAAGTTTAATCTTCCCATTTTCGTAAATACCCTTTACAGCGAGCATGGCTTTCTTCCTTGTTTTTGATTATGATCAACAATATGAGTTCAAAATAGTCGCTCAGGATCAAAAAGTCAAAGTTTCATTGGTTGCTGAAGATTCACGGCGAGGACAAAGTTCATCAAGAATTCCGAATCAGACGCCGGACCAATGCAACCGCCAAATTCGCTGCGGTTTCCAGTTTTTCGGCACTCATCTCGGAGGGCTCATCCAGAGGCGTGTGATATCTAGGATCCGAACCGCAGTTGGCGATCCAGATCGCGGGCACACCCGACCGGACGAATTCGTGCTGATCGCTGGCGGCACGCGGCGGTATATTCCAGCAATCGACCGGGATCTTCATTTCCGCCGCAACCTGACGGCATACCGCTTCCAGATGATGGGTGACACCGATCTCCAGCTGGCTCCGGTTGGTGCCGAAGGTATCCAGATTGACCACTGCGGTCAGGTTTTCCAAAAGATTGCGATTTCGGGCGGTAAAGGCGCTGGACCCCCAGCACCCGAGTTCTTCCCCTCCGAAAATGACGAAACCGACAGAAGAAAAATCCGGCTCCGAGGAAAACCGGCGGCAGATTTCGAGGGCCGCGGCGACCCCCGAGGCATTGTCCATGGCATGAACCCCGTTCCAGAAACTATCGTAATGGGCCGTGATAAGGAGCTTCGGAGATGCGGGAAGTGTCTGAACGTTTCGGCCGTCCGTTTCTTCAATCCGGCCGTGTACGTCAAGAACAGCCTGAGGCCGATTTCCGGTTTGAATGGCCTGGATGAGTCGTCGTCCGTCCTCCCCCCCGATCGAGACACCGGGGATTTTACCCGGAATCCGGTCCAGCCGTCCACAGCCGCACCGAATGGTGTTGTCCGCCAGATTCGTCATCGAAATAAAGCCGGCCGCTCCATGTTCTTCAACGATGGGGCAGGCGACAAAGCTTCGCAGGTTGTCCGACAGGACAATGGAACGGGCCAGGTCGGCTCCGGATTTCTCCAGTCGCCGAAGATCTTCTTCGCTGCACTGCCCGCCATAAAGGATCGGTCCCTTCAGGGGGGTCGGAGTGGACGGGGCCAAGGCGATGGGCTCACAGGCTGCCGGTCGGCCGTCGATTTCCAGAGACGCGCTTTCGGGTGTATAGGATAGATATCGAAAAGAGGGGGTTTCCGGTTTCAGTCCGGTTTCTGCAAAGGTTGAAGCGATAAAACCGACGGTCTTATCCGCTCCTTTAGAGCCCATCCATCGGGGACCGAAAGCACAGATTTCCTGAATCGTATGTAAAATGCGGTTGCCTGAGATTTTATGCATGATATCGCCTATATCAGCCAGCCCTTTACGATGTCGCTCAATTTGCCTTCGAAGTCCGCCCTGGTGCCGTGGGTTTTCACATTTCCAAGGTCCAGTACATAGATCTCGTCTGCAATTTCCATTGCAGACCGAACATCCTGATCCACCAGCAGAATGGTCCTGCCTTCCGCTTTCAGGGCCCTGAGCTGATCGTAAATATCGGCTGCGATGATCGGCGCAAGGCCTACGGACGGCTCATCGATCAGCAGCAGGGAAGGATCCGTCATCAGCGATTTGGCGATATCGAGGATCCGCTGCAGGCCCCCGGATAGAGATCCCGCCAGCAGGTTTCGCCGATCTTTCAATGCGGGAAACCGCTCCATCGCCCATTCGATCCGCTCCCGAGTTCTGGAGCGGTCTTTCCGGAAGACCCAACAGCCCATCTGCAAATTCTCAGTGACCGTCATCTGGGGGAAAACCGCCCTTTCCTGAGGAATATAGCATATACCTCTTTGAATGATCCTGTCCAGCTCGATTCCGGTAATCTCCTCTTTTTCCAGGAAGACACCCCCATGCACCGGCTTTAAAATACCGGCGATCGACTTCAGCAGGGTCGATTTTCCGGATCCGTTCGGTCCGATAACGATGACATTGCTGCCTTGGGGGACAGACAGGTTTACACCTTTCAATATATACATTTCGCGCTCGTAGGCCGAGTAGAGGTCCCGTACTTCAAGCTTCACTGGGCGCCTCCCAGATAAGCATCGATCACCCGCTGATCCCCGCGAACCGCTTCGGGCTCGCCTTCCATAATCAACATCCCGTGATCCAGAACGATCAGCCGGGTACAGAGCCGGAACAGGGAGGGGATTTCATGGCTGACCAGGATGATCGTCTTGCCGCTGCCGTGCAGCAGGTGAAGATAAGATTCGAGCTGGGCTTTCAGTTCCGGATGGACGCCACCGAAGGGTTCATCCAATAACAGAAGGTCCGGATCGATCATCATGATCATTCCGATTTCAAGGAGTTTTTTTTGGCCGCCGGAGAGACTTCCCGCAGGTGAATTCCCGAGCGCTTCCATGCGGATCGACTTCAGGATGTCCACCGAGCGTCTGGAAATTTCCTGTCGGCTCAGCTTCCCTTCGGTCAATGCCGGGATTTTCAGGTTGTCCAGCACGGTCAGGCGGTGAAACACCTTTGAAATTTGAAAAGTTCGTCCGATGCCCAGTTTGAATACTTCATGGGGCCGCATTGTCGAGATCACCCGCTCACGATAGCGGATCCGCCCCGAATCGGGTGCATACAGCCCGCAGACACAGTTGAGCAGCGTGGTTTTTCCGGATCCATTGGGCCCGATCAGGCCGGTGAATTCACCGGGTCCGAATGAGATCGATACATCCTCCAGGGCGTGAACGCCCCCGAAGCGCTTATCCAGATTTTGAAGATGCAGCATCGGCGGGGTCACCTCCCCGTAATCCGGTCCACCATGCGGTGCACCAATTCATAGCTTTTGGGCA
This sequence comes from Desulfobacteraceae bacterium, assembly GCA_041642315.1. Taxonomy (GTDB): domain Bacteria; phylum Desulfobacterota; class Desulfobacteria; order Desulfobacterales; family Desulfococcaceae; genus JAABSQ01. The sequence goes on along the minus strand of JBEPWQ010000157.1, from coordinate 1,144 downwards.
ATATTCCTTCCGGAGAAAAGCGCAGGGTCACCAGAACCAGGCCCCCGAATATGGCCAAACGCCATTGCTCGAATTCCCGCAGGTACTCGGTCAGAAACTGCAGGGCAACCGCGCCAAGCGCTGCTCCGATCAAGGACTCGAGCCCGCCGAATACGCCCATCGCAAGGATCAGGCCCATTTCACCGATCATGGTCATGCGCGGACTGACCAGGCCGACGACATGAGCGTAAAAACCACCGGCCAGTCCCGCAAAGGCGCTGGTGATGACAAACGCGTAAAGCCGGTATCGGACCGTGTCGACGCCCCGGGTGGCCGCCCCCTCTTCATCTTCCCGCATGGCCAGAAGAAAGAGCCCCATTCGGGTCTTCAGCAGCAGGGAAAGACAGAGGATGGTCAGCGCCAGCAGGGACAACCCGATATAGTAGGAAAGGACCTTGTCCCCGTCGGCCATCAGCGGGACTTTCAGGCCGTAGGAGCCTCGTGTCAGTTCATATTCCGCCGTCAGGAAGATTCGGAAGATCTCAGAAAACGCCAGGGTGGTCAGGGCAAGGTAAGGGCCGCTCATCCTCAGCGTCAAAGCACCGATGCCCAACCCCACCACTGCCGCAACCAATGCGCCGGTCGGGATGCCGAGGGCAATGGGACAGCCCAGCTTGATCGACAACAGTGCGGATGTGTAAGCCCCTACAGCGGCAAAGGCCGCGTGAGAAAAAGAGATGATCCCCACCTGTCCGGCGAGCATGGACCAGGAACTCGAAAGAAGTGCATAATAGAGCGCGATGATCGCCACGTACAGCCAGTAATCCTGAAAAATGAGGGGAAAGCCGGCCCCAACCGCCAGCAAAAGAAAAAGAAAAAGCCGGTTCACGCGCGCCTTTCCCTCTCTCCGAAGAGTCCCTGAGGTCGGAAGAGCAGTATAAGAATCAGTATCAGCAGGCCGTAGGCATCCTTGTACGCCATGGCGCGGGTCGGGTCGGGAAGGAGTATGGAACCGAAGCTTTCCACGAGGGCGAGTATATAGGCGCCGACGATCGTTCCCTTGATCGAACCCATTCCGCCCAGAACGACAATCACGAAGGCTTTTACCGCAAAAGGGGTTCCCATGGCCGGGTTCACCAAAAAAATCGGCCCGAGCAATGCGCCG
>JBEPWQ010000156.1:0-8394 GCA_041642315.1 Desulfobacteraceae bacterium | reverse complement strand
GCTGCTGTATGCGGATGTGGTATCCAGCGCCGGCGGTGATCCGGTCTTGGCCGATGAACGGCATATCGACCTGGCCCTGGGCGGTTCCCAGAAATGCCTGTCGGCGCCGCCCTGCATGTCTTTTCTGTCGGTGAGCGATGCGGCCTGGGAGATCATCGAAGAGATCGATTATGTGGGATACGACGCCCTCAAACCCTTCCGCACCGCCCAGCAAAACCATCGGTTTCCATATACCCCCTACTGGCACGGAATGGCGGCCCTGAATACGGCTGCGGAACTGCTGGTGAACGAAGGCCTCAACAACAGCTTTTTCCGCCACAAGGAGGCCGGAGATTACTGCCGAAAACGAGCGGCGGAGATGGGGCTCTCCCTCTTTCCGGCACCCGATGCCGTTCCCTCGCCGACGGTAACCGCGATTCACGTCCCGGAACAGACCACCTGGAGCCGGTTCGATGCCCGTCTTCGGGAGCACGGGCTGGTGGTGGGCGGCAGCCACGGCCCAATGGCCGGCAATGTCTTCCGGATCGGCCACATGGGAAGCCAGGCGGACATGGACCTGGTCCGCCGGGCCATGGACGTTCTGGAAGAAGTGATTCGGCTGCCGGAGTAAACCATGTATCAGCCCCGGATCTACCGGACCGCCATGGACCGTGGAGAGCGCGCCTTTTTCCGGGTCTCTGTCAAAGAAACCGACCTTTATGTTCATGCCCGGAAACCCCTGGAATCGGTCACCCGGAATCTGGTACTGAAATTCCGAAGACATTTGGAGAATTATATTCAAATGTACCCCGAGTTCGGGAGTGCCCTGAGCCCGGTTCCGATGGAAGGTCCGGCCCCAGGCATCATCCGGAACATGGCGGAAGCCGCAAGGCCGGCCGGCGTCGGACCCATGGCGGCGGTGGCCGGGGCCATGGCCGAAGAGGTAGGCAGGGACCTGCTCAAAAATCATACCCCGGAGGTCATTGTGGAAAACGGCGGGGATGTTTTCCTTAAAACCGATACCCCGGCCGTCATCGCCGTTTTTGCCGGAAGCTCCCCTTTGAGCATGAAAATGGGCCTGCGGATCGATTCGGGCGACCACGCCATGGCCGCATGCACCTCTTCCGGTTCCCTCGGCCACTCTCTCAGCTTGGGAAAAGGGGATGCGGCCTGCGTGGTCTCCCGCTCCTGCGCCCTAGCGGATGCCGCGGCCACCGCTCTGGGAAACCGCCTTCAATCCAAATCGGACATTCCCGGGGCGATCGAATTCGCAAAGGGAATCGCCGGCGTCATCGGGTGCGTCCTGATCATGGAAGAGAAAGTGGGCATGTGGGGGAATATCGAGATCGTACCGATCCGTCGTTCCGATTCCGCATTGGAAACCGGGAAAAACCGGTCCGTAAAAAAAGGTTGAGTTCAAAAGGGCTTGTTGGTAGATTATTTCTTTAAAAGGGAATTTTTCAGCTGAACGCGATCGAGGATCCTGATATGAAAACCATGTGGGCGCCGTGGCGAATCGAGTATATTCTGGGCAATGAAAAAGAAGACGGATGCGTGTTCTGCAAGGCCCTGGGCGAAAAAGACGATCTGACCCTCTACAAGGGAGAAACCACCTTCGTGGTCATGAACAAGTTTCCTTATGCGAACGGCCACCTTCTGGTGCTTCCCAGACGGCACATCGCGAAACTGGCCGAGTTGAGCCGGCCGGAAATGGGCGATTTGCTCAGCACCGTGGAATCCGCCCGATCCATTCTGGAAAAGACCATGAATCCGGACGGGTACAACGTAGGGCTGAACCTCGGGGCCATTGCCGGGGCCGGGGTAGGGGAGCACCTTCATTTTCATCTCGTTCCCCGATGGTACGGAGATGTCAATGCACTTGCCGTTTTCGGCGATCTCCGCGTCATTCCCGAACACATTCGATCCACCTACGAGAAACTGAAACCCGGTTTCGATCGACTGGGCGACACACCTTCATAGCAGATTTTTCGAGACCGTTTATGCAGTTGGAACCAGAGGCCGACAAGGCGACGAAATCCACCCCGAAATCCACGCCGATGATTCGGCAGTATCTCGCCATCAAGGAGGAGTATCCGGACGCCATCCTCTTTTACCGCATGGGGGATTTTTATGAAATGTTCTTCGAGGATGCCGAAACCGCCTCGCGCATTTTAGAGATCACCCTTACCTCGCGAAACAAGAACGAGGAGACCCCGGTCCCCATGTGCGGCGTGCCGTATCGGGCGGTCCAGGGGTATATCGCCCGTCTCATCGAAAACGGCAGAAAAGTGGCCATCTGCGACCAGGTGGAGGACCCGGCGCAGGCCAAGGGCCTGGTCCGGCGGGAGGTGGTCCGGGTGATCACCCCGGGGATGATCATCGAAAACGAATTTCTGGACGAAAAAACCAATAATTTCGTCCTTTCCCTGGCCCGGAACGGAAAGGACCTGGGGCTGGCCTGTCTGGATATTTCCACCGGCACTTTCCGGATTTCCGAAACCGGTGATCCGGACCGGATCATCGACGAGGCCCTTCGGGTGGACCCCAGCGAGGTGCTGCTGCCCGAGTCCTTCCGGGCAGATCCGTCGCTTTCCCGTATGTTGTCGATGCTGTCGAAACCGGCGGTCTCCTATCTGGAGGACCGCTATTTCGAATTCCAGGCCGGCCGCGAACGGCTTACGGAGCAATTTCAAACCCTCTCCCTGGAGGGATTCGGGTGCGAACACCTTCAGGCCGGTGTCGGCGCAGCCGGGGCCCTGCTCCAGTATGTGGGCGAAACCCAGAAGCAGCGGATCGACCATCTTTCCGGGATCGAAACCTATGTCCTGGATGAGTTTATGGTAGTGGACGATCTGAGCTGCCGAAACCTGGAACTGCTGGAGAACCTGCGCACCGGAAAGCGCCGGGGGACCCTGGTCGACATTCTAGACCGGACCGTCACCGCCATGGGGGGGCGCCGACTGAAACGCTGGCTGCGCTATCCCCTGCTGAACGTCACGGCGATCGAATCCCGGCTGGATGCGGTGGCGGAGGCGAAGGAGCACCGATCCCTGAGCCGGGAAATTCGGGAAAAACTCAAGACCGTCTATGATCTCGAGCGCTTGGGTACCCGCATCGGCATGGGGCACGCCAGCGGGCGCGACCTGACTTCCCTCAAGCGGTCTCTGATGACCCTTCCGGAGATTCTCGCGGCAATCGGGGAGTTCGAATCCCCCCTTTTCCGGTGGGAAGGGGAGATCGATCCCATTCAAGAACTGGCCGATCTGATCGACCGGGCCATTCGGGAGGATGCGCCCCCCACCATTCATGAGGGCGGAATCATTCGAGAAGGGTTCAGCCCGGAGCTGGACGATCTGATTTCAGTCAGCCGGGAGGGAAAAGGGTGGCTGGCCAGACTGGAGGCCCAAGAGCGGGAAGCCACCGGCATCAACTCCCTCAAGGTTCGCTTCAACAAAGTGTTCGGTTATTATCTCGAGGTCTCCAAAATCCATTCCGAAAAGGTTCCGGAGCATTATATTCGAAAACAGACCCTGGTCAACGCAGAGCGATACATCACCGATGAACTCAAGAACTTCGAAGACAAGGTCCTGAATGCCGAAGAACGGCGATCGTCTCTGGAATACGATATTTTCAATCGAATCCGGAGTGCGGTCAAGGAAAACACCGCCGGGATTCAGGAGGCGGCGCGGTTCGTTTCTCGAATCGACTGTCTGATCACTCTTGGGCGGGTGGCCGCCGCAAACGATTACCGCCGTCCCGAATTCAATACCCGCGGGGAACTGCTTATCGAAGAAGGCCGGCATCCGGTGGTGGAAAAAATGATCACAGCGGAGCGGTTCGTGCCCAATCATCTTCGAATGGACAATGAAGCAGAGCAGATTCTGATCATCACCGGCCCCAATATGGCCGGAAAATCGACCATATTGCGACAGGCGGCTCTTTTAACGATCATGGCGCAGATGGGTGGATTCGTCCCGGCGGTTCGTGCGGTGATGCCGGTGACCGATCGAATCTTCACCCGGGTCGGTGCATTAGACAATCTATCTCAGGGCCAGAGCACTTTTATGGTAGAGATGCAGGAGACCGCCAATATCCTGAACAATGCCACGCCGGAGAGCCTGGTGATCCTGGATGAGATCGGCCGGGGAACCAGCACCTTCGACGGCCTGTCCATCGCCTGGGCGGTGGCGGAATTCCTCCATGACCTCAAGGGAAAAGGGGTCAAGACCCTGTTTGCCACGCACTACCATGAACTCACCGAACTCGCCCGCACCAAACCGCGGGTCAAAAACTACAACATCGCGGTCAAGGAGATCGCCGATGAAATCATTTTTCTTCGAAAGCTGGTGGAAGGCGGCACCAACCGAAGCTACGGCATTCAAGTCGCGCGGCTGGCGGGCATTCCCGAAGAGGTGATCGGTCGGGCCAAGGATATCCTCTCTCAGGTGGAAGGCCGGAACCCGGGGCTGAAAAAAGGCGCCGAAGTCTTCGAAAAATCGGGGCGGTATTCCGAAACATCGGAACAACTGGGGTTGTTCAAAAAGTCGGAGAAGGTGGTGTTGAAAAAGCTCCAAAAATTGGACATCACCCGAATGACACCCCTGGATGCCATCAACTGCCTGAACGAATTGCAGGAAAAAGCAAAGTTTCATTGATAAACGAGCGCTCATGAATCCGGCCCGCACCCTGAATCGGGCAGCCCGAGGGTGACGGGGCGATTCCTGTCGCCAAGGGTGACGAATATGGGGCAGCGAACGAATACAGGTGGCGAACATGGCTGAAAAAAAGCGTGCAGCATTCCAAAAGACATCGATTCTTCTTCTGGTGATCGCAGCCATGACGGCACTCTTCGGCATTTCCGAATCCCTTGCGGCGGATACCGCCGAACAGCAATTTTACAGTGCCGATACGTATCGTCGGGAGTTTCTCGAAGACGGCAAAAAAACCAAATACCGGGACAACTGGCTGTTCTGCATTCAAAAGTTTCAGAAAGCCTATCGGGCCAACCCGGCAGGCTCTCTGGCCGCCGCAAGTCTTTACTGGATCGGAAAACTGTATCATGATCTCTATTCTCGATCCTTCCGGACCGGCGATAAAGAAGAGGCGATCGATTCCTATCAGCGGCTGATCAAACGGTATCCCCGCAGCAGCTACCGGAAAATGTCGGAAACGGAACTGGCGAAATTCTCGCTGGCCACCGATATCGTCGAAACCAAGACCCCTCTGGTCGACAAAGATCCCCATCAAAAGCCGGTGGATACCAAACGCGCCAAGATCGCGGTGAGTGCACCCCGAACACGATCCGGCGCAGAAAACGCCGGCCCGGTGCCCCACAAAAAAAGAGAGAAGAGTGTTGAAGAATTAAAGAAAAAATACCATGAAAGTTTGGCCGCCGAAAATCAGTCCGAAGACATCGCCCACCTGATCTCGAAACGGAAACGGGTCCTCGAGGAGCTGAAAAGTTCCCCTGCGGTGCCTGCTCCATCGCCCCCTCAAACCCGGAATCAGACCCGGCCGAATTCTTCTTCCCCTTCAGCCACCGTCATTCAGGGCCTTCGCGTCTGGTCCAATACGAGTTACACCCGAATCGTCGTGGATGGGGATTATTCGACCCCGTTCCGACACCATCTGCTTAAAGAAGATAAAGTCCAAAACAAACCGCCGCGGCTCTACCTCGATTTTGAAGACAGCCGCCTGGGCCAAAGCCTGGAAAGGGTAACCCCCATCAACGACGACCTGCTCATTGCCGCCCGGGCCGGACAGTGGAAGCCGAATGTGGTCCGGGTGGTGGTGGATATCAAATCCTTTCAGTCTTACAAGGTATTCGCACTCCAGAACCCGTTTCGAACCATCATCGACATCTGGGGTACAGAGACGGCGTACGCCCGGGCCCCGAAACCGCAGGTGCTTCCGTCTCCATCTGAGCCGGAAGTCATGACGGTGGTAAACAGACCGCCCGGATCCCCCATCACCCCCCAGGATTTGGCCAAACAACTGGCCCTGGGGGTCCGCCGAATCGTCATTGATCCGGGCCACGGCGGGCATGACGGTGGGGCTCCCGGTTTCATCAGGGGGGTGAAAGAAAAGGATGTCGTCCTTCAGATCGCCATGCGGCTGGCTCGAAAAATACGCCGGGAACTGGGGTACGAAGTCATCATGACCCGATCCGACGACCGGTTTTTATCCCTTGAAGAACGGACCGCCATCGCCAATACCAAAAATGCCGATCTTTTCATTTCCATTCATGCCAACGCCCATACGGATCAGCGGGCATATGGACTGGAAACCTATTTCTTGAATTTGGCCACCGACGAGGATGCCGTTCTGGTGGCGGCCCGTGAAAACGCCACTTCCCGAAAGAACATCAGCGACCTGCAGACCATATTGTCTGATCTGATGAAAAATTCGAAAATCAACGAGTCGAGCCGATTGGCCCGGCATGTGCAAAAATCGATGACATCCCAATTGAAAGACCGCTATTCGAATATCAAAGACAAAGGGGTCAAACAAGCACCGTTTTATGTGCTTCTGGGAGCCCAGATGCCTTCCATTCTGGTGGAAACTTCATTTATCAGCAATCCGCGGGAATGCAAACGGCTCATGGACGGAAACTACCAGGAACATATGAGCGACGCGATTTTTCATGGGATCCAGGAATATATAAAAGAGACCAGCCCCACCGCCTTCCTGCGGCAGAGCTCCCCCAAAAGGGGATAAATTCAGGAGCGTCGTTCAGGAAGAAGAATTTTTCGATTTTCAGGGTCCGGATGGGGCCGGTAAAAAACCGCGATATGGCCGACGATCGATACCAGGCGGGATCGGGTGGCTTCTTCGATCCGGTCCGCGATGGTTGTTTTGTCGGCCTTTTCCTTAAAATCGACAAATTTCACCTTGATCAGTTCATGGGTGTTCAACGCCTCATCCACCGATCGAATGACCTTGGGAGTCAACCCCTTCTGTCCCACCATGACCACCGGTTTCAACCCGTGGGCCACCCCCCGCAGGTATCGTTTTTGAAAACCCCTCACGATCAGAGCACCTCCGCTGCATGTTTGTTTTTTCGGGCGAATACCGAACCCGCTCACTCTGAAGCATTCATACCGGTTTGCCCGGCCCGGGTCAAGAGGCCCCGGCAAAACATCCACTGGAGAATTTTTCTACATTCTCTGATTGACACCGGTTCGGCCAAGAAGGTAGGGTGGCGTTCAAATATCCGTCGAGTGAATCGGACGGAGAAAACGGCCATTTATCTGCTGTAAAGGGGAATAGAATGAAAATACTCAAACGCATTTTCGGGATCAGCGAAACGCATCCGCCCGAAGACGGGGCGTGCTGGCGAATGGAGCAGGATGCGATCCTTCTGGATCTGAACCGGGCCCCCGAGTTGAAATCCACCGGCGGCGCCGTTCGCCTGGAGGGTCAGGGGCTTCCCGAAAGGGTGTTGGTGGTTCATGGACCGGACGGACAATTTCATGCCCTCAAGAACCGCTGCACCCACATGGGGCGGCGAATCGATCCGAAACCGGAGGGGGATTCACTTGAATGCTGCAGCGTATCCAAATCCACTTTTCACTTTGGCGGCGAGGTCATATCCGGCCCGGCAGGAGAGCCTCTGAAGGCATTTCCGGTGAAAAGGGAAGGGGATACTCTGCAAATCTCTTTGTGACACCCGGCGCAATCAGCTTTTACAGGAGTGTAAACCCAATGATCCGGTTTCCAAAACGACTACTGACTCTCTGCCTCCTCTGTTTCGGACTCACCGGGTTCCATACGCCCGCCCTGGGAGTGGAGCTGACTTTTCCGGGAGTGGAAATAGAACCCGGCGGCGGTTTTGAAATCCCGGTCCTGGTGGATGCGGTTGAAAATTTGGCCGGCCTGAAGCTCTCCCTCGCCTATGACGACCGGGTACTGAATTTCAAGAAAGCGGAAAAGACCAGGGCCACCACCTCGTTGATGCACATCGTCAACGACAAAAAACCGGGGGTTTTGATCATCGTCATGGCCGGGGCCCGGGGAATACAGGGAAAAGAACTCCCTCTGCTTCGCCTGAGCTTCGAGGCCGAAACCCCGGAGAATCTCCCCCATGAGACAAAAATCGAGGTAAAAGAAATCCAAATGATGAGCGATCAGCTCAAAGATCTTCCGACCACCACCGTCATCCATCCCATCCTCATTCGAACCCCGGGAAAAATTTTGGAAACCGAACAATCCGCCGATATAGCCCCTGAGAATTCCATCCAAGCATCTGATTCGGTGGATTTGGCCCCTGAATTCGAAAAAAACACCAAAATATCCAAAACGGAGGATTCGACCTCAAACTCCGAAAAAATCCCGAGCGCATCCGAATCGACGGATTCAGCACCCGAATCCGAAAAAATTACAGAAAAGGCGGAGTAGAGGTTTCAAACCTCGAAC
>JBEPWQ010000155.1:0-8413 GCA_041642315.1 Desulfobacteraceae bacterium | reverse complement strand
GCCGATTCCGTTTTCTTAGTACCGCACCGATTTCTTCGCATTCGGTTTCTGAAGCCGCGCGAGAAAAGCATCAAAAGATATCCAACCGATACATCCCGCATTTTTCCCCTCGGAGATCACGGATCAGCGCATGACCGCCGGTCATGTAAAGCAGATCGCTTCCCGCTGTCTGAAAATTCTCTGCGGCTGCGCACTTGTTTTCGCATGTTCTTTATGTCATATCTCATCATGAATCCTTCCTGTGATTCGATTCAGGAATTGGATCATCACACGGCATGCCATAAAGATTATGGCAGGATACCCCCGAAAGAATGAACAGCATCAGAAAGGAAATTTGAAATGATAGACTCGGACATATTCAGACTGGAGATTTTGAAGCATATTGACGCATTACACCGGGTGGCGAGCAGGGTTGATCTGGAGGGTCTTGACCGAATGGGTATAGACCAGGTTCATAAAGAAATGAAGGGGATCATCGATTCGCTTCGGAAATTGAATGACCAGCTCTTAGACACCGCTGAATAGTCCCCTCATTCAAAGAATGAATGCCCGCACCCGGGTCCGGACCGGGGTGCGGGTTCACTCAACCGCCTGCCTTTGCAAATCTTCGTTCTTCCAAACTTTATTTAATTTCTTGAAAATTTTAGGTTGACACCAAACAAAAAAGATTTATACCTCAGGATATAATTCCCCGAACCATCCACCTATTCCCGGACAAAGTCGGGGATTTGTCTGCGCACCCAATCCTTCCGGAATGAATGCGCTCTGTCCGATCGTCGTCACCACCGGCCGGCACCGGCCCTTATTCATCCGAAAAACAAGGAGTATACCCATGAATACATCCAGAAGATTCCATGCACGGGAAGTACGGATCGCGGCAGCGGAATTGGCTGCTTCCAGGGTTCATCCGAAGCATTACGCCAATGGAGACGAACAGAAATTCAGAACCCCCGGCACAGGCGATCAACCCAGTTACCTGGCCAGCTTTACAAAGGGCATGCGACACAACTACGATACCGGGCTCCTGGAAAACCCGAATCACTTTCAACAATTTGTCAAGGGGATCGATCAGGGGGACCCACGGGATTTTATCGACACGCCGTTGGGCCCGGACAATTTCGCGGAAGGCGAAAACCCGGACGCATGGTGCTCGGACAAGGCCCGCGGGGCGGCCGACCTGAAACTCCGGGCCTGGGAAAGCGGGGCGGCCGGCAATACCTTCGATCTGGAAGGACCCGATGCCCAGGCCGTGACCATGCCCCCGGCACCGGCTCTGGGGAGCCACGAGCTGATCGCTGAGATGGGCGAAGTATATGCACAGGCACTGCTTCGGGATGTTCCGTTTACGAAAATCGTCGAGGAGGTGGAAACCTATACGGTCGAATGTCCCGAGAAAAATCAGAAACAGATCGAGGTCGGTAAAATTCTGGACGCGCTCAAGTGCCTGCCATGGTTTGCCTCCAATGACGGCTGCAAAATCGATGTGAACGGATGCGTATATCATCTCTCTTCGGAGGAGCGGAGCCGAATCCGGTTGAATCTGAAAGGTCAGACCCTTTTCCGCGGCATTACGCCGGGAGATGAGATCGGCCCTTACATCTCCCAGTTTCTGCTTGCGGGAAACACCGGATTGAACGGAAACGGCATGAGCAATGAAAACCTGACCGCCGCAGACGGTTATATCAATTACGGCGCCATCACCATCGACCAGCGGGTTCGTTTTGCAAAACCGTGTGACGACCATATGACTGCGTGGGACGAATGGTTCGACGTGCAGCAGGCCGCCGATTTTTCGGGAATGGAGGAATACGGCGGGCTGACCGACAAACACGGCAATACCCGCTATCGTCGGTTCATCACCACCCCGAGGGATATGGCCACCTATGTCCATTACGACGCCCTGTATGAGGCCTACCTGAACGCCTGCCTGATTCTGCTGGGGGAAGGGGTTCCGTTTGATCCCGGCATCCCGTTTCAGAGGCCGGATCACATCGATCATCAGCAGGGGTTCGCCCATTTCGGCGGACCGCATATCCTCTCTCTGGTCACCGAAGTGGCGACCCGGGCTCTGAAGGCGGTGCGACACCAGAAGTTCGGGGTTCACCGGCGGGCCCGACCCGAAGTGCTGGCTGCGCGTCTCGCCAAGCAAAAAAGCGGCGATCTGAAGGTGCCGGAATTGGCGTGCATGATCGATCCGCTTCAGCCCATCCTGGATATGGTTCATGCACACAACGGTCCGGACAGCCACCTGCCTCAGGGCAACTATTTACTGCCCATGGCTTTTTGTGAAGGCTCGCCCATGCACCCGTCCTACGGCGCGGGCCATGCCACCGTGGCCGGCGCCTGCGTGACCATCCTGAAGGCCTTTTTCGACCACAAGCATCCGTTGACCCTCGCGGGAGACGAGAAAACCGCCTTTGTACCCACCGAGGACGGCCTTTCCCTGGAGCCGATACAGGTGATCGGCGGAACGCTGACGGTGGAAGGTGAACTCAACAAACTGGCCTCGAACATCTCCATCGGCCGGGACTGGGCCGGGGTGCATTATTTTACCGATTACATCGAATCCCTGCGCATGGGCGAGCAGATCGCCATCGGCATTCTGGAAGAGCAGAAGCTGACTTACGGAGAAACCTTTTCCATGACCGTTCCGTTGTATGACGGTGGGGCGGTCCGGATCTGATAAGAAGAAGCCGCTGAGGGCCGGCCCGAACATGCGCAGCATTTTCGGGCCGGCTATTTCGGCTAAAGCGGGACCCCCCCCGCCCCGTGCGAACGAACTACCGATTGAATCGAAACCTGCTTTCTTCCCAAGTGATGACCTTGTTCGTTACGGGGCATCAAGAAAAGTATTCAAGCGCCGTATTTTCCCCGAAGATCCCCCGGAATGGAAACCCCCTTTCGATTCTCCAGCCTTTCGCGCAACTCGCTGATGGCCTCTAGTACCGATCACATTATTTATCGAAATACGATTGGATTTTTTCCAAATCGGTCGTCTGGGCGAGCGCCAGCATCAAAAGCATTCTGGCTTTCCAGGACTGGAGATCATCCGTAAAGACAACCCCGATTTCCTTCAGCGTCGCGCCTCCGCCTTTGAAACCGTACACCGGCAAAACCCTGCCGTGGTATACCCGGGTGCTCATTGCAACGACGACGCCCTTGTCGATTGCCGCTTTTATGGCCTCATACATCACATCATTGACGTTCCCCCAGCCATACCCTTCCACAACAATACCCTTCACGCCGGATTCCACCGCAAATTTGATGTGGCCGCCATCCGCACCGGGATACATCGGGATCAGATCGACCTCCGGAAGTTTATCGGGCAATGGAAGATTCTGACGTCTCAGGGGATCTCTGAAGAAGATGACCTTATCGTGATCGACATAGCCGAGATAGCCATAAATACCGGACTGAAAGGTTTCCACATTGCTGGTATGGGTTTTGGTGACCTCCCGGGCCGCATTGATGTAATGGTTCAGCGCCACCAGAACGCCTTTGCCCGCGGATTCAGGAGAAAGGACGATTTTCACGGCGTTTAAAAGATTTCTAGGACCGTCTGTATCCTTTTCCGAGGCACTGCGCTGAGCCCCGATGCACACGACCGGTTTTTCACTGTTTACTGTTAAATCCAGAAAATAAGCGGTCTCTTCCAGAGTATCCGTGCCGTGGGTAATGATCACCCCTTTTACATCTTCCTTTGCCAGAACTTCATCTACCGTCTTGGAAAGGTCCACCCATCTTTCGGGGGTCATATAGTCGCTCGGTATATTGCTGAACTCGACCACTTCAATGGCTGCCAGGTCTTTGAGTTCAGGAACGGCGGATACCAGATCATCTCCGGACAATGCCGGAACCGGCCCGCCTGTGTTCGGATCAATTTTCATCGCGATGGTGCCGCCGGTCGCGACAACCACGACTTTCGGCAAATGCTCCGAGCAGGAGACATCCGGCGCTAAACCCGAAAACACAACGGCAAAAGCGAAAATTCCGATCATTATGGACACCATTTTTTTCATACCCCACTCCTTTCTTTGATTAACAGCACCCTCCTTCGATTTTTAAATAAAAGAGCAACCCATCTCTACAATCGTCTCCTTTCACCCCCTTCCATTGGAAAACATGGGTCGATTCATCAGGTTTTTACCTCGAGATAAACGCCAACTGTACCTATGAACCGGCATTGCGTTCAAATCGGCCAAACCGAAATATTCGTAATATATGGTGGGGAATAAATTTATTTGTCAACGATTAGTTGCACCTGATGTGTCTCCCTGGATATTCTTGCGATCTCCTGCAGAAATCGAGAAGGAAAGTGGTGCTCAGAGGCGGGGGAAATCCGCAAGCCCGGCCGCAAAGGCCGGGCTTGCGAAAGCATCAAAATCTAAACTTTCTTCTAATACTGGCGAGGCTGATCAGGCCAAAACCGAGAAGAAGCATCGAACCCGACTCCGGCAACGGGTTGGCCTTTGGAATAGCGACTGTTTTAGGATGATTCACCTCGATCCCCGCATTGGGATCACCGTCATTGCGGTTTTCCCCGGTCACGCCCGCCACATCAAAAAAGCCAACGGGTAACAGGGTATCGATCTTATCCGGTTCAAACTGTTCCTTCCATCCGCTATCCCCTGAAAACCCTTCCATGCCGGTGATGGCATTTGGGGTCGATTGAGGAAAATTAAAGGCAAACCCGGTAATTCGGGAATCAAAAGAAGATGTGTTTTCAAGGGTAACATCTTCTATTCCCTCTCCATTTTCGTATGTATAGTCTAATTTCACATATGCTTCTGCATCGGAATTAATCCCTTCCATTTTTATAGGCGCAGAAGACGATGCCCACGGCGAGTTTGCCAGAACCAAACATAACAAGAATATAATCGGAATGAATACTTTCTTCAAATCCCCTCCTTCAATCACTTTCAAATCACCTAATTTTTTTTAATGGAATGTCTTTGATTTGAAATTAAAAACACAATAGAGCTGAAAATCACCTCCTACCTTTCAAAGACAACCCGGCTGTCCATTAGCACTGAAAAGGACCTGCGGCTTTTCGTCCTTCAGTAAGAATCCATTAGTGAATCTAAATTAGGACAGAGAAGGAGAATAAAATATAAGGTGTTTACCGTATAAAAAGAGCGGAATTTCCGTATTCCAATAGTATGAGGGATCTCACCCAAACAACGGGTGACTTCAATTATCCGAAGTGGCAGATTCCCCTGCTTTACCGCTCGAATATCCAATCATTCAGGCAGTTGATAAACCCCGAAAGCACCCGGCATCAGTTCATCATTCAGTTCATTCACAAACACATCCCGGGCACTGGCCCACACCTCTGCCGGGCAGGAATGCGGCAAAACGAAAAGCCGAAAAAATTGCCGATGAGAAATCAAAACAGCTGTTGGGCAATCTGGGCGACCTTCGCAGAAGAATGCCCAGGGCAAATACCGATTCGTTGAAATGCGCGCTCCTTTCAGCCATACAACAGGCTCTGGATTGGAAGTCGTTTCAGATCTCCCTCAAGGATATCAGCCGGTTTCTCCACGGATCAGAAGTTTACAGTCGAAATCCTGCAGCAATCGCAGATAGAGACGCTGCAAAAGGCCCGGGCCTATATCCCGCAGATTCCGGAAAAGCCCATGGAAAGCGGCCGGGCCTGACGCAAGCACTATTTTAAAGAAAAGCTCAAGGATTTTGTCGACGGCATCGCCCAATCCATCGCCAGGGGCTACACGCCTCCCCGGTTGGTCGGGTTGAGCGCCGGCATCCAACCAGTGAATTTTCTACGCAAACCCTGCCGGAGCCGCCGCCACCGCCTTTTCCCGATAGCGTGAACTCCGGCACGAGCGGTTTGGAAAGGATCGATGTCCAAGTATAAACGATCGCCGACAGAACGATTTTCCGCAAAAAATCCAAATGCGGTTACCCTGGGGATAAGGGTTTTGATTGACGATATGAATTTTTATAGTCACATTTGTAGTTATAATAGAGGCGCGGAACTGTGTACGAATGGGATGAGAAGAAAAGCCCGGAAAATCGGTGGGGTGATTTTGCATCTCAATTACCCGTTTTACCCGATTCCCCAAACTTAACGGTTACTATAGACATGGACTCGAGCACCTTTTTTGAAAACAAATATCTTAAAAGGAGAAAGGGTTCATGGAAGAAATGCAAATCTCGATATGTCGGTTACCGATCTGTGCGAGTTGCGACAAGATCCGAGCCGCGGAAAGTGTCTGGCTGGGCGGCGAAGTTTTTATAGAAGAATGTATTGAAATCGAATTTACCCCCACCGTATGCCCGGAATGCGCAAAGCGGTTTTTTCCGCATTTATGCGAGAAGGCCGCCGTATGAAAGAGCTGTCAACTCTTCCAGCGGCTTTTAAAAGGTTTGAAATACCTAAAAATTTCTGGCGTCTCCAAGGGGGATTTTAACCCCTGTTGCCGGCGTGAAAGGGCGTCCACAACACCCCATAACCCTTGAAAACACAGAGATTTTCCGACATGAGAAGCATGAAATAGCATCATGGACACAGCGTTTTGTATCCAGATTTGTGTCCGCCCCTTCCATAAATGGATTCCATTATCCTTGTCGGGTTTTGGGTCGGATTGGACCGCTCGGGCATCATTTCATCCGGCCCTTCCGGGGACCTGAGATTACAATCGGCCCTCATCAGCAAAATCTAAGCTGAACGTGTCCGCCGGCATCAGCCTGGCTGAAGTCAATGTACTCTTTTCGGTCAGCACATTCTTTGGAGATCTCGGAGAGTAAATCCTGATATTCTCCCGTTGACAAGGCCGCCTCCGCTGTTTTGATGAAGCCTCTAAATTTTTCCAAATATCTTTCCATTTATGCCCCCCTTTTTGATTAAAATTCCATGCCCGAAACCGGGACACCACGGCCCGGCTATGGATCATCTGCATGGTCCTGAACGTGGCCCAGCCCCTTCTGATGTGTCTTGGGGGCATGTCCCTGTTCGATCCCCCCTGCCGTGCCTTCGGCGCTGTGTACACCTCCGGCTACTCCCTTTACAATGCCAGCCTCGCTCTTTGCTGTTTTCGAATTCTGCATCAAGGGATCTCTTTGTTTCCAAGTATCAAATGGAATTACCCAGGCGGGAGGTGAACCACCCCGGACCACACAATGTTGATCTATTGCGCTACTGGTGGTCGAACAAAATAAAAAAACTATCCGAAAATCGGGGCAGTGTTTGAAAGCTGTTATTTGGGCCACTACAGGCATCTATAAAAAAACCCTGTAATCAGAATTTAAGGCTTCAGCCAGTTTTTTCGCGTTCGCCTTGCCGATGGGTCTTTTCCCGTGTTTTATTTCGGAAATATGCCTCTGGGGAATGCCGGTCTTTCGGAGAGCGCTTCTTGGGTAACACCTTCCCGCCTCTGGCTGCAGAAAGACACACGCCGGGCATATCTTCGTTTTCATATTCCGCGAAAGCATCCCGCCAGGGGATAGAGTCGGAGGTGTCCACAAATCCCTTAACCTCCACCATCATCTCATGTCGGATAACTCCTGAAGGTGGTGGATAGCCTCCGCCAACCCGATTTTTTCATCACCATCGATATCTGAAATGGGCAGGGCCGATTTGGGGTTCAGACCGGCGATGATCTGTAAGGCCTGGATGATATTGGCGAGATTCGCCTGTCCGCTGCGGAACACCTTGACGTTGTCGATGCAGACCGTCTCAGACCCGTTCAGGAGATTCCCCCGGATACCCATCCCGCTGATCTCGCCAAGCAGTTCAGATAGATCCGTTGTAGGGTCCTCGTACTTGATGAAAAGATCATCGGAGATCCGCACCGTGAATGTCGTCCAGACGTCCTTCGGGGGCTTGATTTCGATGTCTGCATAAAGAAAGGACCCCTCTTCACCCGGAAGCTCCAAGTAGACGCTGTTCCAGGTATTGTAATACGCTCCGGGGCCGGACACCTTGATATCAAATGAAATGATGCCGCCATACAGGGCGCTCCAGTCCAGCCAGTCCAGTTTCATGAAAAGCCAATTGCCTTCGGTCACAATGCCTTCGCTTGAAAAACAAATGTACCCCTCCGGGTTGTAATTTGGGGGCAGAAAGGTATAGCTGGCCCCCAGGTAGATTTCCCACCCCTCAACATTTGAATCGAAGTTGCTTTCCCATTGCTGGCCCATCGACGGGGCTGGAGATCAGCAACAGGATCCATACGCTCATTGCGGACAAAATCAGCTTTTTCATGAACACCTCCTGTGCGTTTAATGAAAGCATTGAAGTTTGCATGGCTTTCCGCCCCTGCATCCTTGCAGGTTTGGAGTTTATTTTCGAGCTTTGAAAATATAAAGAACCTCTCCGGGGGCTGGACCCCGGAGAGGCATTAGCGCAGGCAGGTAAAATGCATTCAGCACCTCATCAAAAGGCCGTTCAATC
>JBEPWQ010000154.1:0-8523 GCA_041642315.1 Desulfobacteraceae bacterium | reverse complement strand
CAAACCATCGCCGATATTCGACAGTGCTATGAAAGGAGTTGACCATGGCCGATGATCTCAAGAAAATGTATAAAACCATTGTGGATGACCATTTTCCCCCCCGCATGGAAATCACCTTCGCGGATGAAAAGGACCAGCGACAGACCCTCTTCTATGAAAAGGTGACCTGGACCATCGAAAAGGCCCAGAAAGGACTCCGGTACGGGGAGAATCCCGGCCAGGAGGCGGCCCTCTACCGGCTGGTGAACGGCAACCTGGTGCTGGGGGAGACCGAGGTCATTCAGCCGGGCCGATATCTGGCCTCGGACATCAAGCTGCTCCAGTCGGGAAAACACCCGGGCAAGACCAACCTGACCGATGCCGACAACGCCCTCAATATCCTTCGGTATTTCCAGGATACCCCCACCGCGGTCATCGTCAAGCACAACAACCCATGCGGCGTGGCTCAGGGCAAAGACCTATCCGAAGCCTACGACCGGGCCTATATGGCCGACCGGGTGGCGGCTTTCGGCGGGTGCATCGCCCTCAACCGGCCGGTGGATCAAGCCACGGCCAAGGCGATCTCCAAGCAGTATGCCGAGGTGGTGGTGGCCCCGGAGTTCGAGTTCGGGGTCATGGACATTCTGGCCCATCGGAAGAATCTGCGGGTGATTCGAATTCAAAATATCGAACGGCTTCAGGACTTCGTGGGACAGCGGTTTGTGGAATTTAAAAGCCTCATCGACGGGGGCCAGATCGTTCAGTGGTCCTTTGTACCCGAGGCCCGCTCCAAAGCCGGCCTCACACCGGCCGTGTGCGAATACCACGGCAAGACTTACCGCATCGAGCGGGAGCCTACCGAGGCGGAATACACCGACATGCTCTTCGGGTGGCTGGTGGAGGCGGGGATCACCTCCAATTCGGTGATCTATGTAAAAGACCGGGCCACCGTGGGGATCGGCACCGGTGAGCAGGATCGGGTGGGGGTCGCCGAAATCGCCCGGGACAAGGCCTACCGAAAGCTCGCCGACCGGTACTGCTTCGAGGAGTTCGGAACCCCCTACAATGAACTCACGGATCTGGACAAAAAGAAGGCCATCGACGAGCGGGTGGCCGAAGAAAAGGGCGGGCTCATCGGTTCGACCATGGTCAGCGACGCTTTTTTTCCCTTTCGAGACGGGGTGGATGTGGGCATCCGCGAAGGGATTTCGGCGGTGATCCAGCCCGGCGGTTCCGCCAACGACTACCAGGCCATCGAGGCCTGCAACGAGGCGGACGTCACCATGGTCTATACGGGCCAGCGGAGTTTCAAACACTGAATATCCATCAATCCCAGACCGGGGGGATTTCGCATCCATGCATTTCAGGGCTGGGCCGAGCCCATGGATGATTGGAATCCACCCGTGACTATCCCGGCGATGTCCTCTCCCCCCTTCTTTCTATGACACCTCTTTTTCCTGTTTTTCCATTCTGAACCCGTTCCGCAAATATTTCCATCTCTTTATCCATCCTTATGGAATGGAATATCGAACGAATTTATTCGTGTCATTCAATTCGATAATAATATAAATCGCATATTTAAACACAGAAATGTAATTAATTATTTTGATGAATACATTCCTGGAATATAATACGAAATTGTAATTATGATTTTTCTTTGATTGTATGAAAAATCAATCAACAAATACAATTGGTTGGTAAATAAAATTCTGAATTTTCTCTGTTGGCATTCCTGTTGCTCTCTTCGTCACCAGTGTCGCGCCGAATGGTTTTGGAAGTGCCGGAACAGGGCGCGATACAAACAGATAAATTCCATCCATTTTTATTGCGGGACTAAAGGAGAAATTTGAAAATGAGAAAAGTCGCTATCTACGGAAAAGGCGGTATCGGAAAATCCACCACCACTCAGAACACTGTAGCCGGCCTCTCCGAGGCGGGACACAAGGTTATGGTGGTGGGATGCGACCCCAAAGCCGATTCCACCCGGCTGCTGCTGGGCGGGTTGGCCCAGCGGACGGTCCTGGACACGCTTCGGGAAGAAGGTGAAGATGTGGAACTGGAGGATGTCCGAAAAGCCGGCTTTCAGGGCAGCCTCTGCGTCGAGTCGGGCGGGCCGGAGCCGGGTGTGGGCTGCGCCGGCCGCGGGATTATCACCTCCATCAATCTTCTGGAGCAGCTGGGGGCCTATTCCGAGAGTGAGGATCTCGACTATGTCTTTTATGACGTACTCGGCGACGTGGTCTGCGGCGGATTCGCCATGCCCATCCGGGAAGGCAAGGCGCAAGAGATCTATATCGTGGTCTCCGGCGAAATGATGGCCATGTACGCGGCCAACAACATCTGCAAGGGAATCGTCAAGTTCGCCGAGGCCGGGGGGGTTCGACTGGGCGGACTGATCTGCAACAGCCGAAAGACCGACAATGAAAAAGAGCTGATCGAGGCCCTGGCCGACCGGCTGGGCACTCAGATGATCCACTTCGTCCCCCGGGACAACATGGTTCAACGGGCGGAACTCAATCGTCAGACGGTTATCGAGTTTGATCCCAAGCACCCTCAGGCCGACGAATACCGGTCCCTGGCCAAAAAAATCGATGCCAATGACATAATGGTGGTTCCCACCCCCCTGGAGATCGAAGAACTGGAAAAACTGTTGATTGATTACGGCATCGCCGCTTAGAAAAGGAGACATACCCCATGATTATGATTCGATCGATCGTGAGACCCGAAAAAGTAGATAACGTATTGGCCGCCCTGATGGAAGCCGGTTTCCCCGGGGTCACCAAAATGTCGGTGGTGGGCCGCGGCAAACAGCGGGGCATCAAAATCGGCGAAGTGACCTATGATG
This sequence comes from Desulfobacteraceae bacterium, assembly GCA_041642315.1. GTDB lineage: Bacteria > Desulfobacterota > Desulfobacteria > Desulfobacterales > Desulfococcaceae > JAABSQ01. The sequence goes on along the minus strand of JBEPWQ010000154.1, from coordinate 5,699 downwards.
AGATTCCCAAAGAGATGCTCCTGACCGTGGTCAACGACGGGGACAAGGATTTCGCCGTCAAGACCATTATCAATGCGGCCCGGACCGGCGAAAAAGGGGCCTTCGGCGACGGAAAAATCTTCATCGTCCCGGTGCTGGAATCTTACACCATCAGCTCGGGGATCAAACAGAAGGCCGACGGAGAGACCGAAGAGGTGGAGATATGAAAGAAGTCATGGCCATCGTTCGAATGAACAAGATGAACCAGACCAAGCAGGCCCTGTCCGAGGCCGGTATTTCCTCCATGACCGGTTGGGAGGCATTGGGCCGCGGAAAGGGGTTGGTGGACCTTCACCTGCTGGAAGGGGCGGAAAAGGGCTACGAAGAAGCCATAGCCCAGCTCGGCGAGAGCGGCCGACTGATCCCGAAGCGGGCCCTGCTGATCGTGGTGCCGGACAAGCTGGTGGGCAAAACGGTGAAAACCATCATCCGGGTCAACAAGACCGGCAAGCCGGGAGACGGCATGATTTTCGTGCTGCCGTGTCACGATGCACTTCGAGTGCGGACCGGCGAGCGCGGCGACGATGTTCTGGATGACGTCACCCATTAAATAGAATCTCCCAAGGAGTAAGAGATATGGCAAAGGCAGAAAAAGACCAGGAAATGGAAAAAGAAAAATTGGAATTCGAAGGGATGGACCCCGAAAAGCTCAAGGAGGAGATGCTTTCCAAGTATCCCACCAAGGTCGCCCGAAAGCGGGCCAAGGGAATCGTGGTCAACCGGGTCGAAGGCGACAACGTGCCTCAGATTCAGTCCAATGTCAGAACCGTTCCCGGCCTGATCGGTCAGCGCGGCTGTTGCTACGCCGGGTGCAAGGGGGTGGTCCTGGGACCCACCCGGGACATCGTCAACATCACCCACGGTCCCATCGGGTGCGGGTTCTACAGCTGGCTCACCCGGCGGAACCAGACCGACGCCTCCACCACCCCGGACCGCCACAACTTCATGCCCTACTGTTTTTCCACCGACATGCAGGATGAGGAGATCATCTTCGGCGGAGAAAAGAAACTGAAGCAGGCCATTCAGGAGGCCTACGACATCTTTCATCCCAAAGCCATCGCGGTATTTGCCACCTGCCCGGTGGGGCTGATCGGCGACGATATCCACTCGGTCTGCCGGGAGATGAAGAAAAAGTTGGGAATCAATGTCTTCGGGTTCTCCTGTGAGGGATACAAGGGGGTCAGCCAGTCGGCCGGCCACCACATCGCAAACAATGAAATCTTCAAGCACGTCATCGGCACGAATGACGAGGTGGACGAAGGCGAATACAAGGTCAACCTGCTCGGGGAATACAATATCGGCGGCGACGCCTTCGAGATCGAACGGTTGTTCGACAGGTGCGGACTCCACCTGGTCTCCACCTTCAGCGGCAACTCCAGCTACGACAAATTCGCCAAGGCTCATACCGCGGATCTCAATATGATTATGTGTCACCGGTCCATCAACTATGTGGCCGAAATGATGGAGACCAAATACGGGATCCCCTGGATCAAGGTCAACTTTATCGGGGCCGAAGCCACCGCAAAATCCCTTCGAAAGATCGCCCGGTATTTCGATGATCCCAATCTCATGGAGCGGGTCGAGACGGTGATCGCAGAGGAAATGCCTGCGGTGGAACAGACCCGGGACGAGATTCGGCCCCGCACCGAGGGCAAGCGGGCCATGATGTTCGTGGGCGGCTCCCGGGCCCACCACTACCAGGAGCTGTTCAAAGAGCTGGGCATGACCACCATCTCCGCCGGGTACGAGTTCGCCCACCGGGACGACTACGAGGGGCGTAAGGTATTGTCCGAGATCAAGGTCGACGCCGACAGTCGGAACATTGAGGAGCTGAAGGTGGAACCGGATGAAAAGCGGTATCGACCCAGAAAAACCCCGGAACAGCTGGAAAAACTGACGGCGGAAAACCTCCTGGCCGATTACGAGGGTATGATGCCCCAGATGAAAGACGGCTCCATGGTGATCGACGACATCACCCAGTACGAGGCCGACTGGCTGATCGAGACCTTTCAGCCCGACATTTTCTGCGCCGGGATCAAGGAAAAGTATGCGGTCCAGAAGCACGGCATCCCGATGAAGCAGCTTCACAGCTACGATTACGGAGGCCCCTACGCCGGGTTCACCGGTGCGATCAACTTCTACAAGGAGATCGATCGAATGGTGCACAGCAAGATCTGGCGCTACATCAAGGCTCCCTGGCAGACAAACCCCGAACTGGCCGCCACCTACGCCTGGGACTGATCGCGTCGCAGGGACGCGAATGAAAACGAAGGAGAAATGATAAAGCCATGCTGCTGAAACATACCCCCACAGAAGTTCATGAACGCAAAGCCTTGACCGTCAACCCGGCCAAGACCTGTCAGCCCATCGGGGCCATGTACGCGGCCCTGGGCATCCACGGCTGTCTGCCCCACAGCCACGGGTCTCAGGGGTGTTACGCCTATCACCGGTCCACCCTGACCCGCCACTACAAAGAGCCGGTCATGGCCGCCACCAGCGCCTTCACCGAAGGTGCCTCGGTATTCGGCGGGCAGGCCAACCTGCTCCAGGCCATCAACAACATGTTCACCGTCTATGATCCGGAGGTGATCGCCGTCCACACCACCTGCCTCTCGGAAACCATCGGGGACGACATTCCCCAGATCGCCCGCAAGGCGCTCAACGAGGGCAAGATTCCTGAAGGCAAATATGTCATTCATGCCAGCACCCCCAGCTATGTAGGCTCCCATGTCACCGGGTATTCCAACATGGTAAAGGGAATGGTCGACTATTTCTCGGAGGCCGGCGAGCATAGATCCAAGGTGATCAACCTCATCCCAGGGTTCGTGGAACCCGCCGACATGGAGGAGATCAAACGGATCGCAGGGGAAATGGGGATCAAACACATCCTTTTTCCCGACACCTCCAAGGTCCTCAACGGCCCCATGACCGGAAAGTTCAAGATGTATCCCGAGGGCGGGGTCACGGTGGCCGATCTGAAGCGGACCGGCTCCAGCTTGGGAACGGTGGCCATGGGCCGCATCGCCGCCATGGCCGCGGCCCGGGCCCTGGACGCCAAGTGCAAGGTGCCCTGCGAGATCATCGACCTGCCCATCGGGCTTCACGCCACCGATCTGTTCGTGGATACCCTGCGGCGGATGGCCGGGGTCAATGTGCCCGATTCCATCAATTTTGAGCGGGGGCAGCTTCTGGACGTCATCTCCGACATGCACCAGTATTTTTACGGCAAGCGGGTCGGCCTGGTGGGTGATCCCGACCAGCTCCTGGCTCTGACCAAGTTTCTGGCCTCCATCGACATGGTTCCGGCCTACGCGGTCACCGGCACCCCGGCGGGCAAGAAGTGGGTCAAGGCCATGGAGGAGGCGACGTCCGGTGTGCCGCAGGAGGTAAAGATCAAGTCGGCCGGCGACATGTTCCTCTTCCATCAGTGGATCAAGAACCAGCCGGTGGATCTGGTCATCGGCAACAGCTATGTCAAATATATCGCCAAGGATGAAGACATCCCCTATGTGCGCCACGGCTTTCCCATTCTGGACCGGGTGGGCCACGGGTACTTCCCCACGGTGGGCTACAAGGGCGGGATTCGGCTTCTGGAAAAAATTCTGGATGCGCTCATGGACCGTCAGGACCGGGATGCATCCGACATCGATTTCGAACTGGTGATGTAACCGGGGCGGCGGTTCCCCGCCGCTCCACGGATAAAAATATTATGTCGAACATACCCATACTCAAAGAACGCGAATCGCAGATTTATCAGAAGGGCCGATCCGGTGACTTCAAGATGACCTGCGGCAAACACAGCCTGGCCGGCTCGGTCAGCCAGCGGGCCTGCGTCTTCTGCGGCTCCCGGGTGGTCCTCTATCCCATTGCGGACGCCCTTCACCTGATCCATGGTCCCATCGGATGCGCCGCCTACACCTGGGACATCCGGGGAGCGCTTTCTTCGGGACCGGCCCTTCATCGGATGAGTTTTTCCACCGATCTTCGGGAGAACGACGTCATCTTCGGTGGAGAGAAAAAGCTCTACAAGGCGCTCTCGGAGCTGATCGACGCCTACGGCCCCAAGGCCGCCTTCGTCTACTCCACCTGCATCGTGGGGATCATCGGCGATGATGTGGCGGCGGTCTGCCGAAAGGTGGCCAAGGAAAAAGAAATTCCGGTGCTGCCGGTCCATTCCGAGGGGTTCAAGGGGACCAAGAAGGACGGCTACCAGGCCGCCTGCAACGCCCTCTTCGAACTGGTGGGGCAGGGGAATACGCAGGACATCGGCCCCTTCAGCATCAACATCCTCGGAGAGTTCAACATCGGCGGCGAGGCCTGGATCATCAAGGACTACTACGAACGGATGGGGGTCAAGGTGGTTTCGGTCATGACCGGAGACGGACGGGTGGACGAGATCCGACGCTCCCACGGGGCCTCTCTCAACGTGGTCCAGTGCTCCGGGGCCATGACCTTCCTGGCCGAGATGATGAAGGAGAAATACGGCATCCCCTACATTCGGGCTTCCTACTTCGGCCTGGAGGACATGTCCAAGGCCCTTTACGATGTGGCCGACCATTTCGGGGACAACCCCGATATCCTGGAAAGGACAAGGGGGATGGTCCGGGACGAGATCAACCGTATCTATCCCGAACTCCAGAAGATCAAACAGGGGGTTGAGGGAAAAAAGGCGGCCATTTACGTAGGCGGCGCCTTCAAAGCCTTCTCCCTGATCAAGGCGCTCCGGTACCTCGGCATGGAGGTGGTCCTGGCCGGTTCTCAGACCGGCAACGATGCCGACTACGCCATGCTTCGAGAGATGTGCGACGACGGAGCCGTGATTCTGGATGACGCCAATCCCCTGGAACTCTCCAAGTACATCATCGAAAAAAAAGCGGATCTGTTCATCGGCGGGGTCAAGGAACGGCCCATCGCCTACAAGATGGGGATCGGCTTCTGCGATCACAACCATGAACGGAAAACTCCGCTGGCCGGCTATATCGGTATGCTCAACTTCGCCAGGGAGGTCTACGCCTCGGTGGCCAGTCCGGTATGGCGGTTTGCGCCGGCCCGGTCCCTCGGCCGCACGGAGGCGGTATCATGAAACAGACCACTGCGGCGGCGGCCTATACCGCCACTCAGAACGCCTGCAAGCTCTGTACTCCCCTGGGAGCCTCCCTGGTCTTCAAGGGGATCCACAATGCGGTGCCCCTGCTCCACGGGTCCCAGGGATGCTCCACCTATATTCGGCGCTACCTGATCAGCCATTTCAAGGAGCCCGCCGACATCGCCTGCTCCAATTTCGCCGAGGAGACGGCCATCTTCGGAGGCGGCGCCAACCTCAAGATCGCCCTGGAAAACATTCGGCTTCAGTATGCGCCGGAGATGGTGGGGATCGCCACCACCTGTCTGTCGGAGACCATCGGAGACGATGTCCCCATGTTCATTCGGGAGTACCGTGAGATGTGTCGGGACCAGGAGCTTCCGCCCCTGGTTCACGTCTCCACCCCCAGCTATCAGGGAACCCACATGGAGGGGTTTCACGGGGCGGTCAGGGCCACGGTGGAGGCCCTGGCCACCGGAGAAAAAGCCGAGGTCTCCGGCATCAACCTCTTCCCGGGGATGCTCTCTCCGGCCGACCTTCGTCATCTCAAGGAGATTCTGGCCGACTTCGACAGCCC
>JBEPWQ010000153.1:0-8563 GCA_041642315.1 Desulfobacteraceae bacterium | reverse complement strand
TTTAGCCGGGTAAAAATGGCTTGAAATTCCGTCTTTTGATGGTAATATTCTACAAATGTTCGTTTTTACCTGAGAGCCGTGTCAGCCGTTCGATTCATGTCCTTCTTCTCGCCGGCTTTTTACCGCAAATACCTTGAAAAACGGTGTTGTCTTTGATATTATTAATGATTATGGGAACCTGCAATAAAGGAGGAATGGGTGATCCAATCCAAAGCCCTTGAAGTCAACCTCGCCAGTTACCACGTGGATGTGGAGATCGATTCGAAGTACGAGCCGATCCAGAAGGCGATGTCCAAGTATTACGGCCTGACCGAAGGCGTCACCACCTTCCTCAAAGAATTGTCCCATCCGCGCAAAAACCTTCAGTTCATCGTCGGCGAGGCCCGGGGATACTGCCTCAATTATTTCCACCTGATCAAAGACCATTCCGAAGGGCCGGAAGCGGCAGATCTGTTCGTAGAGATCTTCACCAGGGTGATTGATTCCGACGCTTCCATCGAGATTCGCACCGACGCGGTGGACAATCTCCTGCTGTTTCTCCAGAAGATGATCAAGGAGACCGGCCCGTCTCATATCGAGATGTTCATGCCGGTGCTGAACCGGGCATTCATTCGAATCACCGAGATGGAGGGCGATGCCTTTTTCCTGTTTGTCAAAAGCTATTACCGCATGGCCAAACTGGGGGAAGAGCTGATCTATTACACCTCGAAGATGTCCCTGGACCTGAAAGAGCTGAATCGTCTCCTGATCCGGTATTTTCAACATACCTACGACTACTGGCTGAGCGAAGTCGACCCCCTCGAGTGGTTCGAGAAGGGGGTCGACCGGATCGAAAACCGGGGGCGGCTGGCGGAAATCTTCAAGGGCATTTCTCATGCGAAACTTCGGGAGCTGAACCGCCATTTGAGTGATATCCGGTATCTGAAAACCGCCCCGTCCGGAAAAAACGGTTCCTTGTTTCAACTCAGCCAACTGCTCACACTGCCCGGATACAATCGGTTTGTGGAAACCTATCGGGAAATTCCTCAAATTTTGCTGAGGGCGGGTGTCGATCAGACACAGGGGAATCAATGGAAGGTGATTTTTCTCTTTCACATTATGAATATCACCGGGCTTACACAAATCCATGAAGAAGCGCTTCGGGATATCAACCGCACTCTGGGATGGCTCATCAACCATGAAAAATACATCAATGTCGAGAAGCTTATCGATAAAACCTTTTCCATTCTGAAAGACCGCACCCGGGAGTTTCCGGCCACTGCTCTCAATTGTGTATTGAACATGGGCCGAGGGGTTTATGAGACCGACGAGAGCGATCTGATCAAGTTCTTTATCAGCGGAGTAAGCGACCTCGGTTTCCAGCCGCCCAGAATCGGCGGGGTGGGGAATGACTGGCAGATTCGGGTCAACCTCGCACACATCCAGAATATCCGCATCTGGCTGGAACTGATCAAACTGAATCCCAAATGGTCGACCCGCCTGCTGTCGGATCTGATTATTTATCTCTCGGTCTGCGGCGTCTTCATCAAGGACACCGACCTTTTTCCCCGGGATATCACCAATCTTTTGAACAGCGATATTCGGCCGGTATACAACCTGGTCAAACAGCTGGCTCGACTGATGCCGGTCTTCTTCAACGACATCGGTGCGGAAGGCGAACTGCGCGACATCTCCACCGATCTCGACGAAATCACCCAGCGCAAGGACCTGCTGATTCATTTTCTGCGCAAACAGGCCCATGTGGAAAGCAGCAACCGGGTGGTCGGGTTTATCGAGGCGACCCTTCGGTTCTGGCGAACGGCGGACCCCGAGCATGTGGAGCCTTTTGTACCCCCCAATATTTTCGACCAGATCGAAGCCGGTTCCCCTTATGTGAAGGGGGTGCATCGATTGATGATCCATCTGGAAACCGAACGTGGAATTCAGGTTCCCGAGGGCCTGCTGAACCTGGATGAAGCCACCCTGAGGGAATACCTGGAAGAGGTTCCGGAGGTGCCGGAGCGGGATGCCGAGCGGATGCTCTTGATCGTTCGGTTTTACCGGCTCCTGCACCAGAAATACAACCTGGCCCTGAACCCCGACACCGCCGGTGATATGGGGGGCTACCTGGCTCAGTTGAAGGCGGAGGCCTTTCCCAGTCTGGACAAGCTTCAGTCAGCACTCAAAGAGCCCGACCTCAACCGCAGGCTGCCGCTGCTGCTCGACTACCTGGAGCTTCTTAAGGAACTGATTCTTTCGGAACAGACCTATGAAGTTCGGGAGGATATCTATAAAAAACGTCATTTCACGGTGGATATCCCATCCATGTACGGGAGTTACCACGAAGTCAAATTCGACGCCATGGGGCTGACCTTTCGCATCGAATCCCTGGTCAATGTCTATTTCGACGAAATCGTAAATCGGCTGGATCTGACGCTGATCACCAAAGAGACCTTTTATCAGATTCATGACCTGTTGAAGCTCTTCAACCGGGCCCTGAAGCTGGACGGCATCTCATCGGTCGAGATCGAAAGCCAGCTGGAGCTGCTGGCCCACTCCCTGGCGGCCAGGGGGTTCACCTTCACCCAGTACCTGGATATCTTCAAAGGGTTTGCCCGGGCTGTGACCAATGTGATCAATGACTACTTCAACAACATCCACGAAAACAATCTGAACCGGATTCTGTCCAGAATTCCCCGGGAATGGATCCTGGACAAATACCTGGGGTCCGACGACCTGGATGACCCGGAAAAGATGAAGCACCGCATATCCGAGGTCTTTCTGCGGGAGAAGATCGCACTCTCGCTGGGGCTGCAGCAGCTTGATCAGCTCCTGAGCCAGGTCCTCAAGACGCTGTTTCATCAATCCTACCGGCTGCCGGATGAAAAACTGAGACTTCTGCTCAATTACGATCCCCAGCGGGCCATGACCTCCATCACCGAACCCGAGAACCGGGCCATCGGCATCATTCACTTGGGAAACAAGGGCCACAATCTGGTTAAACTGGACCGGCTCGGGTTTCCGGTACCGCCCGGGTTCATCATCACCACCGAGGTCTTCCGGTGCCGGGAGATCGTAGAGCACTATCCGCCGGCGGAGCAGAATTTCAAAGAGCAGATCGCCTGGCATATTTCGACTCTGGAAAAATTGACCGACAAACGGTTCGGTGATCCCAAAAACCCGCTGCTGTTTTCGGTCCGCAGCGGCTCCTCCATTTCCCAACCCGGCATGATGGACACCTTTCTGGATGTGGGAATAAACGACCACATCGCCGCCGGTCTGGCCGAAAAAAACGGCAACCCCTGGTTCGCCTGGGACAACTACCGCCGGTTCATTCAGTGTTACGGCATGTCTTTCGATCTCAAGCGGGATGATTTCGACGCGGTCATGGGGGATTTCAAGAAAAAATGCGGGGTGCCCTTCAAACGGGATTTTTCAGGAGACCAGATGCGGGATCTGGCCCTGGCCTACAAAGATCTGGTGCGTGATTCGGGCATTGACCTGCTGGAGGATCCCTTCGATCAGCTGTTGGTCACCATCAAAAAGGTGCTCAACTCCTGGGAATCGGCCAAAGCCAAAGCCTATCGAAAAATCATCGGAATCTCCGACGACTGGGGCACCGCGGTGACGGTTCAGACCATGGTGTACGGCAACATCTCCCCTTTTTCCGGTTCCGGCGTCTTTTTTACTCACAATCCCAAATGGTCCGAGGACGACATCCGGCTGTGGGGGGATTTCACCGTCGGCAATCAGGGGGAGGACGTGGTCTCCGGACTGGTGACCACCCTGCCGATTTCATTGATTCAGCAGCAGAATGAAATGCGCAACACCGATGTGACTTTGGAAACCCATTTTCCCGACATCTACAAGACCCTCAAGGAGTGGGCGAGCGAGCTGATCTATAAAAAAGGGTGGAGTCCCCAGGAGGTCGAGTTTACGTTTGAAAGCCCCGGCAAAAAGGATCTGTATGTGCTTCAGAGCCGGAACATGTCCATTCGAGAGCGAAAAAAATACTTCGCCTTCGACCCGGAAGGGGTGGAAGGAGCGGTTCTGCTTGGAAACGGGGTCGGCGTCAGCGGCGGGGCCATGAGCGGACGGGCGGTGTTCACTCTCGGAGAGATAGACAAGTGGCGAAAACTGGAGCCCAACACCCATTTGATTTTACTCCGAGCCGACACGGTGCCGGACGATATTCGCGAAATCAACGCGGCCGACGGAATTTTGACCGCCAGGGGCGGCGGCACCTCGCATGCCGCGGTTGTTGCCCATCGGTTGGGAAAGACCTGTGTGGTGGGGTGCGGCACCATGGTCTGTGATGAAAAGGGAAAAAAGAGTTATTTCGGGGAGCAGCGCATCGAATCGGGCGATTTTTTGTCCATCAACGGTCAGGACGGAACCGTGTACCAGGGATTTATGAAGGTCAAGGAAACCTAAGCGAAAACAACAGCAGACAATTTGGAAAGGATAGCCATGGAAAAAGGAGTAGAGGGGAAAGGTTTCAGGCTCGGAATCAACGGACTGGGCCGGATCGGAAAACTCACCGTCTGGCATCATGTGGCCCGCAAGTATTTTGATGAACTGGTGGTCAACCTGGGACGGGAGGTAGGCACCTCTTTCGAGGATATCGCCCATTATCTGGAGCGAGATTCCACTTATGGGAGGCTTCAAACTTATATTCGCGGCCACAGCGCCGGACCGGTGATTCGGGACATAGATGAAAAAAACAAGACCATGGAGATCGACGGGGTCAAGGTCAAGTTCCTGATGTCCTCCCGGGACCCGGCCGGCATCGACTGGAAAGGGGAGAAGGTGAAGCTGGTGGTGGACACCACCGGCCGATTCCTGGATCCTACCGCCGCTGGGGATGATTCCAAGGGCAGCATGCGGGGTCACCTGGAAGCCGGGGCCGAAAAAGTGATCGTCTCGGCCCCTTTCAAGATTAAGGACAAGGGCCGGCCCATGCCCGAGGATGCGGTCACCACGGTGATGGGGATCAACGACAACGATTATGATCCCCGGCGGCACCGGGTGATTTCCAATGCCTCCTGCACCACCACCTGTCTGGCCCACATGATCAAGCCGCTGCTGAATGTCTTCGGGCCCAAGCGGATCCTGTCGGCCTCCATGGCCACTATCCATGCCAGCACCGGTTCTCAGCAGGTGCTCGACCGGCTTCCCGGAACCGGAAAAGCGGACCTGCGGAAAAACCGAAGCGTGATGAACAACATCATTCTCACCACCACCGGTGCGGCCGCGGCCCTGCGCCTGGTGATTCCGGAGATGGAAGAGATCGGGTTCATCGCCGAATCGGTGCGGATACCCACCTCCACCGGTTCTCTGATCATTCTGGTGGTCAATTTTCAGGAAGAAATGGTAGGCGGCGAAATCCGGCGGGAGACCATCAACGACGTCTACCGCCAGGCTGCGGCCGATGATCCCAATGGCTATCTCCACTATTCCGAAAAGCAGAACGTCTCCGGAGACATCATCGGATACCCCAAGGCCGGAGCGGTGATCGAGGGCCATGAAACCCATACCCGAACCGGGGAGGCAAGCATCAATCTCGGCAATATTCCGGGTCTGGCCAAGCATCTCGGGGTGGACCTTCAGGGGACCATGGTCCGGGTGCCCATCACCCAGGCCGATATCTACGGCTGGTACGACAATGAAATGGGCTCCTATGTCAATCTTCTCGGAGACCGGACCGTCACCATCGCCGAGGACCTGTAGCCGGTTTTTTCGACCGGATTCAGGAATTCGAGGTTACCGAAGTCCCTGAATCCGGCGGCTCAGTTCAACGAATTCTGGAATCGTCAGGGTTTCGGCGCGGCGGATCGGGTCGATGCCGGCCGCCTCCAGGGCTGCCCGGGCGGTGTCCGGCCTGATCCGCAGGTCGCTTCCGGACAGGGCGTTTTTGAGGTTTTTGCGGCGCTGGCCGAAGGCGGCCTTGATCACCCGAAACAAAAACCCTTCATCTTCGGCCGGATAGGCCGGTGTTTTCCGAAACCGGATCATCAGTACTTCCGAATCGACTTTGGGCCGGGGGTAGAACAGGGGCGCGTTCACCCGGGCCAAGGGTTCGATGTCCGCGCAATAGCGCAGCATGGCGGTGAGCCGCCCGTAATCCTTTCCCCCGGGCTCCGCCAGCAGCCGCCGGGCCAGTTCGTGCTGGAACATCATGGCCGCCCGGTCGACCCCTTCTCTGGCCCCGATCAGCCGCACCACCACCTGGGAAGAGACATTGTAGGGCAGGTTGCCCAACACCACCAGCCGGCCGGAGATCGCTTCTTCCCGAATGAAGGCCCCCAGATCGAATTTGAGAATATCCTGTTTCAACACCGTGGCATTGGTGACCCCATGGGCCAGGAGTTCGGTTCCAAGAAGCCCGATCAGCCGATCGTCGGTTTCCACGGCGTAAAGACGTTTGGCCGCTCGGGCCGCGGGGATGGTGAGCGCCCCGAGTCCGGCGCCGATTTCCAGAACCACCTCTTCCGGTCCGATCCCGGCCCGATTCACGATCATATTCGCCGTGGACGGGTCCGCCAGAAAATTTTGGCCCAGCTGTTTTTTGGGCTGCAGGTTCCAGGCCTTGAGAAGTGAGCGGGGAGAGGTCATGGGAAGGCTTTTACCATGGACCTTTCGGTTTTTCAATGCGTCTTCTTTTCCGGACGGGAGATGTCTGGCGAATTGTATTCGAAGGCGACGACTTGACTTTTCCTTGCCGTTTACATAGTCCTGATCCGTATCTATTGTAATTATATTCCGTTAGAATTCAGAAATTGTTTTCAGGGAGGAAAAAAACCGGATGGCGGACAAACGTCGTAAATCCGTGAGTTTCAATGCCTTGGTTCGCATGTTTTTGCGGGACTATAATATTCCCACGAAAAAGGATGTGGATCGGCTGATGGCCCGAATGGATCATCTGGAGCAGCTGATCCGGACCATGGCTCTGGAAAACCGGTCCCAACCGGCTTTCAAAGGCGGAGGGCGTCGCAAAAACGGCGCCGGCGGAATCACCGCCTCGGACATGGTGGTGGAGGTCGTCGCACAATTTCCGGAGGGTGTTTCCCTGTCCGGTATTCAAAAGCGGACCGGTTTCGGCGAAAAAAAGCTCCGAAACATTATTTACCGGCTTTATAAGGAAGGCCGAATCGACCGAATCAGCCGGGGGGTTTACATCGTTTCTTAAGAGGACCATATTTACTTGGGAAGCCCAAATTCAGGACCGGATACAGACAAGAGCCTATTTTGACCGCCGATCTTTTCGGTTTTCTTTACACCGTATCATACCCGTTTGAGAGGATATACCCATGACTTCATTCGACGACCCCAACAATCCCGGCATACGGACGGGCGATCGCATCGGCGATTATGAGGTCCGCCGTACGGCCCTCATCGAGACCATAGAGGCCTATTTTTATGAACTGGAACATCTGCCCACCGGGGCCAAACACATCCATATCAGCAAGGACGATTCCGAGAACACCTTCAGTGTGGCCTACAAGACGGTCCCTTCCGATTCCACCGGGGTGGCCCATATCCTCGAGCACACCGCTTTGTGCGGGTCCAAGAAGTTTCCGGTGCGTGATCCTTTTTTCTCGATGATTAAACGAAGCCTCAATACCTTCATGAACGCCTTTACCGCGTCGGACTGGACCATGTACCCCTTCGTGACACAGAACGAGAAGGATTTTTATAACCTGATGGATGTCTACCTGGACGCCGGTTTCTATCCCATTCTGGATGCCCTCAATTTCAAGCAGGAGGGGCATCGCCTCGAAATGGAGGGGGATCAACTGGTCTACAAGGGGGTGGTCTTCAATGAAATGAAAGGGGCGATGTCGTCTCCGGATCAGGTGATGGTCCGCTCCCTGATGAACGCTCTCTATCCGGAGACCACCTACAGCTACAATTCCGGGGGGGATCCCCGGGAAATTCCGTCCCTGACCCACGAAGCCCTTCTCGCATTTCACCGCCGCCATTACCACCCCAGCAATTCCTTTTTCTATACCTATGGGAACCTGCCTCTGGAACGGCACCTCCAGATGATTCAGGAGAAGATCCTGGATCATTTTCAGGCGATCGATCCGAAGACCGAGGTTCCGAACCAGCCCCGGTGGAGCGAACCCCGGGAGGTCACCTATACCTATCCCCTGGACCCGGGGGAGGACCCGGCCAAGAAGTGCCAGGTGGCGGTAGGGTGGATTACCGCCGATATCCGGGATACCTTCGAAGTGCTGGTGCTCTCTTTGTTGGGGGAGGTTCTGTTGGGAAATCCGGCTTCACCCCTTCGCCGGGCCCTTATCGAATCGGGGCTGGGTTCCGCTTTGTCCGACGGCTCCGGGTTCGACGGCGACAACAGGGATACCTTCTTTTCCTGCGGACTCAAGGATGTGGTGGAATCGGATGCATCCAGGATCGAACAGATCATTTTCGATGTTCTGAACAAACTGGTGAAAGACGGCATTCAGCCGGACCTCATCGAAGCGGCCATCCACCAGCTGGAGTTTCATCGCAAGGAGGTGTCCAACTCCCCCTATCCTTACGGTATCAAGCTGCTCCTGTCTTTTTCCGGGGGCTGGTT
>JBEPWQ010000152.1:0-8606 GCA_041642315.1 Desulfobacteraceae bacterium | reverse complement strand
TAATACGGTGATTCCCAAAAAAGGTGATTCCAATAAACCGCTAATGCCTCGCATGAGCCGATCATGTATGTCGGTAAATCCTCTATCCTCAAACAACAGCGCGCACGAACTTGAACATCGGGGTTACCGCACGATGTAAGCCTTCGCCTTTGAAGTATTTTTCCTTGCAATCGGATGCGGCGAAACAGGAAACCTGACGAAACCCTCTTTCTGAGAAAAATGCTTCGATGGATTCGTCTGGAATGCCGAACTGCAGGGGAGAGCCTTCGCTTTCAACAAAGGATTTCAATGCCTGCGCTTCCTTCAAAGGACTGGTGCCGTCCACCACGGTCGCGTCAAAATAGTCGGCGATAAAAGCGCTTCCCGGTTCCGAAGCCTTGCAAATGAATCCAAGAAGCCGATCAACGGCTGCCGGGGGGACGTACATCAAAAAACCTTCCACGATAAACAGCGTTTTCAGCCCCGAATCGTAGCCGGACTCGAAAAGTCTTTGTTCAATACTGTCTTTTCCAAATACCACCGGCAGATAGGTCACATGGTCCGGCAGATCGCCGAAAATTTCCGATATGGTGCGAATCTTCACTTTCTGTGTCAGCGGATGGTCCACTTCGAAAACCCGGATGTTTTCTTTCAAACCTGGAATGCGGTATGCTCTCGTGTCGTAGCCGGCGCCTATCATTACCAACTGTGTAAATCCGGATCGAATCGCCTCAATCAGGCACTCGTCCATGTACCGGACCCGAGCCGCCAGTGCGCCGTTGACGCCGGGCATAACGGCTTCATACTTTTCCCGCTCGGTCTTTGCCCATTGGTCGTTCCGGGCCATCTCACGCACCGCTTTCGGGAAGAAGAATTCCGCATACGGATCCGTGAAGATCCGTTCGTCCTCCGGAAGGAGCGTTTCGTTCATCCGCATTCCTGCAATTTGCAGCGCCATCTTCCTGGGATCTCTTTCTTTCATTTCTCACCTCCTGATGTGAAGCGGTTTGACTGTTTGAATTGCTGCATCAGGCCTGTAAAAATGGCCCGGCTGCCGGACTGAATGACGGAAAGGATCTTTTCTTCGGACCAGGTTTCAGGCGGAGGATTGCTGACGGAAAAGGCAAGCCCATGGGCAAAAAGCCAGCGCTGAAGCTGGATCTGATGAATCTGCTCTGCGGTCAATCCCAGAAACGGTGAATGGTTTGCCAGGGATTCCGTGAGGGTGGCCCAGATGATATCTCCGTATTTTTTAAAATAGCCGATGTGTCTTTCATCATTTATGCCCCGGAATAGATGCTTTTCATTCATGGCAAAAAAGACGTATCCGATGCCATGGTCATGCCACGGATCTCCGGTTCTCTTCTGAACCATATAGTCATGAAGCAATTTTACGGCTCTCTTGACGATTTCTTCCTCCAACTTCTCCATGGAATCAAAATAGGAGTAAATCGGTCTTGCCGACGATCCCAGTTCTTGAGCAATGGATCGCGTCGTCAGGGAATTCCATCCGTTCCGCCGGACGAGATTGAAAGCCGTATCAATGATTTGGTTTCTGGTGAATTTGAATTTCGGTGGCACAATAGGTCTCCGGATATTGCGTATCGTATGATGTGCATCATTCGATGCCTAACATGTCCTTCTCCTCCGGTCAATAAAGAAATGGACCGCACACCAGAAATGTATTGGAGGCATTTTTTCCGGGTGCCACTTGTTTCACTCAAGATCTGCCTGAACTGAATCCCGCATCTATTCCGATAGAGGCTTCTGGAACAGGCTCCTGTGCATCGCGCGGTGACTTTGTAGTTGCGGGTGGGGAACCCTTGTCGATCATGTTGTTCTTTTGAGAGAAGAGGACCGGTTTTCCCCTTTTCCCCTGTTTTGCAGGAAGAGATACTTAAGAGGAAACATTTTAAGGGGAGGGCTATGAATCGAGGGAGTTAAAGTACACTTTTTCAACCCGGAAATCGCTTATAATACAATAAAGGATTTCAATTGCGGGTTTCTCAAGCTTTTTAAAGCGAATTCAGCCAGGGTCCACCCCAGGCGGCGGCCGAAAAATTTTCCGTCATGACCCCTGATGCCTCCCTACCGGATGGTCGGCGAATGTGTTGGGCCTTTGATAAATAAATTTCTTGAAAATAATTTTCATCTTTTCACCTGAGATGACACCTGTTATATTGACGAGCATCATTGTTTTTTTGTAATGGCCCTGCCAGTCTCACAATCCAGCGCGGACCCGGTAACCAATCATGTAAATCCCTGAAAGAGAACCTTTATGACGAGCCTCGCTTTCCACCGTTATATCGGCATCGACTACTCCGGCGATAGATTGAAGGCGCGTTTTATTGAGCGAAGGAGAGTCGCTTGGACATTTCCATACTCATCGCACTGATTTTGTTGAACGGCGTTTTCGCCATGTCGGAAATCGCCCTGGTCACCGCACGCAAGAGCCGTTTGCAGCGGATGGCCGAAGAGGGCGACCGCTCGGCCGCCGTCGCCGTGCATCTGGGTGAAGATCCCACCCGGTTTCTGTCTACCGTGCAAATCGGCATTACCGCCATCGGAATCCTCAATGGGATTGTCGGTGAGGCGGCTCTTGCCGGTCCTCTGGCCGATCTGCTCTATGATCTGGGACTGGATCGGAAAAGCAGCGCTGTCGGCGCCACAGCCATTGTGGTGGTGGGTATCACCTATTTCTCGATCGTTGTGGGTGAACTGGTCCCCAAGCGGATCGCCCAGTTCAACGCCGAGGGCATCGCGCGTCTGATGGCCCGCCCGATCGCGTTTCTGGCGAAATTATCGCGACCCTTTGTCTTTCTGCTGTCGATATCGACCGATGGTATCTTGCGGTTGATGGGCAAAAAAGAACTGAGCAGCGCGAATCTGACGGAGGAGGATATCCATGCGATGCTGGTGGAGGGCTCCCAGGCGGGCGTCATCGAAAAAGAGGAGCACGAGATGGTGCGCAATGTTTTTCGGCTCGATGATCGGCAGATTGCATCGCTGATGACGCCGCGAAGCGAGATTATTAGACTGGATTTTGAACAGCCGCTTGAAGAGGGTCTGGAAACGCTCGTCGCTTCCGACCACTCCCGTTTTCCGGTGTGCCGGGGCGGGATGCATGATGTCTTGGGCGTCATTACTGCAAAACGCCTGCTCAGGCTGCAAATGAAGGGAGAATCTCCGGGCCGTATTGCCGAGTATCTCCTGCCTGCCGTCTATGTGCCCGAGTCGCTCACGGGAATCAAGCTGCTGGAGCAGTTCCGGGAGTCCGGTGTGCAGATGGTTTTTGTGGTGGATGAGTATGGCGAAATTCTCGGCCTGATCACGCTGCAAGATCTGCTGGTCGCGCTTGCAGGGGAATTCAAACCCCGTGATCCGGAAGATATCTGGGCCGTGCAGCGTGAAGACGGCTCATGGCTGCTGGATGGCCTGATTCCGATCCCGGAGCTCAAGGACCGGCTTTCGCTGAAAAACGTTCCTGAGGAGGAGAAGGGGCGGTATCATACGCTCAGCGGTATGATCATGTGGCTGATGGGCACGGTGCCGCGCACCGGAGATATTGCCCAATGGCAGGACTGGCGGTTGGAAGTGGTCGATCTCGACGGCAACCGGATCGACAAAGTAATGGCCAGCCGCTTGCCTGAACCGGCCGATGAGCCGAAACCCCTGGATGCCCCTCATGGGGCCGGCGGCGGTTAGCCGGAAAATCATGAAGGGGTCTCATGTGATCGACGAGTGTGCACTCTCCCAGGTGAAAACTTCAGTGCCAGACCCCAGGCCTATCCATTTCCAAAATCATTTTCCTTCACCCACCGGCCGTTCCCCTGCGGTTGATATCACCAATTATGGCTCGCCAATATCGGCGAAAAACGCGAATCACCGTCGAAACGGGGGCGCCTTCATTCCGGCCCGTGTTTCGACAGACGGGCTTTTGGGCTGCAATCGGGGGTGTTGAGTACACGCCGAAAGTGGGTGGCACGAGATGTGCTGTTACACTATTTTATGCCGATTCGAACATTCACCCGCCGCTGCGGATCTGAATTCCGCTGCATCAGCGGTGCGGATTCAGGCTACTCGTACCATTCAGGCCGGTTCGCCCCCGCCGATTACACCGATGCTGCGGATACCGTACTAAGCCGTATCCGGCGGGGCATCCTTTCGGCTGATATCGAGGCCCATCGACAGCGTCAAGGGCTCATCAAACAAAGGAGATGAAAAATGCGAAAACCTATCCTTATAAAACCTATCCTTATATGGATCATTGTACTGATTGTTCTATGCCTTATCTCCCATCCGGCCGCGGCGGCAATCCATAATGCGCGCGCTCTCGCCGCGGATCCGATAACGGCCGAAGCGCCCATCGCGCCCAAGCTCGAGGGATTGGGAAACCACCATTTCCCCGTCACCACCCGGAATCCCGAGTCGCAGCGGTTTTTCGACCAGGGATTGCGGCTGACCTATGCCTTCAACCACTCGGAGGCGCTGCGCGCCTTCAAGGAGGCCGCACGGCACGATCCGGAAAATGCCATGGCCTACTGGAACTGGGCGCTGGTATTGGGCCCCAATCTCAACCTGCCGGGGCATTACGGTCGCGCCCTGGCATATCTTCACACCGATCGGTCGGCCGAGGCACAGCGGGAACTTCGCGCATTGGGCGAAGCGCGGGAGGCGATGGGAACGGTGGAGCACTATGTCGGCTTCGCCACCGCCGAAGCATTGATGACGATTGCCGAGGAGATCGTGCGTGGAGAATCGGCGTATAAAGAGGGCGATACTCTCGCGGGTCTGGCGCATCTCGAGCGGGCCGTGCGGCTCGAAGACGGTCTGCGCTACAACGAGCCGCCCGACTGGTAGTTTCCGGTCCGGCATTTTTTGGGCGCCATGCTCCTCGACGCCGGCCGGCCGAACGAGGCCGAGGTCGTCTACGCTGCGGATCTGCGCAAAAACCGGGATAACGGGTATTCGCTGTTTGGTCCAAAGATCGCTTTGGACCGGCAGGGCAAACGAGAGGACGCGCTGGAGGCCGCCAAGCGCTTCGACCGCGCCTGGGCCGATGCCACTCATCGGCTGACCTCGTCACGCTTTTAAAAGGTACGGCTGCGCTGATCAGTCCGATCGCCGTCCTTTCGCAGGTGCTGCGAAAGGAGCTGCCCATTCTCACCGCCATAACGGCCCTGGCCGCCTGGCAGAACCGGGACGGCGACATCTCCCGTGTCGACGCCCTGATCCTGCTGGGGGTTTTCGGTGGACTGATGGCCTGGACCATCCGACAGGGCTTGCAGCAGAAAACCGACACCCTGGGCAGCGCGGTCGAGCAGGAACTGGCGGCCCGCACCTTGCCGATCCGAAGGGCCGTCTTCCGGTTAATAGCCGGTCTGGTCCTGTTGATCGTCAGCTCCCGTATTCTCGTCTGGGGGGCGGTCGAGATCGCCCACGGATTCGGCGTCGGCGATCTGATCATCGGCCTGACCGTCGTCGCGGTCGGCACTTCGCTGCCGGAACTCGCCTCATCGGTGATCGCCGCCCGCAGAGGGGAGCATGACATCGCCCTCGGAAACATCCTCGGATCCAACCTCTTCAACACCCTCGCCGTGGTGGGCATTGCCGGCACGATCCATCCGATGGGCCTGGAGCCCGAAGTCTTTTCACGCGACATACTGCTCATGGCCGCCCTGACCCTTTCCCTCTTCATCATCGGATACGGATTGGGCGGGCCCGGCCGCATCAATCGTTATGAGGGCGGCGCTCTGGTGGCCTGCTATGCCGGTTATACGGCTTATCTGGTGAGTTCGGTTTTGGGTTCCTAGGCGGCTGGAAATGTCGCATTCGTATCCGGGTTTGCATTCTGAAAGCCGGTGCGAACCGCCGTA
This sequence comes from Desulfobacteraceae bacterium, assembly GCA_041642315.1. GTDB lineage: Bacteria > Desulfobacterota > Desulfobacteria > Desulfobacterales > Desulfococcaceae > JAABSQ01. The sequence goes on along the minus strand of JBEPWQ010000152.1, from coordinate 2,751 downwards.
TTTTGGACTATTTTCTTGCCTGTCGTATTGAGAATTCATAGCCCGCTCTGTTTTTGTTGCATTGAATAGATTGTTTTAGCGAATTCTCTATTCGCAGACCGGGCTATTTTTGTCTGCCTCCTTCTTCATCTGATGTGGTTGTCGCTTCCCGATCCTCCGGTCTGCGGTTCAAAATCCGGTTCATAAGCCCTCGAAAACGGCTGCGCCGCGATCAGACGAGATCGAAGCGGTCGAGGTTCATGACTTTGTCCCACGCCGCCACGAAGTCGTGCACGAACTTTTCCCGGGAGTCTTCGCATCCGTAAACTTCCGCCAAGGCCCGAAGCTGAGAGTTCGAACCGAAGACGAGATCGACGCGGGTGCCGGTCCATTTGAGCTCCCCCGTCGCCCGATCGCGCCCCTCGAAGACGTCCTCGTCGTCCGAGGCGGCCTTCCAGGTCGTGCCCATGTCGAGCAGATTCAGGAAGAAGTCGTTGGTGAGCGCCTCCGGCCGATGGGTGAAGACGCCGTGCTTTGACCGTCCGGAATCGGCGTTCAGGGCGCGCATGCCGCCGACGAGAACCGTCATCTCGGGCGCCGTCAGCGTGAGCAGCTGCGCGCGGTCGACCAGCAGTTCCTCCGCCGACACCGCGTACCTGGCTTTGAGGTAGTTGCGGAACCCGTCCGCGACCGGTTCGAGAACGGCGAACGCCTCGACATCGGTTTGCTCCTGCGAAGCATCCGTGCGGCCCGGCGAGAAGGGAACGGTCATCTCGTGGCCGGCGTTCTTCGCGGCCTGCTCGACGCCGGCGCATCCGCCCAGAACGATCAGGTCGGCGAGCGAAACAGCCTTCCCGCCGGAGTGCGCGCCGTTGAACACTTTTTGGATTTCCTCGAGCGTCTCCAGCACGCCCTTCAGGCGGTCCGGCCGGTTGACTTCCCAGTTTTTCTGCGGGGCCAGACGGATGCGCGCCCCGTTTGCGCCGCCGCGCCTGTCGGAGCCGCGGAAGGTCGACGCCGAGGCCCAGGCGGTCGAGACCAGGTCCGAGATCGACAGGCCCGAAGCAAGGATCTTTTCTTTGAGCTCCGCGATATCCTGGGCGTCGATCAGCTCGTGATCGACTTCGGGCACCGGGTCCTGCCAGAGCAGTTCCTCTTTCGGGACCTCCGGACCGAGAAAGCGCGAGCGGGGGCCCATGTCGCGGTGGGTCAGCTTGAACCAAGCCCTGGCGAAGGCGTCCGCGAATTCCTCGGGGTTTTCCAGGTAGCGCCGCGTGATCGGCTCGTAGATCGGGTCGAAGCGGAGGGATAGGTCCGCCGTGGTCATCATCGGCCGGTGCTTCTTCGACGGGTCGTGCGCGTCGACCACCATGTCCTCTTCGTCCACGCCCTTGGCCAGCCACTGATGCGCGCCGGCCGGGCTCTTGACCAGCTCCCACTCGTATTTGAACAGCACCTTCAGATAGCCCATGTCCCATCGGGTCGGGTTGGGCTTCCAGGCGCCCTCGATGCCGCTGCCGATCGTATCCCCGCCTTTGCCGCTGCCGAAGCTGCTCTTCCAGCCGAGGCCCTGTTCCTCGATGGGGGCGGCCTCGGGTTCAGGTCCGACATGTGCGGCATCGCCCGCGCCATGGCATTTGCCGAAGGTGTGGCCGCCGGCGACGAGCGCGACGGTCTCCTCGTCGTTCATGGCCATGCGTGCGAAGGTCTCCCGAACGTCGCGGCCCGAGGCGACCGGGTCCGGGTTGCCGTTCGGCCCTTCCGGGTTCACGTAGATCAGGCCCATCTGCACGGCGGCCAGCGGGTTCTCGAGATCCCTCTCGCCGGAGTAGCGCTTGTCGCCGAGCCATTCGGCCTCGGAGCCCCAGTAGATGTCCTCTTCCGGCTCCCAGAGGTCCTCGCGTCCGCCGGCGAAGCCGAAGGTCTTCAGCCCCATCGACTCGATGGCGCAGTTGCCGGCGAGGATCATCAGGTCGGCCCAGGAGATTTTCCGGCCGTATTTCTGCTTGATCGGCCAGAGCAGACGCCGCGCCTTGTCGAGGTTCACGTTGTCGGGCCAGGAGTTGAGGGGCGCCAGGCGCTGGGAGCCGGACCCCGCGCCCCCGCGGCCGTCGCCCATGCGGTAGGTTCCCGCGCTGTGCCACGCCATTCGGATGAAGAGCGGCCCGTAGTGGCCGTAGTCGGCCGGCCACCAGTCCTGAGAGTCGGTCATCAGCGCATGGAGGTCCTTCTTTACCGCCTTCAGGTCGAGTTTTTTAAATTCCTCGGCATAGTTGAACGTCTCGCCCATCGGATTGCTCATGTGAGAGTGCTGATGAAGTATCTTGAGGTTCAGCTGGCTCGGCCACCAGTACCGGTTCGACGTGCCGCCGCCGGAAATCGGTTTGCTTGTCCTGCCCGTTACCGGGCACTTGGTGTCTTCACTCATGGGGTTCCTCCTTTTGCTTTTGTGGTCTGAACTTGTGCACCGTCCCGTTCAAAGAGCGCCGCGCCGTTTTTAAGCACGACATTCGGGGCTCCTGTCATTTCATTCCGATATGCGCGACTGGGGCGCCGACGGTATGGGGGTCGTTTTTGATTTTCAGGCATGCCGACTTTCTCCTTCCTCCACTGTTTGTAAGAAGTATTATGTGATAATTGTTATCAATTAATGGCAAAAAAATATATTAAACGCTCTCTGCCTTACAATCGCCGCATATACCGAAAAAGTCCAATCGGTGATTCAGAATTGTAAAATGGGTCTCCATGGCGACTTCGTTTTTCAGTTCATCG
>JBEPWQ010000151.1:0-8609 GCA_041642315.1 Desulfobacteraceae bacterium | reverse complement strand
TTGCAGAGTTCGAGTCCGGCGATATAGAGTTCGAACCGCTCCGCCATGGCGGGGTCATTCGGCTTGATCCGGGCCAGTCCACCGGAGACGGCCGGATAATCATAGAGAAAAACCGGTTTTCCTATGCCCAGCCGGGGTTCGATTTCCAGGGCCACGATTTCATCGAATCGATCGGCGGCCAACGCGCCTTCCAGAGAAACGGGGGAAAATCGCTCAAAGGCCTCCCGAACCGTCATGCGCGGCCAGGGTGTGGACAGGTCGACCGTTTCACCGCCATAGCGCAGCCGATCGCCGAGGCCCGTCTCCCGGGCCGTCCACTGAATCAACTCCTCGCTCTGGGCCATCATATGGGTGTAGTCGACCCCGGCCGTGTACCATTCCAGCAGGGTGAATTCGGTCAGGTGCCGGTCGCCCCGCTCCCCCTTTCTGAAACACTTGCAGATCTGAAAAATACGGGGGTAGCCCGCGGCCAGCAGCCGCTTCATGCACAATTCCGGGGATGTCTGAAGATACCAGCCCTCACTGACCACGGCGTCGATATGGGCTTCCGGGGCCGGACCCGGTATACGGATTGGGGTATCCACTTCCAGATACTCCCGGGCGTAAAAAAAGGCCCGAACCGCCTGAAGGGTTCGAGCCCGTTGTTCCAGTAATCGGGATCTGGATAGCTCAGCCATATCTTTCCAGGTTTTTTCGCAGATAGTCGTCCCGGGGGCGATCCTGAAGCAGTACCTGATCAAACCCGAGGTCCGAGGCCGTTTCATACCAGTCGCGTCCGGCCTTTCGGCAGTCGTTGCAGGCTTTTCGGGGAATGTGGATACCCAGAATGTGGTGGCCCCGGTCCGAGGAGGAATCGATCTGCCAGACGCCGCCGCAGTCGTTGCAGATCCGGATTTTTTCCTGCTGCTTTTCGATGATGTTGTCGGTGTCGTAGAAAATGGACCGGTTCTTTTCCGCGAACTCCTTGCCGGCCTGAAGCTCCGCCTGAATCTCCGCCCGGCGGTTCCATTGATTCAGCACTTTTTCGCCCAGCCGCCGGATGTAATCGGTGACGTCCCCGGATTGGCGGATGGTGTCGGGTTCGTAGTTGGGCTCCTTGACCCGGCTGTAGTCGAGCCCGGCCATGGCCAGAATGATACCGACGTTCATGTAGGGCAGGGCGCTTTCGATGGAATAGCCCCCTTCCAGGACCGCGATATCCGGCTTCAGAAGCTCGGTCAGCCGGGCATACCCCTGGGCCGAGAAGTTCATGTTGGTGAGCGGGTCGGCATAGTGGTTGTCCTGGCCCGCCGAATTGATGATGATGTCGGGCTTGAAGTCGGCCAGCATGGGCAGCACCATCTCTTCGATGGTGTACAGGAATCCGTCTTCCCCGGTATTGGGGGGCAGCGGAATGTTGACCGTCAGACCTGCGGCATTGGGCCCGCCCAGCTCGTTGACGAATCCGGAGCCGGGATACAGCGTGCGGCCGTCCTGGTGAAGGGAGATGAACAGGGTGTCCGGGTCGTGCCAGTAGACGTCCTGGGTGCCGTCGCCGTGGTGGCAATCGGTGTCCACGACGGCCACCCGGTCGATGCCGTAGGCCTTTCGCAGGTATTCGATCATGACCGCTTCGATGTTGATGTTGCAAAACCCCCGGGACCCGTGGACCACCCGCATGGCATGATGGCCCGGCGGCCGGACCAGGGCGAACCCGCGATCGACCCGTTTGTCCATCACCGCCATGCCGATGGTTTTGGCGCCGCCGGCGCTGATGAAATGGGATTCGGTCATCACGGCCCACTCATCGGGCACACAGAAATGGACCCGCTGAACGTCCTTGACCGTAGCCAGGTCGGGTTTGAATTCGATGATTCCCGGAATATCGAAAAGCCCCTCTTCCATGACCTGATCCTGGGTGTAGAGCAGCCGCTCTTCCCGCTCCGGATGGGTGGGGCTGATGGCCCAGTCGAAGGCCGGGAAAAAGACCAGACCGGTGGTGTGTTTGGCTTGCAGCATGTGTTTACCCTTTCTCCGCCGTCAGTTTCCGGGCGATGACCTCATAGCCGTGGATCAGGCCCGGTTTGACCTGAACCCGGACCCGAATGTTCCGTCCGGCGGTGTAGAATCCCCGCACCATATTGAACTGAAGCGCCTCGGTGACCTCCATGTCCAGGTCCGTCTCATCGGCGCCCATCTTGAGTGCTTTCTGTTTCAGCAGTTCAAAGGCCTTTTTTACGGCCCTTTCCGAGGAGAAGTTTCGGTCCACCGATTCCATGTAATCCTCCTCCGGCGCGGTGGCGATCTCCTGCTGGGTATCTGCGAACAGGGCCACTTCGCAGGTGGTGCGGGCCAGGGCCGCGCCCACGGCATTGGCCACCTTCCACCGGGGCACCACCTCCACCGCAAAGGGGGAAAGCGCCCGAATTCGGTCGGCGAAATAGGGTGCCGGCCCCCCCAGCACCAGAAGACGGGTCGGGTTCACCTGAAGCCCCTCCCGAAGTTCGTGGACCGTGTAGACCGGTTTGCTGTTGATGGCCTCGATCATGGCCTGCGCCTGATCCAGAATCATTCGGCAGGTCCGGTCGAAAACGGCCTGGGCGGTCTCCTCGACGGTGCGGCCCAGGGCCTCGGCAAGCGGTTCCATTCCCTTGACGGCGGCCTGCCGGTCTCCGTCTTCCTTCATGATGTCCAGTACGTAGAGGGCGTCGGTGGGGGTCGGCAGGGGACCGCCGTATGCCATGGCCGGCCCTTTCCGGTCCGGCCCGATGGTGATTTGGCCGTCGGCCGTGCGCACTGCGCTGTCGCCGCCCACCCCGATGGACCGGGTCTCCAGAGATCGGATCAGGGTCTTGAAATCGCCCAGGGTGATGCCGACCGGGTCGAGCAGGGGAACCCGGTCGATCAGGATAGCCATATCGGTGGTGGTGCCGCCGATGTCCAGAACAAGGCTTTCGGCCTCCGCCGAGGCAAAGGCGGTGGCGCCCATGACGCTGGCCGAGGGGCCCGACAGAATGGTCTGCCCCGGAAAATCGAGGGAGGCGTCCAGAGACATGGTGCCGCCGTCGGCCTTGAGAATATGAATGGGGATGACCAGCCCCTTTCGGGCCAGGGATTTTTTGACCGCTTCGAAAAATTTTTTATGAATCGGATAGACGGTGGTATTGAGATATGTGGTGGCGATCCGCCGGGGGAAATTGAGATTTCCCGAGATCCGGTGGCCCAGAAACATCTTTCCGAAATCCGCCTTCAGCAGATCCTCAATCCGGATTTCGTGGTCCGGGTTTCGAATGGAGAACTTGCCGATGATCCCGATGTTGCGGATCCCGTCCGCCTTGAGTTTTTCGCCGATTTTTCGGATTTCGTCCTTGTCGACCGGCTCCACCTCACGGCCCCGGTGGTCGATGGAACCGGAGACCGCATAATAATGGGGGTTGGTGCGGTAGAGTTCCGGATCGATGCCGGGTCCGGCCGACACGATCATGCCCACTTTGGGGTTCTGGTCCTGGACGATGGCGTTGGTGGTGAGGGTGGTGCTCAGTACCGCCCGGTTGATATCGGCGGGGTCGATGCCCTCGGTGACCTTTTCGAGGCCCTTGAGGACCGATGTGAACAGATCCGATGCATCGGTGGGGACTTTGAATTCACGGATCAGGCCTTCCTTTCCCAACAGTACCACATCGGTGTGTGTGCCGCCGACATCGAGTCCTATGATCATGATTTGTCCTCGGGGTGCATGGGTTGAGGGTTGCGGTTCCAGAAACGAATCGGCCGGGCGGTTGAACATGCGTTGAAGGTATTTTCGGAATTTTCGGCCATAGCCCACACGGATCGTTTCACTCCCATTTCGGTTCTGACGGGTTCAGTAAGAATGCGCCCGTTTTCGGGAAGGGATTCGGAAGCGGTCGAATGGTGTCTCCACGGGTGTCAATGTAGCGAATTGACCCGCTTCTGTCAATATTCATCGCGATTGCCCGGGGATGGCTCCCCGTCTCTTTTCTCCTGATTTTTTGTTTGCCTTCTTCCCGGGGTGAATTATAGTATGCCTTTTTTCTTGCGGTGGACCGACTTACAGGAGGATGAATCGGATGAAACTCGGCATTACCGGACTTTCCGGCTCCGGAAAGACCACGGTATTCGAAGCCCTGACACGGCAGGTCGCGGAAGGGTCCAATAAAAGCGAAGACCGCATCGGCACCGTGCAGGTGCCCGACACCCGTGTGGATGTATTGAGCGAGATGTACAAGCCCAAAAAGACCATCTATGCCCGGGTGGAATATTTTCTGCCGGGCCGGTCGGGCGGGGAGAAAAAAAAAGACCAGAACACCTGGACCCCGGTGCGGGACTGCGACGCCCTCATCCATGTGATCCGCAATTTCGGCGGATACGGGTATTCCGACCCCACCCCGGCGGCGGATTTCGCAACCCTGGATCAGGACCTGGTGCTGGCCGATCTGGTGGTGGTGGAAAAGCGGCTGGAGCGGCTGGAACTCGACCGAAGGCGGGGAAAACAGATCGATCCGGAGGAGCTTTCTCTGCTGGAGCGGTGCCGGGAAAGCCTGGAGCAGGAGATCCCCCTGCGAAAGCATTCGGACCTGGCCTCGGCCCATGTCCTGAAGGGGTTCGCCTTTGTGTCGGCCAAACCGATGCTGGTCCTCTTCAACAATGAAGACGATGACGACACCCTGCCGAATGTCGGGGAATTGGCCGAGAAGGAAGCCTGCATGGTCATCAGAGGCAAACTGGAGCAGGAACTGGCCCAGATGACCGACGCGGAGGCCCTCGATTTTCTGTCCGAGTTCGAGATCACCGCCTCGGCCACCGATCGGGTGATTCAGCAGTCCTATGACCTGCTTGGGCTGATCTCATTTTTTACGGTGGGAGAAGACGAGGTCCGGGCCTGGACCATTCAGCGGGGAACCCCGGCCGTGGATGCGGCCGAGGTGATCCATTCCGACATCAAGAAAGGGTTCATTCGGGCCGAGGTGCTCTCCTATGACGACCTGATGGAAGCGGGCACCTATGCCGAAGCCCGAAAGCAGGGAACGGTTCGCCTGGAAGGAAAGACCTATCCGGTCCAGGACGGCGACATCATCAATTTTCGCTTCAATGTCTGAGGCAGCCGGTTCTCCTTCTGCCTGGCTTCAGTGATAGGTGGGCTTGTCGTCGTCCTTTTTGCCTTTGTTTCCGTCGATCACCCGGAACCGGGATCGTTTTTTTCGTTCAAACTGCCACTGAAGGTATTTCAGGCGAACGGCGTCGGGGTCGAACAGGTTTTTCGGCCCTCGAAAATAAAAATAGCCGAAGAAAATCCCGCCCAGGTGATAGGCCCCGTGCGGGTTGACTTTGGCCAAGAATGTGAGCAGCGTGATCACGACGGTGCCGTAGCTGATGTATTTGGCTTTGATCGGTATGACGAACATCAGAAGAATGGTCGCATCCGGATTGGACAGCCCGAAGATGACCACCAGGGCCAGCAGGCTCGGCATCATCCCCATGAAGGGCGCGTCAAAACCGGAGACCCTGCTGAACAAGAGCCCGCAGACGGCGGCCCCGAGGGCCGAGAGGTAAAACAGGATGAGAAACCGGTCCGCACCGAGCAGCCGTTCCACCGGACCGGAAAAGAAATAAAAGACCAGGCAGTTGATCAGAAATCCGATGGGCGCGGTGGGATCGTGGAGGAAATGGGCGGTCAATACCTGCCACCAATTGAAACCCGGGTGGGAGACCGGGTAAAGCTGAAGCGCCGGGACGACCGGGGCATGGAGCCAGTGCTCCAGCAGCAGTTCCGACAAATAGATGACGGCGTAGAGGATGAGCAGATTTTTCCCCAGCGGGGTCAACCCGGTTCCGAATGTGTAGCTGGCTCTCATGGGACGATAGGGCATGGATACTCCCGAAGATGCGATTAATGGCTGTTGCCGGTTTTTGACTGACGACTACAACTTGTAAAGATAAAGGGAATCCCCTTCTTTTTCAAGGGAATTAAAACCTCACGGAACCAGATCCCACGGAACCAGATCCCATGGAGTCGAAAATTTTATGGCAGATCGGATCGGCTTTCGCCAACCGGTTGACCATCAACACCGCCCGGCGGTTCGTCTATCCCTTTGCACCGGTTCTCAGCCGGGGGTTGGGGGTGCCGCTGACGGCGGTCACCTCCCTGATCGCCGTCAATCAGGTCACCGGGATCTTCAGCCTTGTGTTCGGGCCTCTGGGGGATCGGTGGGGATACCGGACCATGCTTCTGCTGGGGTTGGTCACGCTCTCGACGGGCATGTTCATGAGCGGTCTGTTTCCCTTTTACGGAATGGTCCTGGCGGGTGTCTTTCTGGCCGGAGTGGCCAAGAGCATGTTCGATCCCTCGATTCTCGCCTTTGCCGGAAAACACGTTCCCTTTCACCGACGCGGGATGGCCATCGGCATCCTGGAGATGTCCTGGGCCGCCAGTTCACTGGCCGGGATTCCGCTGATCGGCCTGCTGATCGAGCGGTTCGGGTGGCGGTCTCCCTTTTTTGTTCTGGGAAGCCTGGGGATCGTCGGGGGGGTGCTCCTGATGTTCCTGATGCCCAAGGAGCGGCCCGATCCGGCGCCCGCCCCGAGATTCGCGCTGGGAAAGTCCTGGGGGCGACTGGTTCGGGAACGGTCCGCCCTCGGGGCGCTCGGGTTCGCCTTTTGTGTCTGCGGGGCCAATGACAACCTCTTCGTGATCTACGGGGTATGGCTCGAAGGGTCCTTCGGATTGACGGTGGTGGCCCTCGGGTTGGCCACCACCGTGATCGGGGCGGCCGAACTGGCCGGAGAGGGGCTGATCGCGTGGCTGGCCGACCGGATCGGGCTGAAGCAGAGCGTCATCTTCGGCGCGGTCCTGGCCGGGCTGAGCTATATCGCCCTGCCCCTTCTGAACCGAAGCCTGCCCCTGGCGCTGACCGGGCTGTTTCTCACCTTTCTCACCGTGGAGTTCACCATCGTTGCCTCCATCTCCTTTTTCACCGAGGTCCTGCCCGACGCCCGCGGCACCATGATGGCCGGCTACCTGGCCGCCGCCAGCATCGGCCGGGTCTGCGGCGCCATGCTCGCCGGCCCCCTCTGGCTCCTGGGCGGTCTGCCCGCCATCGGCGCAGTCTCCGCGGTTATTACAGGTTTGGGACTGGTATCGTTGCTGTGGGGATTGCACGACCGAGAGGAGACTTTCGGGGAAGTGAAAAAAGAAAGAATTGGGTGATTCCCGCTGTAGCTTTTTTTCTCAAGTCGGCGCATCGGAGAACTCGAATTTATTTTTTGCCGGAAGCGACGATAAACTCTTCCGGAGTAATTCCTGCCTGCCGAATCGCGCTTTTCAGTGTGCCGATCGCCAGTTCTTTATGCCGGGGAATGACGCATCCTTTATCTTCCCTGCGTAAAACCACATGGCTGCCTTTCTGTCTTGCCTCGAAAAAACCCAGCCGTTTAAAAATTCTTATCGCCTGATCGCCGGATATTCTCGGAAGTTCAACCATGTGCAGGCACTTCGAAGGTAGTCAGAATCGCCCGTGAAGTTTCTCGCAGCGGAAATTCTTCCAGGTATAGTTCGGTGGCTTCCTTCAGATTCTGTATCGCTTCTTCAATCGTCTCGCCCTGACTGGCTGTTCCGACCTCAGGACATTCGGCGACATAGAACTTGTTTTCTTTGTGAACCACGGCAGTGAATGTGCTCATTTTTTTTCCAAACCTTTCTTGTCGGCAAATTTTAATTTGGGCCGTTTTCTGTCTATATCTAATTGTCTACTCCAACTCCTGCTTTGAATCAAGCAACTTCAGGCCACGGGACATCCTGCCCACGACAATTCCGCTCTTTCCGCTTCCCGCTCACGATCTCCTTCATCAAATCCCAACATAAACCTGCCTATTCCTGTGAACCACTTTGCCCCGGCAGCCGGTAATAAATCACAAAAAGGGCGGTTTGATGCTGGACGGTCGGCGCAAGTTGTGGTAGGAAAATTCCAATTAGTGGGATCGGTGTACCTGTTATTCCATCCAAACAAAGGAGGTTGCAGATGAAACGTTTAATCGGATTATGGACCGTGATGGCCTTCGCACTCACCTTCGCTCCGGCGGCGGGAGCCGCCGAAACCCTGGAACTGCTCACCTGGAAGGGGTATGCCCCCAAGGAGCTCATCGACAAGTTTGAAAAGGAGACCGGCATCACGGTGAAGCCGACCTACTCCAACAACGAGGAGATGATCGCCAAGCTGCGGGCCACTCGCGGGGCCGGTTTCGATCTGGCCCAGCCGAGCCAGGACCGGATCGCCTCGGTTCAGTCGGAATTCGGGCTCTACCAGCCCATCGACTACGGCAAGGTCGAGTCCGATCAGGTGGTGGGCTCCATGCTCGAGGCGGTCAAGAAGAACACCGAGGTGGACGGCAAAAGCTATGCGGTGCCCCATGTCTACGGCACCTCCGGGCTGATCGTGAACAAGAAATACGCCCCCGAAGCCAAGGACTATACCGCCCTGCTGAACGACAAATACAAGGGCCGGATCAGCTATCGCCTCAAACGGCCGACCCTGATCGGGGTCGCCTTCGGTATGGGGGAGAATCCCTTCGCCCTGTATGATGATCCGGAAGCCTATGAGGCCCTGATGGAAAAG
>JBEPWQ010000150.1:0-8772 GCA_041642315.1 Desulfobacteraceae bacterium | reverse complement strand
CTGGAGAAGCTTGGGGAGAAAATGAAATCCGGCCTAATGGCTGGAAAACTTGAGAAAGGCGGTCAAAGACAGGATAATGACCAGGCCGCCGCCGTAGTGCACCCAGGTTCCGGTTCCGACGATGAGGGAGTCCATCATGGTGGTGCCCGTAACCGTGACGAGGCCGCCGATGAGCAGCTGCTCGGTCAGATACACCTGCTTTTTGGTCTGAACCTGATCGAATTCGTTGGTATCGCTCAGGTGCATGAGCAGTCGAAATGCCGACAGCCCCACAATGGCGGGGACCGGTACCAGAATGAGCAGCTCGATGGACAGCAGCAGGGCATGGATGATCTCTTTGGGCTGATGGAAATCGCCGAAAAGAAACGCGCCGAAGGACATTCGAAACCAGCGGTAGAAGACAACGCTCGAAAGCGCATAGCCGCTGATAAAAACGATCCAGATCGTGGCCCGCATCAGCAGGGCCGAAAAGGTCGTGACCTTGGTGACAATCCACCGTTCAATCTGCTTTTCCACGGCACTTGCGAAACGGCCTTTGGTGTGGTGAGGTGACCTTCCGTAATCCATCATGGATTGGTTTTTCTCTTTAGAGATCCGATCTTCCAATTCCGCCATGGTCAGGCCCTTTACAGTTTTATAAAAATCATTTTTTTCGGTTAAAGAGAGATGCGCTGATAAACAGGGTCGCCCCAGGTGCATTCGCTGATCTTCCTGTATACGAAAGTATTCCTTTTGGAACAACCTTTTTCATTCGATTTCATCAGCACCAAACGGCAGGGCCGGGCCTTCCGTGCCGCCCCCTCCGCCCACCCGGCAATTTAGGCAGAGTAGCGGCGAACCTGGAAACGGCATCTCCGCCGCCCGTTCAGGGCAAGGTGAAGCGCCAGGCGCAGAACCAGTCTTCCGGATGCGGGTCGGGCGGGCATCCGATGCACTCGGTACGGATGCGCGAATCGATGCCGTTCGCGAAATAGCTGTACTCCACCAGACCGGCCGATTTGCACGGGTAATCGTCCAGCCCTTTTTTCCGGCGGGCCGCCTGCACCCGGCAGACGTTCATTTCAAAGACCAGTGCGCCGTCCTCTTCGAAATAGGTGCGCTGGGTATTGAGGCGGGCGTAGACCCGGAAATGCAGGGCCCGGGCCAGGCCCAATTTTGAAAAGAATACGGGCAGGCGTATCTTCCGGTCAATGGGATTTTGATTTCCCCCCGATTTCTCAGTCACATTTACCCGATTGACCCTATTGTCCGCCGGGTCAAAAGGCGCTTACTTTTAAGCTTATCATGGATATTTTTGTGGATATTTTTGGGAGTACAAAAATGAATGTAACCAATCGAGGCCTCGAAAATCGAATGAAATCCCCGGTGTTCATCCGTATCTTTCCGATCCTTTTCCTGCTGACGGCCGCACTCGCCCTGGCCGGCTGCGCGATCGTGGCCGCCACCGGCAAGCGCCATCTGACTCTGATCGGGGAAGGGCAGGAGATCGAGATGGGCGCACAGTCGGATGAGGAGATCGTCCAAACCCTCGGGCTCTATCCGGATGAAAGCCTGCAAAGCTATGTTCAAGATCTGGGGGCCCGAATCGCCGCGACCACCGAGCGGCCCGACCTGCCGTGGACCTTCCGGGTGATCGACGATGACACCATCAACGCCTTTGCCCTGCCGGGCGGATACATTTATGTCACTCGGGGGATTTTGGCCCATTTCGAAAACGAGGCCCAGCTGGCCGGTGTGCTGGGTCATGAAATCGCCCACGTGACCGCCAAGCATTCGGTGATCCGCCTGAGCCGCGCCATGCTGGCCCAGACCGGGCTCGGCATCGCCCAGATCATCGCACCCGAACTGGAGCAGTTCGCACCCCTGGCGGGGGCCGGGCTGCAGCTTCTGTTTCTGAGCTACAGTCGGGAAGACGAAGTCGAGGCGGATCTTCTCGGGGTCCGGTACATGGAAAATGTCGGGGAAAACCCCCGGGAGCTCATCGATGTCATGGCCATGCTGTCCCGGGCGTCGGAAGGGCGGGAAGGCGGCATGATCCCCGAGTGGGCCTCCACCCACCCCCTTCCGGAAAATCGGATGGACCGGATTCAGGAGAAGATTCAGGCCCTCGATGACGGCCGGTTCCGTCCGGTGGAACGCGACCGCTATCTGGCCCGGCTCGACCGCTTGGTGTACGGCAAGGATCCGAAGGAGGGGTTTGTCCGGGATTCAGTCTTTTACCACCCGGCCCTGAAATTTCGGTATGATTTTCCCGCCGGATGGCGGATCCTCAATCAGAAGCGGGTGGTGATCGGGTTGAGCCCCGAGAAAAAAGCCGCCATCCAGATCACCCTGTCGGACCGGAAAACCCTGCGGGAAGCGGTCGGCGCCTTTTATCAGCAAAAAAGGATGCAAACCGGCAGCGCCCAAGAGGAGCGCATCAATTCCATTCCGGCGGTCGCAGTCCCGTTTCAGGCCCGGACCAAAGAAGGGGTGATTCAGGGGCTCGCCGCCTTTTTCGCCTACGGCGGACGCATCTATCAAATCGTCGGCTACAGCGGGGCGTCCAGCTGGCGGCAGTATGCCGGAGATGTCCGCCGCTCCATGACAAGCTTCGCCGAGCTGACCGATCCCGCCATCTTGGGGATTGAAGCCAACCGGCTCAATATCGTGACGGTCGACCACCCCTCGACCTTGCGTGCTTACTATGATCGGTTTCCCATTCCGGTGCCGCTGGAGGAGATCGCCCGGCTCAACCAGATGCAGCCGGACGAACGGCTCGAGCGCGGCCGGCGCCTTAAGATCGTGGTGGGAGAGAAATTCCGCTAAGCCAAACAACTTTCGAAGAATATATTGACAACCCCTGCCGATTCCTCTAATTTTGCAAGTTATTTGCAATATAATATTATGAAATTGGTTGCGGTTTTTGAAAGCGAAAACGCAATCACCTCAATAATAAGGGGGCGATCGACAGTGGACATCATCGTTTTACTCAAACAGGTACCGGCTACGGAGTCCGTGATCTCCATCGCCGACGACGGAAAACACATAGAGACCGAAAACCTCAAGTGGGTCATCAATCCCTACGACGAATTCGCCGTGGAGGAGGCCCTTCAGATCAAGCAGAAACAAGGCGGCGGAACGGTGACCCTGCTCTCGGTGGGCACCGACAAGACGGTGGAGGCCCTGCGCACCGGCCTGGCCATGGGCGCCGACAAGGCGATCCTGGTCAAGGATCCGGCCGCGGAGGAGGCCGACGGCCTCGGCATCGCCCGGATTCTCGCCGCCGTGATCAAAACCCTCGACTGCGACCTGATCCTGGCCGGCCAGCGGGCCGTGGACGACGACGCCTACATCGTCGGCCCGGCGGTGGCCGAGATGCTCGACATCCCCCACATCGCCATGGTGATCAAGGAAGAGATCACCGACGGCGCCGTCCGGTGCACCCGCACCATCGACGGCGGCACCCTGATCCAGGACGTGCCCCTGCCGGCGCTTTTGACCACCCAGCGGGGACTGAACGAACCCCGGTACGCCTCCCTGCCCGGCATCATGAAGGCCAAAAAGAAGCCGATCGACATCCGGTCCCTGGCCGACATCGGCCTGGAGGCCGGGGCCGTGGCCCCCAAAGTCAGGGTCACCGCGCTCAAGACCCCGCCCGAGCGGACCAGCGGGCGCATCATCGAAGGGGATTCGGCCCGGGCCAAGGCGGCCGAGCTGGTGAGGGTGCTTCACCAAGAAGCCAAGGTGATCTAAACGCGCAAAGCATTCGAAGATCGGGAGATAGATTATGTCAAACGGAGTACTGGTAATTGCGGAACAGATCGACGGCGTTTTTCGCAAGGTCGCCTTTGAGGCGGTGAGCGAAGGAAAGCGCCTGGCGGAGCAGCTCGGCGGTGAGCTGACCGCCGCGGTGCTGGGGGAAGGGGTCGACACCATCGCCGGAGAACTGGCCCGGTACGGGGCCGACACCATCCTGACGGCCCAGGAGCCGGCCCTGAAGGAATTTGCGGTGGACGCCTACACCAAGGTCGTGGCCGATATCGTGGCACAGGTCGACCCTTCGGTGGTCCTGGTGGGCGCCACCATGACCGGCAAGGATCTGGCCGCGCGCCTGGCGGCCCGGCTCGACGCCCCGCTGGCCATGGACTGCATCGGGATTCGGCTCGACGGCGACACCCTGACCGCCACCCGGCCGGTTTACGGCGGCAAGGTGCTGGCCGAGGTGACCCTGACCGGCACCCTCCGGATCGCAGCCATCCGGCCCAACGCCTTCGGGCTGAAAGAATCGACCGGTCCGGGCAAAATCGAGGTCTTCGCCGCCGACCCGGGCGACCCGAAGATCCGATTCGTGGAAAAGCAGATGGAGACCGGCAAGATCGACTTGACCGAGGCGGAGGTGATCGTCTCCGGCGGCCGCGGCATGGGCGGATCCGACTACACGATTTTAGAGGATCTGGCCGATGCCCTCAACGGTGCGGTGGGGGCATCCCGCTCGGCGGTGGACGAGGGATGGCGGCCCCATTCCGACCAGGTGGGCCAGACCGGAAAGACGGTCTCCCCCGGCCTCTACATCGCCTGCGGGATCTCCGGTGCGATTCAGCATCTGGCGGGGATGTCCTCCGCCAAGGTGGTGGTGGCGATCAACAAAGACCCGGAAGCGCCGATTTTCGCCAAATCCGACTACGGCATCGTGGGCGACCTGTTCGAGGTGGTGCCGGCGGTCACGCAGGAAGTCAAAAAGGTGAAGGGATAGACCTTTTGAACGTCCATCTGGTCAGCCTCGGCTGCGCGAGAAACCTTGTGGACAGCGAGGGAATGCTGGGACGGCTCGCATCGGCCGGATGGCGGATCGTGGATGCGCCGGAGACGGCCCACCTGATCGTGGTCAATACGTGCAGCTTTATCGAACCGGCCGCAGACGAGTCCATCGACACCATTCTTGAACTGTCCGGGTACAAAAAAACCGGACGCTGCCGGTCCCTGATCGTGGCCGGGTGTCTGCCCGAACGCTACGGCCAGGCCATCGTCCGGGAGCTGCCCGAGGTGGACCTGTTTCTGGGCACCGGGGCCTACGACCGGATCGTGGATGCGGCCGAAGGTCTGCGTCCGGACATCCGGTGTATTCTTCCCGACCCGGACGCCCTGCCGGTTTCCGCCCAGAACGTGCCTCGCGTCCGCATCCCGGCCCACACCGCCTACCTCAAGGTGGCCGAAGGATGCAGCCGCCACTGCACCTACTGCATCATTCCCAAACTCCGGGGGAAACGAAAGAGCCGCCCTCCCGAAGACATTCTCTCGGAGGCCCGGTCCCTCATCGCCGAAGGGGTCCGCGAACTGGTTCTGGTGGCCCAGGACACCACCGACTACGGCCGGGATCTGACCCCGGAAATCGGCCTGTCCGATCTGCTGTCGGATCTGGCGGATCTCTCCGAAGAGGTCTGGATTCGCCTCCTCTACGGGCATCCGGAATCCCTGGACGAGGCGACCATTCTCGCCATTTCGGAGCGGCCCAATCTCTGCTCCTATTATGACCTGCCGGTTCAGCACGCCAGCAACCCGGTCCTGCAGCGGATGGGCCGCCGCCACCCCCAGGCCCACCTTCGAAAGCTGTTTCAGGCGATTCGGTTCATGGACCCGAAGGCGGTCCTGCGAACCACGGTGATTGTGGGGTTTCCCGGAGAAACCGACCGGGATTTCGAAGAACTGGTGCGCTTTGCGGAGGCCGTCCGCTTCGACCACCTCGGGGTCTTCACCTATTCTGACGCCGAGGATTTGCCGTCCCATCATCTCCCGAACCATGTACCCCTGAAGACAGCCGACAAGAGACGCGACCGACTCATGGCGCTTCAGCGGGAGATATCCGAATCGGTGAACCGGCAATATCTCGACCGGGTCCTCACAGTGCTGGTGGAGGAATCCCCCGAGCCGAACGTCTATTCCGGCCGAACCGCGTTTCAGGCCCCGGAGGTCGACGGCATCGTCTACATTAACGGAGAAGCCCGGATCGGAGAATTCGTCCGGGTCCGGATCACCGACACCCTCGAGTATGACCTGGTAGGCGAAGTCGTCCCATGAGCGTAGACCTGAAACGGCGCATCCTGAGCCGGGTGGCGGAGGATCTGACCGACATCGAATCGGCCCTGCGGGAAAATCTGGGCGCCCACCTGGAAATCGTCTCCGATGTGGCCGGGCATATTCTTTTCAGCGGGGGCAAACGGCTTCGGCCGCTGTTGATGGTGCTTTCCGCCAGGCTCTGCGGGTATGACGGCGGCCGGGAATTTTTCTTCTCCACCGTCTTCGAATACCTCCATGTGGCCACCCTGCTTCACGACGACCTGGTGGACGGGGCCAAGCTGCGGCGGGGGCGGCCGGCGGCCCATTCGGTCTGGTCCAATCCCATCGCGGTACTGGTGGGGGACTTCCTTCTGGCCCGGTCGCTGACAATCGCCTCCCAAACCGAAGATCCCGAGGTGATTCGGGTGATCGCCGGGATTACCGAAAACATGTCCCAGGGCGAAATCCACCAGCTCACCCAGAAGCGGAACCTGAACCTGACCGAATCGGAATACCTGGAGATCATTCGGCGAAAGACGGCGGTGCTGCTTCAGGGATCCTGCCGGGTGGGGGGCTTGATCGCGGGGGCCGACGCCCCCTCGGCGGCGGCCCTGAACGACTTCGGGTATCACCTGGGGCTTGCCTTTCAGATGGCCGACGACCTGCTCGATTACACGGCGGATGCGGCGGTGCTGGGCAAGTCGGTGGGAGCCGACCTGCGGGAAGGAAAACTGACCCTGCCGGTCATTCGTGCACTGGCAAAGGCATCCCCCGAGGACCGGCTTCGCATGGCGCAGATGATTCAACGGACGGAATTTTCCACCGCCGATTTCGAAGAACTGGTATTTCTGTTGAGCCGATATGAAGGCATCACCTATACCCGGGAGCAGGCCGCAGCCCATGTGCAAACCGCCAAAGACCGGCTGTCCTGCTTTCCGGATTCCGAGGAGAAATCGGTGATGGCGGATATCGCCGATTATGCACTGAGCAGGAAATCCTAAACAGAAACGGGTTCAATTGCCATTGCTTACCGACGGGGAGGCTGAAGATGATATCGATGCGCATTCCAAAAAATCACGGGTGTACACTTTGGTGGATGTTCTGGGTCTTTGTTGCCGCATTTGCGCTGCCGCTGAATGCGCAGGAGGGGCCGTCCAATACGGTCAATGTGATCGGAAACAGTCCCATTCAGGAACAGAACATCGCCGAGGCTCGAGAACGGGCCATTTTAGACGGGCTTGCATCAGCGGTCAACCAGGTCGCCCTGAGGCTGGTGCCTCCCGATTCGGTCTCACAGGATTTTCAGCAGTTTACATCCCTTCTGGAGGAAAATGCAGACCGATTTGTATCCACCTATAAGGTTCTTTCCGAGAATCCGGCGGGAGAATCCTACCGGGTGATGCTTCAGGTGACCGTTTCGGTGGATCAGCTCAAGGAGCGGTTGGCCGCGGTTCAAACCGTCCCGTCGAATGAAGCGGTGTCCCAGGCCCGGGTGCTGCTTCTGATTTCAGAACAGAACCTGAAGGATATCGCCCCGCGGTTCTGGTGGGGAGAGAGAGAGGGCCCGGTATCCTCGTATGCGGAGGAGGCGGTGGCCGAGCAGCTGCGTGCCGCCGGATTCGAGGTCATCGAGCACGGGAGCGATGTGCCCGATGTGGCGCTGGAAGCGGCCATCATTTTTCAGCCCGACCTGGACAACCGGGAAGCCCTGGATATCGGAAAGAGCTTTTTGGCCGACATTGTCATCCCCGGCAAGGCGATCGTCTACAAGGTGCCCGAGACCCTGGATGAGGAGATGCCCTCATTCAATGCCACCGTATCCGCACGGGCCCTGCGCGTCGACACCGGTGAAGAGATCGCCTCCGTTTTCGAGACGGTGGTCCGGAAATATCCGGAAGACGCCGACGGCGGCATGGCCACCCTGATGGCCGCCGGTGCGCAGGCCGGTGAACAGCTGGCCGCGCAGATCGCCCCCATCTGGCAGCAGTCGGTCAATCCCACCGATCGCATCGAACTGACGGTGACCGGCGCCCGCAACCTCGGCAACTTCATTCGATTCCGAAAAGCCCTCACCGAGATCGCCGGTGTCCAAAGCATGCAGATGCGAGACACCCGCCCGGACCAGGCGATGATCGAGGTCGACTACCAGGGCCCGGTCCAGGGGCTCGCCGAAACCCTTCGGGGCCTGCAGTTTCAACTCTTCAACGTGGAAATACGCAGCCTCTCCGATCAACGGATCGAGGCTGCGCTGGTCCCGACCGGGGCCGTTTCCGGAGAGTAATCCGTTTCCGCAGCAGGTACCTGCGGGGCAAGGGGCGGCCCGTAGGGTTTCGATCGCGATCATCGCTGCAGTGCCGCCCCCGTCACGGGCTTACAGCCGTTCCCGGTTTCAGTCCAGAACTGCCCCCTACCGCACGAAATTGAGGCCGAGACCGGTGATTTACCTTTCCTCCCCGGGTCGTGGAAGAGAGAAGAACTCGTCGAAGATCTCCTCCTTTGCGAATGCGGGAACGCGCGTGTCTTGATCTTTCACGCCGATTTAACTCAACCACCTGTTATGGGAGCAAAAATCACAAGCTGGTCCCCATTTTTGAGCTTTGTTTTCGGCTTGGCAGGACGGCCATTGCAGAATATCGCAAGATCAATCTGCATTTCGTGAGGAATATTCAGCGCATTTAAGGCCGTGTTTACAGTATCCCCTTCTTCAAGTTCCATTGTGCCATTCGGCGGCAGATC
>JBEPWQ010000149.1:0-8774 GCA_041642315.1 Desulfobacteraceae bacterium | reverse complement strand
GGCCTGCCCGGCTTCGGCCCCAAGCGGATCGATCAGCTCTCGGGCGGTCAGAAGCAGCGGGTGGCCATCGCCCGATGTCTGGTGCTCGATCCGGCCGTGTTGCTTCTGGACGAGCCGTTGGGGGCCCTGGACCTGAAACTGCGCGAGCAGATGAAGGTGGAGCTGAAAAAACTTCAAGACCAGGTCGGCACCACCTTTGTTTATATCACCCATGATCAGTCCGAGGCACTGGTGATGTCGGACTTCGTGGCGGTCATGAACCGGGGCCGGTTCGAGCAGGTGGACACGCCCCGGAATCTCTACCACCGGCCGGCCACCCCTTTTGTGGCCAGGTTCGTCGGAGAGAACAACATCTGGACCGGGCGGGTGGCGGCCGCGGAGACGGAGTCCATGCAAGTGAATACGGCGAGCGGCCGCCGTCTCTCCGTTCACAGGAAAACGCCTTTTCCCGAGGGAACCGGCGTGGAGCTGTTCATTCGGCCGGAGGCTATGATGATTCAGCCGGACCCGAGTCTGGCCCGCCTCAACCGATTCGAGGTGGCGGTCAAGGCAATTCTTTTTGACGGCGCCAACAGCCGGATTCTGGCGGCCCCCCGGGATGAGGCCGGCGCCGAGCTCCTGATCGCTCTTCCCCAGAACCGGCAGTACGACCATATTCGGGAAGGGGACCGGATCGAGGTCGGTTGGGACCCCCGGGCCGCTATCTGCTTTGAGGCCCCGAAGCATGAATCGGCATGAACGGTTCGGGCCGGCAGCGGATTTCCTGGACACTGGTCCTGTTTCTCACTCCGGTACTGGTCTGGCTCTTTTTGCTCATCGTCCTGCCCCATATCGATCTGCTGATCATGTCCCTTCGGGTGCGAAGCGGGTTTCGGGAGACGGTCTGGAGCCTTTCCAATTATCTTGCCTTTTTTCGAGAGCCGATCTACTGGAACACATTTGTCCGCACCGCCGTCTATTCGGTGCTGGTGACCGGAATCACCCTGGGGATTGCCCTGCCCTTGGCCTTTTATATCACCAAAGTGGTCCATCCCCGGTTTCAGGGGATGCTGATGGTGCTGATCCTGATGCCCTTCTGGGTGAGCGAACTGGTCCGGGTCTACGGGTGGATGATCCTTCTGCGGGAGAGCGGGGTCATCAACCATCTCCTTCTCAGCCTCGGGGTGCTGGACCGGCCGGTGGAGATGCTTTACAATGACGCGGCCATGATCATGGGGCTGGTCTACACCTCGCTGCTGTTCATGGTGGTGCCCCTGGTCTCGGTGCTGGACAGCCTCGACGATAGCCTCATCGAGGCGGCCTATGACCTGGGCGGGTCCGTCCCTTCCATCTTTATGCGCATCGTTATCCCCCATGCGATGCCCGGCATCACCTCCGGGGCCATTGTGGTTTTCATGCTGACCCTGGGCAATTATCTCACACCCAACCTGATCGGCGGCAAAAACTCCCTCTGGTTCACCGAACAGATTTACAACCAGTTCATCGCCAGCTTCAACTGGAACCAGGGCTCGGCCTTCGGGTTCCTGCTGCTGGTGCTGTCTTCCGTCATCATCTGGATCGGGCTGACCCTGACCCGCCAGAAGCTGAATGACGTGATTCGGTGATTCAATGATTCGGTCCCTGCCCAATTCCCGGGCCTATACCTTGATCTTTAAGCTCTATGCGGCCTTCTTTTTCGTTTTTCTGTTCGCGCCCCTGGCGGTCACCTGCGTGCTCGCCTTCAACGACTCCCAGTTTCCGGCCCTGCCCTGGAAGGGGTTCACTTTAGAATGGTTTTTCGGGGATTTGGGCCATCGGGTGGGGCTGTTTCATGATGCGGTCATTCTGGACAGCATCTGGGTCAGCTTTCGAACCGCCTTTTTCGTCACCCTGCTGTCGACCCTGGTGGGGATCTGCGGCGCCTTTCTCTTTGAGCAGGAAAGCTTCCGGTTCAAACAGGTCCTTTATTTTCTGATGCTGGCGCCCCTGGTGGTGCCGGGGGTGATTCTCGGGATTTCGATCCTGCTCTTTTCCAACACCCTGGGGCTTTACTTCGAAAAAACCTGGGGAGTCGACGTGGTCCTCTTTCGGCCGGGCTTCTGGCTGGTGGTGCTGGGGCAATTTTCCTTCATCTCCACCCTGACCACTCTGATCCTCTCGGCCCGGCTGCGCAAATTCGACCCGAGTCTGGAGGAGGCGGCCCTCAACCTGGGCGCCACCCGGTTTCAGGCCATTCGGCACATCACCCTGCCGTTTTTGAAACCGGCCATCCTGAGCGCGGCGGCCATCGCCTTTCTGATGTCCTTTGAAAACTTCAATACCACCCTGTTTCTGGTCGGCTCCGAAACCACCCTGCCCATCAACCTCTACCTGCAGGTCCGCGACGGCTCCACACCGGTGATCAATGCGGTCTCCTTTTTGCTGATCGTGTCCACCTCTCTGCTGGCCCTGTCCAATCTATACATCAGCCGGCGCATGGGTTCGGACTGAGTCCCGTCCGGTTTCCGGGTTGCATTGCCTTGCAGGTCGATTATATTTAATTCATAACAAATCAGTAGCCTGTTACACTCATAAAATCGATCCTTGCGGGAAACGGCACCCGACTCGGACCGCCGCGCGGGGAAGAACGTAAAGGAGGCATACATGGAAATCCGACAAGCCCTTTTTGCCGGAAGCTGGTATCCCGGCAATCCCTCGGCCTGTGAACAGACGATTCAAGAATATCTCAAGGAAGGGGAAGCGGGCGCGGTGATCGGCAGAAATCTGTTCGGCGGCATCGTCCCCCACGCCGGATGGCATTTTTCGGGGTCCATTGCAGCCAATGTCATTCATGCGGTGAGCAAGGTGGGGGCGGCCGATACGGTGGTTCTCTACGGAATGCACCTGCATGCCGGCTCCCCCGCTTATCTGATGGCGGAAGGGGCCTGGGAGACTCCGTTCGGTCCTCTGGAGATCGACACGGAAATGGGCCAAGAGCTGGCCGGCCGATTCGATTTCCAGCTGGAAACGCCCAAGCGGTTCACCCAGGACAACACCATCGAACTCCAGCTTCCCTTCGTAAAGTACTTTTTCAAGGATGCCAAAATTCTGCCCATCGGTGCCCCGCCGGCCGACAAGTCCCTTCAGATCGCCCAGGCGGTGGCGGAGATCGCAGCCGACAAAAACCGCCGTCTGAAGGTGATCGGCTCCACCGATCTGACCCACTACGGATTCAACTACGGCTTCACCCCCAAGGGGACCGGCACCGAAGCTCTGAACTGGGTCAAATATGAAAATGACCGCCGGTTTATCGACGCCCTGATGGCGATGGATCCTCCGAAGATCATTCAGGAAGGGGTGGAAAACCACAATGCCTGCTGCGCCGGTGCGGCCGCATCGGCGGTGGCCACCGCCCGCAAGCTGGGGGCTGAAAAAGCCGAATCGGTGGCCTATGCCACCAGCTATGACAAACATCCCGGAGACAGTTTCGTGGGATATGTGGGAATCGTATTCGAATGATCCCGCTGAAGACCTTTCGCAATCTCTCCCAAGAAAAACAGGATCGCATCCGCCGGGTGGCGGTGGAGGAATTCAGCCAAAAGGGGTTCGCCGGGGCCAGCATCAATGCCATGGTGGGCCGGCTGGGGATTGCCAAGGGCTCCATCTTTCAGTATTTTGGTGATAAAAAAGGGCTGTTTCTGTTCGCCTTCCACACCGCCATGGAGATGGTCAAGGAGTATCTTCGAACGGTTCGGGATCAGACCGCCCACCAGGACCTCTTCGCCCGCCTGGAGGCCACGCTGCTGGCCGGGGTGCTGTTCTTGAAAGAACACCCGGTGATCTATCGACTGTACATCAAGACCCTGTTCGAGTATGAAGTGCCTTTTCGGAACGAAATCCTGATGTCCCTGCGGAGCTACAGCCTCAAGTACCTGCGCTCCCTGTTGTCTGATGCCCGGGATCGGGGGGAGCTTCGGGAGGGGCTGGATCTCGACAAGGCCGCCTTTGTCCTGGACGCCCTTATGGACCGGTTCCTTCAGGCCCAGACCGTGCCGCACCTGGACGCCGGATCGGGAATTCACCAGTGCAGTCAAGCCACCGCCCGGGAGTGGGTTCGGGAGTTGACGCAGATGATGCGGCTGGGAATCGGCAAGACATGACGGAGAATTCCGACCCGGATATCCTGATTCTGGGGGCGGTTTCCCGGGAATCGGCGGGGCTGCAATCCGGACTGAAAGACGGCTTCGAAGCGGAGATCGGGCGCCGGCGGCTGGTCACGGGCCGGCTGGCCGGGATGCCGGTGCGGCTGCTCACCACCGGGCCCGGGCTGGTCAACACGGTCCAGGCGGTCACCGCGGCGGTGGAGCATCGACGGCCCTCGCTCATGATCCAGGCCGGTTGCGCCGGGGCCTTTCGAAAATCGGGACTGGATATCGGGGATGTGGCCGTGGCCGCCGAAGAAATCGACGTCCATCTGGGAATTGAACCGGAGACCGGAACCGACCCGATGCCTCCGCTGCCCTTTCCTCTGATGATCCACAAGGGTTTAGAAATCCGCCACCGGTATCCCCTGGACGCAAACCGGCAATTGCGGGCGGCCTCGGTTCTGAATAAGGTCTTTGCCGGTGTTTGCCGCGTGAGGCGGGGGCCTTTTGTTACCGTTTCCACCATCACCGCCACCGACCGCCGGGCCGAGGCGCTCTATGATCGATACCGCCCCTGCATGGAATCCATGGAGGGGGCCGGGGCCGCCTATCTGGCGCTCTATTACGATCTCCCGCTGGTGGAAATCCGTGCGGCCAGCAATCGGGTGGGACGGCGGGATCGGAATGCATGGAACCTGAACCTGGCGTTTCAGCGGAGCGCTGCGGCTGTGGAATATCTGGTGAGGGACATCGCAGAAAACGGGTGGGAACCGATGTACAGGCAAAGCCCCTCAGTGGGCAGGAAAAGAGATGGAAAGGGATAAAAGAAATGATGGCACGTACCTTGACCTTGGGCTATTCGCCCTGTCCCAACGACACCTTTGTTTTTTACGCCCTGGCCCACGGGCGAATCGACTGTGATCTCGACTGGCGGATTCATCTGGCCGATGTGGAATCCCTCAACCAGGATGCCGCGGCCGGAAAGTGGGATGTCTCCAAAGTTTCCTTTGCGGCCCTAAGCCATCTTCAAGAAAAATACGGCCTGCTTCGAAGCGGTGCGGCCCTGGGCCGGGGATGCGGTCCTTTGATCGTGGCCCGGCCCGGCTTCGACCCGGAACGCCTGCCGTCGGTGGACATCGCGGTGCCCGGGCTTCAGACCACCGCCAATCTGCTCCTGGGTCTCTATCTCACCGAGCCGCCTCGGGCCGTTCCCATGACCTTCGACCAAATCATGCCCGCCGTGTCCCGTGGGGAGTTCGAGGCCGGAGTAATCATCCACGAAGGCCGGTTTACCTATCCCGAATACGGATTGGAATCGCTGGTGGACCTGGGCCGATGGTGGGAGGAGGAAACCGGCCTGCCCATCCCTCTCGGCGGCATCGCCGTCCGCCGGGACCTGGGGGGCGACATCGCCCGCCGGGCCGAGGCGGCGGTTCGCGACAGCGTCCGGTTCGCCTTTGATCATCCCGAAGCCGCGGCCGATTATATTCGAAGCCATGCCCAGGAGATGGCACCCGCGGTGATTCAGGGGCATATCGATCTTTATGTCAACGATTTCTCGATGAATCTGGGAAGGGAAGGGGAGGCGGCGGTAGCCGCCCTCCTCGACCGGGGCCGCCGCTGCGGGGTGCTGCCTCCCGGCGACCGCCCGCTGTTCGCCTGTTCCCCGTAATCGAAAGCGAAAAGTTCGAAGTTGGGCAGAAATTCTATTGAAAAAATAATTTTTGAACGATATACTCTTACATTTAGGGTATTCGTATTTTATTTATCGATAATTTTTCAGAACGATTCTGACCCAGCTCAAGACGATTGAAAATGATGATTCATCAAAACAGTTCAACCGGCATGCGCATGTAACCCATCCAATCATCAGAAAAGCCGTTTCCACGCCTTTTTTCTGGTCGCTCTGATATCGATATCATTCAACCATTACCAAAGTATCCGAAACGAAAAAACGATATGGAAGCATTGTTAGCGCTCGAAGACGGACGGACCTTTCCGTGCAGGTCCTTTACAGGCCCCGGCGAAACCTGGGGCGAGGTGGTATTCAACACCAGCATGACCGGGTATCAGGAGGTCCTCACCGATCCCTCCTACCGGGGGCAGATGGTGACCATGACCTACCCCCTGGTGGGCAACTACGGCATCAATCCGGAGGATATGGAATCCGACCGGATCCAGGTGGCCGCCTTTATCGTTCGGGAATACCAGGGTTTTCCGAGCAACTTCCGATCCACCCGGACCCTGGCCGATTACCTTCAAAGCCATGGGGTGATGGGCATCGATGAACTCGACACCCGTGCCCTGACCCGTCACCTGCGAAATCTCGGGGCCATGCGGGGGCTCATCTCCACCGAGGACCTCGACCCCGAATCCCTGGTGAAGCGGGTGCGGGAGACACCCAGCCTGGTGGGTCGGGATCTGGTGAAAGAGGTGACCACACAACAGCCCTACTACTGGATAGACGGTCAACCGGTTCCCTTTGCGAAGGAAACCCCTCTGAACAACCGTATCTGGCGACGCCGGGGGGAGAAGTACTCGGTTGCGGCGTTCGATTTCGGCATCAAATACAATATCCTGAGAAACCTGGAAAAAGCCGGCTTCGAGGTGGTGGTGGTGCCGGCGGCTACGACCGCCGAGACCATTCGGGCCATGGAACCCGACGGCATTTTTCTGTCCAACGGACCGGGAGATCCCGAACCGGTGACCTATGCCGTGGAAACCATTCGGGAACTTTTCGGCTACAAGCCGATGTTCGGCATCTGCCTGGGGCAGCAGCTGCTGGGGCTGGCCCTGGGCGGCAAGACCTTCAAGCTCAAGTTCGGCCATCGGGGTGCCAACCAGCCGGTTCACAACATGGCCACCGGCCGGGTCGAAATCACCTCCCAGAACCACGGCTTTTCCGTGGATGCCGACAGTCTGCCCGCAGAGGATATCGAGATCACCCATATGAACCTCAACGACCGAACCCTGGAAGGATTCCGCCACAAGAAATACCCTCTGTTTTCGGTACAGTACCACCCGGAAGCCGCTCCGGGGCCCAACGATGCCGGGTACCTGTTCGGTGATTTCGTCCGCATGATGGAGAAGTGATAAAGTAAAATTCAAGAACTTTTCCAAATCTTCCAAAAAGCCGCTAATACCGCAACCGCGGTTCAACCGCAGAGAGTCAACGACCTGATATGCCGAAAAGAACCGACATACACAAGATCCTTCTCATCGGGGCCGGGCCCATCATCATCAGCCAGGCCTGCGAATTCGACTATTCCGGAACCCAGGCCTGCAAAGCCCTTCGGGAAGAAGGCTACGAAGTGGTCCTGGTCAACAGCAACCCGGCCACCATCATGACCGACCCGGAGATGGCCCACCGCACCTACGTGGAGCCGGTGATTCCCGAGGCGGTGGCCATGATCATCGAAAAGGAACGTCCCGACGCCCTGTTGCCGACCCTGGGGGGGCAGACCGCCCTCAACACCGCCATCGAGATCGCCAAAATGGGTGTGCTCGACCGGTTCGGGGTGGAGATGATCGGGGCCTCGGTGGACGCCATCGAAAAGGCCGAAGACCGGGACCGGTTCCGTCAGGCCATGCACCGGATCGGGCTGTGCACACCCAAAAGCGGCATTGCCAACACCATGGACCAGGTGCGGGAGATCGCCGAGGAACTCGGGTTTCCCGTCATCGTGCGGCCCGCCTTCACCCTGGGCGGCACCGGCGGGGGGGTGGCCTACAACCCCGAGGACCTGGAGATGATGGCCAAGGCCGGGCTCGACGCCAGCATGATCCATCAGGTGATGCTGGAAGAATCGGTGCTCGGGTGGAAGGAGTACGAACTGGAGGTGATGCGGGACCAACAGGACAACGTGGTCATCATCTGCTCCATCGAAAACGTGGATCCGATGGGGGTGCACACCGGCGACAGCATCACCGTGGCCCCGGTCCAGACCCTCTCCGACCGGGAATACCAGGTGCTGCGGGACGCCTCCATCGACATTATGCGCGAGATCGGGGTGGACACCGGCGGGTCCAATGTTCAGTTCGCCGTCAACCCGAAGAACGGTGAGGTGGTGGTGGTGGAGATGAACCCCCGGGTCTCCCGGAGTTCGGCCCTGGCCTCCAAGGCCACCGGCTACCCCATCGCCAAGATTGCCGCCAAACTGGCGGTGGGCTACACCCTCGACGAAATCCCCAACGACATCACCGGGGAGACCATGGCCTCCTTCGAGCCGACCCTCGACTACTGCGTTCTCAAAATCCCCCGGTGGACCTTTGAAAAATTCCCGGAAACCCAGGACTATCTCACCACCTCCATGAAATCGGTGGGCGAGACCATGGCCATCGGCCGGACCTTCAAAGAATCCCTGCAAAAGGCCCTGCGGTCCCTGGAGATCGGACGCCACGGGTTCGGTGCCGACGGCCGGGATGTCGAGGACCTGGAGGGGCGCCGGCCCACCCTTTCCGAAATCGAACAGAAGCTGGCCACCCCCAACTCCCAGCGGCTTTTTTACGTGCGGTATGCGATGCAGGCGGGGATGTCGGTGGAGGCCGTTTTTGATCTCACCAAAATCGATCCCTGGTTTCTGCACCAGTTCAAGCAGCTGGTGGAGATGGAAGCGACCCTTTCCGAAGAAGCCGGGAAATCGGGCGGCCGGCTAGAGCCGGCCCTGCTGC
>JBEPWQ010000148.1:0-8847 GCA_041642315.1 Desulfobacteraceae bacterium | reverse complement strand
GCCTGGGGGACTTTGCAGCGGGCGTCGGTGAAGGCCAGAAATTCGCCCGTGGCCTCCCGGGCGGCCCGGTTTCGGCATGCGGCCGGTGAAGGCCGGTCCGGCATCCGACATATTCGAACCTCCGGAAATGTATTCACGACCTCGCGCGCCAGGTCGTCGGAAATGGGACCGGCGGCCAGAATCTGAAGGCGCTCCCGGGGATAGACCATCTGGCGCAGCGATTTCAGGCAGGTGATCAGGTCCTCGGGTTCCGAGGCGTTGATCACAACTGAAACGGTGGGGAATTCGTCCATGGCCGGCGCGCCGCGCATGTCCAAAAATCCTTGAAAGACCAGGCTTTTCAGAAAGGCCAATGTCTGATCCGGGTCCAGTTTTCTGAGCCCGGGCATCATCCGGTGAAAAAGGACGAAGCGGCCCGACTTCAGGGCTTCCAGCACCGGCCGCCAGATCGGGCGGACAACGTTCACCCGCAGCGGATACCGAAGCAGAAGCACCGGCTGAACCCCTCGGGTCAGGCGGTATTCCACGGATTCGCGAAGTCGAAAGGCCAGAGGTGCAATATACGGGCTGTCGGGATTCCAGATGGTCATGGCGCGACCAGTTTATGGCAAGGCGGGAGGCCTGTCAATAAAGATACGGAAGGATAATACCGGAGGAGGATGAATAGGCCGCGCCCGGACCGGAGTTTGAATCATCAATCCAGATCCACCCACATATCCGCTTCGTTTCCGCAGTGGGAGCAGACGGCCTGGCCCCGAACCTTGCCCGATTCATTTTGGGCCGGGGGAGCGGTATCGGTCGCTTTTTTTTCGACTTCAACCGGTTCTAAACTGCAGGTGATCACCATTTCGGCTTCATTTTGGCAGTTTTCGCACTTACAGATTTTTTTCAGTTTCTGTTCAACCATTTGTTCAGACTCCTTTTTTTACCCCTTTTGGCGGTTTAAAGAAACCGGCATGGTCTCGGCGCTGAACCGACATGATGCCGGATTATAAGATGATTATGTTCCGCATGCCTTGCAGATGCCTTTGAGAACCACCCGTTTGCCGAGGACCGTGAATTCTTCCTGAATTTCTTTCGGGACATCCAGCTCATCATAGGTCCGGTGATAAAAATCGAGCATGTGGCCACACCGGATGCAATGCAGGTGATGGTGGTCGTCGACATTGGGGTCGAACCGTTTGGCTCCGCCGAAGACCTCGACCACATCCACCAGGCCGATGTCCGCAAAGGTTTGAAGTGTGCGGTTGACCGTATCGAAGGAGATGTTGGGATACTCCTTCTTCACGATCCGATAGATGGCATCCGCCGTCGGATGAGTGTCCATATTGATGATCTCCCGGTAAATCGCCACCCGCTGGGGGGTCACTTTGAGACCGTGCTCGTGACAAATGTCGACAAATTCACCGGTTTTCTCTTCATGGCTCTCTTGCTTCATGGTTATCCTAAATAATATTTTTTCTTATTTGTCAATGGTTTTCTCAGTCGCTGTCAAATATCCTACCACATCGGTTTTCGGATTGACATCGGTTATTTCGGGGCGTAGCGAATTCGATCCCATCGAATTTCCGGAAGTGTTCGATTTCACATTCGCCGGTTCCAACTATATCGCCGCGCATCTGTTGCGGTGAAAGAAATTGTCGGTCTGAAACCGATTTTTGCTTGACTTCCTTCCGGGAATTCATATACATCCCCGCTTATATCGTGACGCCAAGAAGGCGTCATTTTCAAAATTTCAGCACCACCCTTTTCAATGAATAAAGCCACGAAGGCAGCGGGCGCGGTATCGCCCCATGTGTTCGCGGCTTTTTTTGTTTTAGGGAATTGAGACTAGATTTGGGAAACTCTATTTCCGGAATAAGACGATGATCCTCCTAAAAAGAATTCATATCATTTACGGGCTTTTGTGTTTTGTCGCGACCATCGCTCCGGTTTTCGCCGACGGCCGTACCTTTCTGGAGGGCCGGGAGGTGGCCCTGAATGAGCTGTTTCAGGCGCTTCAATCCCGCATTCAGGGCGCGGAAGATCGACTGGTGACGATCAAGGCGGATCGTTCGGTGATTCTCAATCAGGCGGTGGCGGTGATGGATGTGGCCAAAGCCGCCGGCGCCGGCCGGCTGTGTCTGGCGACCGAAAAGGATCTCCGGTGAGAACGGCTGAAATGGCGGGTTCCGGATACGGGCAGGCCAACTGGCTTCTGCGTGGATTTCTGATCCTATCCATCGGGTTTCATGCGGTGATCCTGGTCCGAATCGCCGATGTGTACCGGACCGAGAATGTCCGATACATCGAAATTGAATTGCCGGTCCCGGAAGCACCGGCAGCCAGATCCATTCCAAAGCCCCCTAACCGCTCCCGGCCGTCTCCGCCTCCCCTTTGACCCCGTGTGCCGCCGGTTCCTTCCGCACCGGTCCCCAAACCCCCGCCGCGCCCTGTCGCGCCGAAACCGATCAGGCCTCGGCCCTCCGTGGTTGAGCCGATGGCCGCTCCCCGTCCCCCGAAGGTCGCCGCATTCGAACCCCGTGCCTGGCGTCCGCCGGCCGAACCCTCGAATGCCGCTCCGCAACCCCCGGCGAATGAATCGACCTCGACGCCTGCCCAATCCGCCCCTTCGACAAAGCCCGACAAAGGCGCCTCACAGGCGTATTTCAATACGGTCCGGAGGAGGATCGAGCGGCACAAGCACTATCCCTTTTCCGCCCGCAGGCGCCGGATCGAGGGGGCGGTCGCAGTCCGGTTTATTCTCCATCCGGACGGCCGCGCCACCGATGCGGCCCCGGCGGGCTCTACCGGGCACCGGCTCCTGAACCAGGCGGCCCTCAAAGCGGTGCGGGATGCGTCCCCCTTTCCGAAACCGCCCGCGGGGCTGATCAGCCGCCCGGTGCCGTTGGAAATCAGCATCGTTTTCCAGTTGAAATGATCAGAATTTTCTCTCTTGAAGGGACGGCCAAGCCTACGGGCCGCCAGCCCCTGCAGGACGTGGTGGTGGACGTCAACGAAGTTCGCCGACGGAAACAGGCGGGAAAAGCAGTATGATGGCCTGCCGAAATGATTGACGGAATCAACGGCTGATTCTATAATGAATAAGAAATCGGCGATTTCACCGAAAACCTGGCCACGCACACTGGAATATTACGACATCACGCTTACATGACGGCCCGAGACGACTACGACAGCCCCTGGAAAGAAATCCTGAGCGCTTATTTCCAGGAATTCATGGAATTTTTCTTTCCCCACATCGCCCGGGAGATTGATTGGTCCCGGGGCTATGAGCTGCTGGATAAGGAACTTCGGCAGATCACCCGCGAATCCGACATCGGGTTCCGCCTGGCCGATCAGCTGGTGAAGGTCTGAAAAAAGGACGGAGAGGAGGCTTGGGTACTTCTAATCCATTCGCCGTTGGGGTCATGGCGCATCTGCGCACCATGGAGACCCGGAAAGACGATCGGGAACGGTTGGCACTCAAGCTGAACCTGAGCAAGTCCCTGTACCGCCACGGATGGACAAAACAGGAAATCATCGACCTGTACCGGTTCATCGATTGGATCATGGCGCTTCCGGAGGATCTGGAGAAGGCGTACCACCGAGAACTCACGAAGTATGAGGAGGAGATCAAAATGCCATATGTCACAACCGCCGAACGTATCGGGAGAGAAGAAGGCAGAAAAGAAGGCAGGAAAGAAACCGCCCGAAACCTGCTTCAATTGGGCGTTCTGACCGAGGATCAGATCGCCCAAGCCACTGAATTGCCCATTGAAGAAGTTCGGCAACTCCGTAATGAAATCAGCCGGTCATCGGATTGACCGGTGAAACACAATTTCTGAAAAGGTGTTGACAACACCGACATATTTGCGTTAAGAGGTCTCCCGGATATTCAAACGCCAAGAAGGCGTTGAAACATCAGCAAACATAACCGTATCAATTATCCTAATCAAGGCCACGAAGGCAGGGCAAATCCGCCCGTTCTTCGTGGCCTTTTTGTTTTTGGACCCCCCTTTACACTGGAAAGGATTCATGCAGCGCTCCCTGTTCGTCTTTATCATCAACGTGGCCCTCCTCTTCGAGATCCTGAGGGGTCCGGGCAGAAATCCGCTTTTGATTCCGTTTTTCAGGAGGGACTGCGTTTTGAGCCACGAACCGGCTTTTCTTCAATCAGAAAGCAGCACAACCGAGTAGCTGCTGAAGAGCACCCAGGCCGTATCGCCTCGTTTCAGGGCCAATCGACGGCTGCTTTCGGTGGTCACGACCGCACATATCTCCGTCCCATCGGAAATCCGCACCAGATATTCTGTAGTGATTTCTCCCCGAGTGATTTTTTCAACAACGCCTTCGAACCGATTGTCTGCGCTGCATTCCTGCATGTGGCCGCTTTTGTGGAGCATCACCCATGGGGCCTTGACCTCGGCCGTGATCAGCCTGCCCGGTTTCAAACCGAGCCGCTGCACGCTGTCGTTGGTGATCACCGTGGAGAGGGTCTGTCCGCCGATGGTCTCCATCTCCACGCGGGTCTGAATATCGCCTTGATGAAGGGTTTGAATTTTGCCGTAAAAACAATTGCGCGCGCTGGTTTTGAGGGAAAATTCTTTCTCAACAATGGACCGGGTCACCTGCTGCATCTCATCTTCGGAAAAAGAGACATAGGATGAGGTCAGGTTGGGCGTGGAATGCCCCAGAAGCACCTGGACGGCCGGTAGGGGCAGATTGTGCTGCATCAGCTCAACCCCCCGCGATTTACGCAGAATCTCCGGTGCCCCCAGCTGTTTGGCGATTCCGCAGGCTTCCGCCCGTTCATAGAACTTGCGTCTGACAAAGCCGGGGTCCGCATGGAAAATGTCGTGGATATTATTTGCACTTAGATCGGCGATTTTCGTTCGGATTTCCTGACACAGTCTTCCGGACAGCTGAACCCGCCGGGAGCGGCCGGAATTTTCCTTCTGCCGGCCGAGTCTCACAAATTTCTTTTCAAAATCGAAATCCCGCTCCGGATCGAGGTTCAATGTTTCATTCAACTTGGCCCCGGCGTATCGGATAATTAAAAAAATGAGTAAAATACGCTGCCGGGCCTGGCGGACATCCGAACGCCGGGATGCCTCGGTCCAGTCACGAAAAGATTGTTCCAATTGATTGAGCTGGACCGAATCGAGGTATCTGTCCTGATCCGGGGCGGAAAAAATACGCCCGTTATAGTTCGGCTCCGGCGCCGAAAGTGTATTGGGATGTTGGATTTCCGATGTTTTTTTCTCTTTTTTCATGGGTCCTCAATGATTCAATCATAATCCTGAAAACCGCTTCACGCGCGGCCGCACCAATTGTGTTGACTTTTACTGTTACGATTAATATAATAATCGTGAATTTAATACAACCTAAATCCTATCCATGGGCGGTCAATAAACCGCCACAAGGAAAAGCCGGGAGGAATCAACATGGATGCAGCTGAAACGACCCGCCGTCGATCCATCGCCGTGTCATCTTATCGCTTCAACCGTATGGAGCTGGCGGGCAGCCTCGGTGATTTGGGTACCGTTCTGCCGTTGGCCATCGGCATGATTCTGATCAACGGCCTCAACCCATTGGGTCTGTTTCTGGGCGTCGGGCTGTATTATGTGTTTGCAGGGCTCTATTTCAAGGTCACCAGCCCCGTGGAGCCCATGAAGGTGATCAGCGCCTATGCCATCGCCACCGGAATCACGGCCAGTCAGATACAGGCTTCGAGCTTGTGGATATTCCTTTTCCTTCTGGTGATCGGCGGGACCGGCATCATCACCCTCATAGGCCGGTATATCCCCAAGCCTGTGATTCGCGGGGTCCAGCTGTCGACCGGGGTTCTGCTGGTCACCCAGGGTGTCAAGCTGATGCTGGGCACTTCAAGGTTTCAGGCCCTGCGCGAGGCGGCGGAGCCTTACCTGACCCTTCAGAGCCTGGGGCCGATTCCCGTCGGGCTGATCATCGGCGGGATACTCGGCATACTGACCCTCCTGCTGCTGGAAAACAGACGATTGCCGGCGGCCCTGGTCGTCGTGGGGGCAGGCCTTTTCACCGGCATTTTCTTGGGAACACGGGAAGGCCTGGCGCAAATCCGGCTCGGTTTCTACCTGCCCGACTGGTTTCCTTACGGGCTTCCTTCGGCCGCTGATTTTTCCTTCGCCCTTCTGGTGCTGGTGCTGCCGCAGATACCGATGACGCTCGGAAACGCTGTCGTGGCCAATGCCGATCTGTCGAAACAGTATTTTCCCAATGAGGGGCGTCGGGTCACCTACCGGGCGCTCTGCATCAGCATGGCCCTGGCCAATCTGATGAGTTTTTTTCTGGGCGGCATGCCCATGTGCCACGGCGCCGGCGGTCTGGCTTCCCGATACCGCTTCGGCGCCCGCACCGGGGGATCCAACCTGATCATCGGCGCTGTTTTTATCGTTCTGGCCCTTCTTCTGGGGGAACATCTCATGGGCGTCATTTACCTGCTCCCCATGGCCGCGCTCGGGGTCCTTCTGATCTTTGCCGGCGCACAGCTGAGCCTGACCCTTTTGGATATGAACACGCGCAAGGAGCTGTTCATTCCGATTCTCATCGTGGGGATCACGCTCGCCTCGAATTTGGCGGCCGGCTTTCTGGTCGGAATCGCCGTGGCATACGCGCTGAAATCGGAAAAGCTTAATGTCTAAATTGGATAGGGGTTCGCCGTTCAAACAGTTGACGGTGCGTGGAGCCGCCCCTATTTTTGGAGAGCCAACAGGAGGTTCATTTAGAAATCCTTCACCAAAATTCAACCAGAGGAGGTCCACATGGCAGCACTGAACCCCGGCGACCGCGCCCCGGCATTCGAAGCACCGGATCAAAATCAACACCCGATCAGGCTCGGCGATTACGAGGGTAGAAAACTCTTTGTTTTCTTCTACCCGAAAGCCAACACCTCCGGGTGAACCACCCAGGCCCAGGCGGTGCGGGACGCACTGCCCGATCTTCAGAAAAAAGAGGTGGCCGCTGTCGGCATCAGCCCGGATACACCGGCCCAGCAGAAGAAATTCGACGAGAAGAATGGCCTGGGGTTTCCGCTGCTCAGCGACCCGGATCATCGGATCGCCGAGGCGTTCGGGGTCTGGGGCGAAAAGAAGATGTACGGCAAGACCTCCATGGGGATCATCCGGTCCGCCTTTCTGATCGATGAGAACGGCCGACTGAAGAACTGCTGGTACAAGATCAGCCCCAAGGAGACGGTGCCCGAACTGATGGCGGCGCTGTAACCCCGAAAGGTCCGGTACGGATGTGAATCATCCGTTCCGGACCACCAGCCAGACGCCGACCGATATCAGGGCCAGCCCCAGCAGTCGGGGGCTGGTCACCGGCTGCACCGCGGCTGAAAACAGGCCGTAATGGTCGATGACCACGGCCACGACAAACTGGGCCGCCACCAGCACGGTAAAGGCTCGGGAGACCCCCAGCCGGGGCACCGCATAGCTGATCGACCCCACGATGACCAGGCCCAGCAGCCCTGATGTATATGCGTACCAGGGCACCTCGCGCATTTCCCTTAGATTGCCGAATCGGGTCGCCCATAAGAAGAGCGAAATAATGAGCCCCCCGATCGCATAGGTGAGGAAAACACTTTCCTTGGTGCCGAGGCGCTGGTCCATGACGCCCATGAACTGGCCTTGAATGGTGATGGCTACGCCGCCGATGACGGCGACCAGCAATACGGTGAAGTCTGTCATGGGGTATCCTTTCCATACACATTCCCCGGACCGGGCGCGCCGGT
Organism: Desulfobacteraceae bacterium; assembly: GCA_041642315.1. Taxonomy (GTDB): domain Bacteria; phylum Desulfobacterota; class Desulfobacteria; order Desulfobacterales; family Desulfococcaceae; genus JAABSQ01. Next base: position 1,097 of record JBEPWQ010000148.1, on the reverse strand, counting down.
TTCAATGGTATCCGGAAGCAGTTCGGCCGGAATGCGGGATTCGCAGGGCACCTTCACCTGGCACAGGCCGCAGGCATTGACCGGAATTCCCAGTTGATGGGTCTCCACATGGGGGCGGGTCACCTGCCGAATGTAGGTGCGGCATTTGACCTTGTCGTGGCCGGACTTGGAAATGGCGCCCGCCGGGCATCGGGAGATGCAGATGCCGCATCGGTTCCGGGCGTGATGGAGGCAGTAGGCGTGGGGGTCTTCATAGGGGCGGCCGGAGGATTCGAGTCCGATCCGGGCCACGACCGATCCGACCCGCATCGCCTTGCCGACCGGGGTGATGAGCCCGTCCGACAGGCCGAAGGTGCCCAGGCCGCAGGCATAGGCCGCATGCCGTTCCGACCAGGTGGAGGCATACCCGTACCGGGGGGATTCCTTTTTTTCCCAGGCGGGGGACAGGGCCGGGGCCGCAGCCGGAATGGACTCTTCGTTCAGGTGGATTTCCAGGTGCCGGCGAAGGTGTTCATTGATCCGCTCCCCGAAGAGGCGGATTTGGCTCCACCGCTTTCCGGGAAACGCCTTGCAGGCCCGGTGCTCTTTTTTGGTAGCCCGGGTCTGGGGAAGAATCCAGGCGATGACCGTCAACTGGTCGGGAGACACCGTCAGGTCTGGAAATCCCTGTTGAAAAGCCTCCTTCGGAGTCCAATAGAATTCACCGATATGTCCCTTGATGGTCTCAAAAATCGGATCATCCCCCCGGCAGAAACCCACCAGGGGTGCGGCAAACGCCGGTTCCGTGCCGCCGGGGGAAATGGCGTTTCGCACCGGGTCTTTCAGGTAATCGCCGATCAGGGTTTCGATCCATTCGCGGGTAATCTCCGGCATTCTTTTTTCCTCCTCTGGTTTCATTTCACATCGATCGCCGACCGGATTCGATCGCCTTCAAAGAAGGATATCACATCGGGCGACGGTATGCATCCGGGAATTCCATGAGAATAGTGCTTGATCAGTGGACGGGAATTTTTATATACTCATCCGCTTTTGGGCGTTGATCATCGTTTTGGCCAAGCCTGAATGGTAGAAAGGCCACCCCGGGGGATTCTCCCGGT
>JBEPWQ010000147.1:0-8851 GCA_041642315.1 Desulfobacteraceae bacterium | reverse complement strand
TGATCCCGATTTTGAAAAGGAGGAAAGGTCTATGCGGCTGATTCTGTTGGGCGGGCCCGGTGCCGGCAAAGGAACGCAAGCGAATTATATTAAAGACAGGTACGATATTCCTCAGATTTCCACCGGAGATATGCTCCGTGCCGCCGTCAAGGCGGGTACCGATCTCGGGAAAAAAGCCAAAGAATACATGGATTCCGGCGGATTGGTTCCGGATGATGTCATCATCGGTCTGGTCAAAGAGCGGATCAAGGAGCCCGATTGCCAGAAAGGCTTCCTCTTCGACGGTTTTCCCCGCACCATCCCCCAGGCCGAAGCCATGAAAGAGGCCGGCGTGCCCATCGACGCGGTGGTCGAGATCAGCGTGCCCGATGAAGAGATCATCAAGCGGATGAGCGGCCGACGGGTTCACCTGCCCAGCGGTCGAACCTATCATATCGTGTTCAATCCTCCCAAGGAGGACATGAAAGACGATGTCACCGGAGAGCCGCTGATTCAGCGCGAAGATGATCAGGAAGCCACGGTCAAGAAACGCCTGGAGGTCTATCATGAGCAGACCGAACCTCTGGTCGATTATTATAAAAAATGGGAAGGCTCCGGCGCCGCCGGCGCCCCCAAGTACATTCAGATCGAAGGCGTCGGAAAGGTGGATGAGATTCGGGACAAAATCTTCGCCGCCCTGGATGAGGTCAAAAAATAGCCCTTCAGTCCTGAATGCGGAACCGATCAGGCTCTGAATGTCGAATTCAGGGCCTCTCTTCGCTGAATCCGGGTGTCTTGTACTCCCGGTTTCGCGCTTCCCGGATCAGCCTTTCGGCCAGCCGAAGCGCTTCGCGGCGTCCGAAAAAAGGGTCGGCGAGCCTTTCCTCCTCCACCCGTGCGAGTATCCGCCCATAGAGGGGGGAGGGGGGAAGGCCGAATTCCCGTCGAAGATCATGCCCCGTGATCAGCGGTTTCATTTCCTTCCGGGGCTGAAATCGTAAAAAATAGTCTTTCATCAAACCGATGATGAAGCGCCGGTATGCATCCGGTTCTCTTCCCGCCGCGGTCTTGCCCTGTCTGTCGGCCAGTGCGTGGAGAAGAAGAAGGGGGGTATCCTCCCCAAGCCGCATGAAAAGACGGATGATTCCCCGGCGGGTCAAGGTTCCGGCCTGTTCGGCGTTGAACAGGTGCAGCGGCCTGAGGTGGTGCCGTATCAGTCCATGGATACACCGGGCTTCGACATTGGACAGCTTCAACCGTTCGGCGATTCCTTCAAAAAGATCGGCCCCGGTTTTCTCGTGGCCGTAAAAATGGATGTTCCCCCGGTCGTCCCGGCTGCGTGTCGCCGGTTTTCCAATATCATGAAGGAGCATGGCAAGCTTCAGGGGTGCGCACTTTTTTTCGGCAATCAGCGGTTCGAGCCTCCTGAAGATATCCGCGGGTATGGAGACCCCAGCCTGAAGAATCGACTCCAGACCGGAAAAGGCCTGAAGGGTATGATCGAGAACGTCGAACGCGTGATATCGGTTTTGCGTGCACCCTTTCAATCTCCTGATATCCGGAAAGATGCCGTATAAGAGACCCGACTCGACCATTTGAATGATCCAGGTGTGGGATGACGCGCGAGCAAAGATTTTCGATAATTCCGCCCAGACCCGTTCCCCGGCCGCCGTCTCGATTCTTCCGGCATGCCGGCGGATCGCCTCGGCGGTGGACGGATCGATATCGAAGTCGAGCATGGCCCCGAACCGATAGGCGCGCACCAGACGAATGGGATCATTCAGGAAGGCCTGTTCCGAGACCATGCGGATACGTTTTTGCCTCAGATCGTTCGATCCGCCGGTACAGTCGATCAGTTTTCCGGTCGAGAGGGAAAATGCCATGGCATTGATGGTGAAATCCCTTCGTCTCAGGTCGCTTTCGATCGTGGGTCCGTTCACCGGGGCGATATCATAGGTGTGTGCATCCGTGACGATTCTGTAGACCCGTTTGCCCGGTTTCCCGATGCGGATGGGATGTTTTCCGAGACGGCGGGCGGTTTCGGCGGCATAGGACCGTACATCCGTCAGAACGGCAATGTCGCAGTCCTCCGGACAGCGGTCGAGCAGGAGGTCTCGGACCGACCCGCCGACCAGAAAAGCGCCCCGATTCTCGGGAAGATCGATTTTTTGGATAAAAAATGATTCTTTCGATATTGATTTCATCGGCTTCGGTATTACTTTAGGGGACCGAATAAAGAAAGTGGTTTGGAATATAATAAATAACTTCCGCAAGACGGCTGAAATCCCTTGACATACTCGAGACCATTGGTATAAGCAAAGTCCATATCACGGCACTTCAACCCGCCTATGGATAAATCACCTTACAAATTTCTTCTGTCTTGATTCAACCCAAATTTTTAAAATCTCCATACCAAAGTTATGGAACCAGTCCACGATATCTCCGATTCCGAGCGTTTGTTAGCGCTTCTTAACTAACATAAGATTTGCACGACACATTGAAATCGAGAATTTGTCCCGGTGACCGGTTTTACAATCAGATGTGATGCCCGAATAGAGGATTTGAAAATTGTGGAATCGCATGGATGGTAACACGCCAAAATTTAATTCTTAACGGGGTTATCTATTAATGAACATTTCGGAGCTAAAAGAGAAGAAAATCAGCGAATTGACCAAGTTGGCCAAGGACTACCATATTGACGGGGCTGCCGGGATGCGGAAGCAGGAGTTGATTTTCGCCCTGCTCCAGGCCCAGATCGAGAAAGACGGCCTGATTTATGGGGAAGGGACTCTGGAGATTCTGCCGGACGGATTCGGATTTCTGAGAGCGCCCAATTACAATTACCTGCCCGGGCCGGACGATATTTATGTGTCTCCGTCCCAGATTCGACGGTTCAACCTGAGAACCGGAGATACGGTGTCCGGCCAGATTCGTCAGCCGAAAGAATCCGAACGGTATTTTGCGCTCCTCAAGGTGGAGGCGATCAACTACGAGGATCCGGAGGTCGCCAGGGAAAAGATTCTTTTCGACAATCTGACCCCCCTCTATCCCAACAAAAAAATTGACCTTGAGAATGATTCCGAGAATTTCTCCACTCGAATCATGGATCTGATGACGCCCATCGGTTTCGGTCAGCGGGGGCTGATCGTGTCACCGCCCCGGTCCGGCAAAACCATGCTGCTCCAGTTCATCGCCAACAGCATCACCGCCAATCACAGCGATATCGATCTTTTCGTGCTGCTGATCGATGAGCGCCCGGAAGAGGTGACCGACATGGAGCGTTCCGTCAGGGGCGAGGTGATCAGCTCCACCTTCGACGAACCGGCCGAGCGCCATGTGCAGGTGGCCGAAATGGTGATCGATAAGGCCAAGCGGCTGGTGGAGCACAAAAAGAATGTGGTCATTTTGCTCGACAGCATCACCCGGCTGGCCCGGGCCTACAACTCGGTGGTGCCGCCCAGCGGCAAGATTCTTTCCGGCGGTGTCGATTCCAACGCGCTCCAGCGGCCGAAGCGGTTTTTCGGCGCGGCCAGAAACATCGAAGAGGGGGGAAGCCTCACCATCATCGCCACCGCCCTGGTCGACACCGGCAGCCGCATGGACGAGGTGATTTTCGAAGAATTCAAGGGGACCGGCAATATGGAGATTCAGCTGGATCGGCGGCTGGCCGACAAGCGGCTCTTCCCCGCCATCGACATCAAGAAATCGGGAACCCGTAAAGAGGAGCTTCTGCTGCCGCCCGAGATCCTGAACCGAGTCTGGATACTGAGGAAACTGTTGGCTTCATTGAATCCGGTGGACAGTCTCGAATTTTTACTTGAAAAAATGAATGGAACGAAGGATAATAAACATTTTCTGGAGTCCATGAACACCTAACCGAATTTGAGAAAGAAAGGGTTGAAATACGATGAAAAAAGATATTCATCCTGAGTACAGGCAGGCCAAGATCAAGTGCGCCTGCGGGTTTGAAATGGAGGTGGGTTCCACAAAACCGGATATCCGGGTGGAAATCTGCTCTCAGTGCCATCCGTTTTTTACCGGAAAGCAGAAACTGGTGGATACCGCGGGTCGAATTGAACGGTTTCGAAAGAAGTATGAAAAGTTCCAGCAGAAACAGTCCGCCGAATAATGAAAGACGACACGGGCCGAACACGCGATGTTTGATAAACTGGCAGGGGTTGAAAAACGCCATACCGAACTGGAACAATTGTTGAGTGATCCGGAAGTGGTGAAGGATCTGGATGCATACCAGCAGTACGCCCGGGAGCATTCCGACGTCACCAAGATCATCACCCCGTACCGGGAATACAAGGGGGTGCTGAAAGAACTCGAAGGCAGCATGGCCCTGCTTCGAGACGGTGACCCGGAGATCAAGGAGCTGGCCCGGGAAGAGGTGGAAGCGCTCAACGAACGAAAGGCCTCCCTGGAAACGGAGCTGAAAAGGCTGCTGATGCCCAAGGACCCCAACGATGCCAAAAATGTGCTGCTGGAGATTCGCGCGGGCACCGGCGGAGATGAGGCGGCCCTGTTCGCCGCCGATCTATATCGTATGTACAGCCGATATGCGGAAACCCAGGGGTGGAAAATCGAAATCATGACCCACCACCCCACCGGGGTCGGCGGGTTGAAGGAGGTCATCGCCATGGTTCAGGGCCGGGGGGCTTACAGCCGGTTGAAATATGAAAGCGGCACCCACCGGGTTCAGCGGGTTCCGGAAACCGAAACCCAGGGCCGAATCCATACATCCGCCGTGACGGTGGCGGTATTGCCCGAGGCGGAAGACGTGGAAATCCATATCGATCCCGGCGAGATCAAGGTCGATGTCTACCGGGCCACCGGGCCGGGAGGCCAGTCGGTCAACACCACCGATTCGGCGGTGCGCATCACCCATCTGCCCACCGGCCTGGTGGTCACCTGCCAGGACGAAAAATCCCAGCTCAAAAACAAGAACAAGGCGATGAAGGTGCTGCGGGCCAGGCTTCTGGATCAGAAAGAGCGGGAGCAGAATGAACAGCGGTCCGAAGAGCGAAAAAGCCAGATCGGCACCGGCGACCGAAGCGGTCGAATTCGAACCTACAATTTTCCCCAGGGCCGGGTCACGGATCACCGTATCGGCCTGACCCTGTATAAGCTTGAAACCATACTTCAGGGCGACCTGGATGTGGTTATCGAAGAACTGACGACCTTTTACCAGGCCCAGGCACTCCAACATGACGAACCGGTCACCCGGCGAAGCGCCGCCATGGACCATCCTTAAACTCCTGCGATGGACCACCTCCTACTTTAAGTCCCGCCAAATCGAAAACCCGAGAGCTTCGGCAGAAATCCTGCTCTCCCATATGCTGGGGATGGAGCGGATCGATCTGTATGTGCGCTATGACCAGCCGCTGATGGCACATGAGCTGGCCGACTACAAGCGCATGATTCAGCGACGCTCTCGGCGGGAGCCGGTGGCCTATATCGTGGGGGAAAAGGAATTCTGGTCCATGCGCCTGAGAGTCGATTCCGAGGTGCTGATACCGCGGCCGGAGACCGAATGTTTGGTGGAGACCGCGTTGTCGCTTCTGCCTCCGGCATCTTCGGGTGCATCTCCCCGCATTCTGGATGCGGGGACCGGCTCCGGGGCGGTTGCGCTGGCGCTCCACCGGGAGCGGTCCGGGAGTACGATTTTTGCGTCCGACAAATCCCGAAAAGCGCTTCGGGTGGCCCTGGAAAATGCGATTCGCCATGGTGCGGGTGGGAAGATCTTCTTTTTCTGCGGAGACTGGTTTGAGGCGATTCGACCGGCCGCTTCACATTTGGATATGATCATTTCCAATCCCCCCTATATTCGGACGGAGGACCTGGCGGGGCTTGCGCCTGAGATTCGAGCGTATGAACCGACCGGCGCTCTGGACGGAGGTGCCGACGGGCTTTCCGCGATTCGCCACCTCATGCTTCGATCCCATAAATACCTGACCGCCGAAGGTCTGCTTCTGATGGAAATCGGGTATGATCAGCGCCACGACATCGAAGCCGCCGGCCGCGAATGCGGGGAGTATTCAGAGATACGCTTTGAGCAGGATTACAGCGGCCTGGACCGGGTCGCCGTGCTGCGGAAGCGGAACAGGGGCCCGGAAGAGGATGCGGCTCCGGAAAAATAAAAAAAATGTTGTCCAAACCGCTTTTATTTGATACACTTATTCGATTACGAAAACACACGCTCTTGGACCCGGTTCCGGGTGCTTTCCCGGGGAAAGTGGGGGCCGGGGTCGAAAAGAGCGGTGGAACAACCAAAGAAGGGAGTTTTTGAATGGCATACGTAACCATGAAAGAATTGTTGGAGGCGGGCGTCCATTTCGGCCATCAGACCAAGCGGTGGAACCCCAAGATGAAACCGTATATTTTCGGGGCCAGAAACGGCATCTATATCATCGACCTTCAGAAAACGGTCCGGATGTTTAAAACCGCCTATGATTTTATCAAAGACACCGTGGGCAACGGGCGGTCGGTTCTGTTTGTGGGAACCAAAAAACAGGCGCGGGACAGTATTTACGAGGAGGCCAACCGGTGTGAGATGTTTTACGTGCACAACCGGTGGCTGGGCGGCATGCTGACCAACTTTCAGACCATCAAACAGAGCATCGATCGGCTCAATCATCTCAACGACGTCCTCAACGACGAGGAAACCCTCAACCTGTATACCAAAAAGGAACGGTTGATGCTGGCCAAGGAGCGGGTCAAACTCGACAACAACCTGGGCGGCATCCGGGAAATGACCCGGCTTCCCGGGGCGATTTTCATCGTCGACCCGAAGAACGAAGCGATTGCGGTTCGAGAGTCCAATCGGCTCGGCATCCCCATTGTTTCCATCGTGGACACCAATTGCGATCCCGATGAGATCGATTATGTCATTCCGGGCAATGATGACGCAATCCGCTCCATTCGGCTGCTGACTTCCAGAGTCGCGGATGCCTGCCAGGAGGGCAGGGAGCTGCTGGCCGAGAAACAGCAGGCCGCGGCCGACAAGGAAACCGAGGAGACGGAAGAGGTGACCGCCGCCGGCGCCGATTTGAAACCGGGAGAACGGAAGGTCATCTCCGACGGAACCGATGGTCCCGTCGTGGAGATCATCAAGCGGGCCACCACCGAATCCCCCGAATCGGAAGAAGCGGTGACCGAAGAAGAGACGACCGAAGCTGAGCAAACAGGAGAATAAATAAGATGTCAGAAATTACCGCGGTTATGGTAAAAGAGCTCCGGGAGAAGACCGGAGCCGGAATTATGGATTGCAAGGAGGCGCTGGCCGAGTGCGGCGCCGATATGGATCAGGCGATCGATTTTCTCAGGAAAAAGGGGCTGGCCACCGCCCAGAAACGCGCCGGCCGGGCCATGTCCGAAGGGGTGATCGAGTCGTATATTCATATGGGAGGCAAACTCGGGGTCATGGTGGAGGTCAACTGCGAAACCGATTTTGTGGCCAAAACCGACGATTTCAAAGCGTTTGCCAGAAACATCGCGATGCACATCGCCGCCACCGGCCCGGCCGGAATCGTTCCGGAGGATGTGCCGGAGGATGTGGTGCTCAAAGAAAAAGAGATCTATCGGGCGCAGGCACTGGAGCTGGGCAAGCCGGAGCAGGTGGTCGACAAGATCGTGGAAGGCAAGCTCAGCAAGTTCATCAAAGAAGCCTGCCTGATGAACCAGCCGTATGTCAAGAACCCCGAGGTGACCATCGCCGATTACCTCAACGAGGTGATCGCCAAGACCGGCGAGAATATCACCATCAAACGGTTTGCCCGATTTCAACTGGGAGAATAAGAGACGGTGGCATCCCCAAAATTCAAACGGATTGTCCTGAAACTGAGCGGCGAAGCCCTGATGGGCGATCAGGGCTTCGGCATTTCTCCGCCCGTGATTCAGTATGTGGCGGAGGAAATACGCACCCTGCTCGCCCTCGATATTCAGGTCGCCATCGTCGTGGGGGGCGGCAACATCTTCAGAGGGGTTGCCGCCAGCTCCTACGACATGGACCGGGCATCCGCGGATCATATGGGGATGCTGGCCACCGTAATCAACAGCCTGGCCCTGCAGGATGCTCTGGAAAAACGAGCGGTTCAGACCCGTGTTCAGAGCGCCATATCCATGCACGAGGTGGCCGAGCCGTACATCATGAGGCGGGCGGTGCGCCATTTGGAGAAGGGGCGGGTGGTGATTTTCGCGGCCGGAACCGGGAACCCCTATTTTACCACCGACACCGCCGCAGTGCTTCGCGCGCAGGAGATCCATGCCGAAATCCTGCTGAAGGCGACCAAGGTCGACGGCCTCTACAGCGCCGACCCGGTCCTCCATGCGGACGCCCGGTTCATTCGGCGGATCAGCTACATGGAGGTTCTGGAGCAGCGTTTGAAGGTCATGGACATGACCGCCATTTCTCTGGCCATGGACAACAAACTGCCCCTGGTGGTATTCAATATGAATGAGGGCGGAAGTCTTCAGCGGGTGGTCTGCGGGGAAGCGGTCGGTTCCTGGATCGGTCTGTAGCGGAAAACGACGGCGGAAAAGGACCCCGGCCGATTTGCCGTTTCCGGAAAATCCGGACGGGTGAGGGATACGGACGATTAGAAATGCGAGGGTGAAGACATGCTGAATTCGATTTATCAGGAAACCCGGGAGCGGATGGACAAATCCATTTCCGCCCTCAAGAACGAACTCAAACGGGTCCGCACCGGGCGCGCCTCTTTGTCGCTGTTAGACGGTATCCGGGTCGATTACTACGGCACCCAGACGCCTCTGAACCAGATGGCCTCCCTTTCGGTTCCCGAAAGCCGGCTGATCACCATTCAGCCGTGGGATACCTCGGTGATCAACAGCATCGAAAAGGCCATCCTCA
>JBEPWQ010000146.1:0-8874 GCA_041642315.1 Desulfobacteraceae bacterium | reverse complement strand
GGGCCCCTTTGAAACCTGGGACGCCATCGGCGTGAAACGCTCCGTTGATCGAATGGAGGACGAAGGCATTCCGGTGCCCCAAAAGGTCAAACAGATGCTGGCCGACGGCAACACCGCTTTTTACAAGACCGAAGGGGCGACCCGGTTTTTCTACGATCTCGCCTCTCATACCTACAAGCCGATCGAGACCGGCGACAATCTCATCTCTCTGGAACTGCTCAAGGCGGCCGGCAAAACGGTCAAATCCTGTAAATCGGCCTCTCTCATCGATCTGGGCGACGGGGTCTTCTGCTGTGAGTTTCACACCAAGATGAACGCCATCAACCGGGAGATCGTCGAGTTCATGGCCGAGGCCATGGATTACGTGGATGAAAACGGCGTGGGCGTAGTGATCGGCAATCAGGCCGGCGGCATGCCCGGCGCTTTTTCCGCAGGCGGCGACCTGGCCTACATGGCCGGGCTGGCCCGGGAAGGAAAGTTTTCCGAAATCGATGACTTTCTCAAACTGGCCCAGGAGGGACTGCAGCGAGCCCGGTACGCCAGCTTTCCGGTGGTGGCGGCGCCCTTCGGCCTGACCCTGGGCGGCGGGTGCGAAGTCTGTCTGGCGGCGGACCGGATCGTGGCCCATGCCGAACTCTATATGGGCCTGGTGGAGATCGGGGTCGGCCTGCTTCCGGCCGGGGGCGGCTGCACCAATCTCTGGAAGAAATTCATCTCCACGATTCCCGATGCGGTCACCGACGCCGACCTGGCCAAGTTTTTTCTGCCGGTGTTTCAGTCCATCGCCATGGCCAAAATCTCCACCTCAGCCGCCGAAGCCCGGTCCAACGGCTTTCTGGGACCCGAGGACCGCATCGTCTTCAACCGGGATCACCTCATCGGGGAGGCCAAAAAAGAGGTCCTGCGGATGGTGGACGCTTGCTATCAGCCGCCGGTAAAGCGGCAGATTCGGGTCACCGGCCAGGCGGCCCAGGGCATGGTTCAGGCCGAAATTTTCAACATGAAAAGCGGCAACTTCATCACCGATTACGACGCCTTTCTGGCCGAACGGATCGCCTTTGTCATCAGCGGGGGACAGGTCAAGAAAAACAGCCGGGTGGATGAAGACCTTCTCCTCAAACTGGAGCGGGACGCCTTCGTCGACTTCTGGAAAGAGGAAAAAACCCAGGCCCGGGTGGCGCATATGCTGAAGACCGGCAAGCCCCTCAGAAACTAAATTCCGGACTCTTACAGATCAAAATCAGATCAAGGAGGATCTTACCATGAGAGATGCATACATTGTTTCATCAGTCAGAACCCCCGGTTGCCGACGCAACAAGGGGGCGTTTAAAGATACCCGGCCGGAAGAACTCCTCTCTTTTGTCCTGAACGCGGCGGTGGAAAAGGTCCCCGGCCTGGACAGAAAAGAGATCGCCGACGTCATGATCGGGTGCGCCTTTCCAGAGGCGGAACAGGGCCTCAATATCGGCCGGGTGGCCAGCCAGATCGCCGGTTTTCCGGAATCGGTCTCCGGGGCCACCATCAACCGGTTCTGCGCCTCGGGCCTGGAAGCCATCGCTCAGTCCGCCATGCGGATCATGGCCGGCTGGTCCGACATCGCCATGGGCGGCGGCGTGGAATCGATGACCTTCGTGCCCATGGGCGGCAACCTGCCCCGCCCTGATCCCGATTACTCCCGGCAGCACCCGGATCTATATGTCTCCATGGGGATTACCGCGGAGAACGTGGCCCGGCGTTATGAGGTCTCCCGGCAAGACCAGGACGCGTTCGCCTACAATTCCCAGATGAAGGCGGCAGAGGCCCTGAAGAACAAGAGTTACACCGAAATCGTGCCCACTCCGGCGGTGAAATTCAAACGGGATGCGGACGGCACCTACCGGAAGGAAACCTTCCTTCAGGATTTCGACGACGGCATCCGGCCCACCACCACCCTGGAGGGACTGACCAAGCTGAATCCGGTCTTTTCCATCGGCGGCACGGTGACCGCCGGCAATTCCTCTCAAACCACCGACGGCGCAGCCGCCACGGTCCTGATGAGCGAGGAGAAGGTCAAGGAACTGGGGGTGAGCCCCATCGCCAAGCTCAAATATTACACCACCGTGGGATGCAAGGCCGACGAAATGGGGGTCGGACCCCGGTACGCCATTCCCAAACTCTTGAAGATGGCCGGGCTGGAGGTCTCCGACATCGGCCTCTGGGAGATCAACGAGGCATTTGCGGCCCAGGCCCTTTACTGCATTCGGGAGCTGGGCATCGACAAGTATATGGATCGAATCAACGTTTACGGCGGCGCCATCGCACTGGGCCATCCCCTGGGATGCACCGGCGCCAAGCTCTGCGCACAGCTGGTGAACCGCATGCGGGAACGGAACGTCAAATACGGCGTGGAATCGATGTGCATCGGCGGCGGAATGGGTGCTGCGGCCCTGTTCGAGTTGTGCGAATAGGAGCATTCATCACATTTAATTTTCACACAGCAGGGCCGCCGAACATCGACGGCCCTGCTCTACCTTCCGAAACCCTCTCTTTTTCCGCCGCCAAGCCGGAAAAATGTCCCGGGAGGCGCCGCCCCGATCTTCGGCTTCAGAAAAGAATCATCGGTTGTATACCAAACCTGAAAAGGGTATAAAAGTACGGAAAACGGCTAATCGGGCCGCCTGAGCCGGCACCGGTATTCGGCCTACTTCGTAATCAAGCCTTTTTCCATGGCATATACGGTCAATTCAGAGGCGCTGTGGAGATCGAGCTTCTTCATCAGATTGGCCCGATGCTTCTCCACGGTTTTGATGCTGATGCAGAGGTAATCGGCAATCCCCTTGTTCTTGTACCCTTCGGCGATCAGTTTGAGGATCTGCCGCTCCCGCTGGGTGAGCGACCCCAGCACCGGTTCCGGTTTCGGGGGCTCCTTGCCGTCCAGATAAAACTCCACCAGCGTCTCGGAAACCCCGGGGCTCAGGTAGGTCTTGTCCGCCAGGACATTTTCGATGGCGACTTTGAGTTCCTGGTGGGTGGCGTCTTTCAAGAGGTAGCCGTTGGCCCCGGCCTTCAGAGCCGAAAAGATGTATTCTTCCGCCTTGTGGACCGTCAGCACCAGGACCTTGCAGTCCGAGCAGATGTTTTTGATCTCTGAAATGGCATCCAGACCGTCCATCTTGGGCATGGAGAGATCCATCAGCACCAGATCGGGATGGAGATGGCCCACCGAACGGATCGCCTCCAGACCGTTGGCGGCTTCGCCCACGACCTCCAGGTTCGGAACGGAGGCGAGCAACGACCGCAATCCTTCCCTGAGGATGCGATGATCCTCCACCAGGATGATGCGGTATTTTTCGTTCTCTGTCTCGGAGCTCACGGGGGCACCTCAAATCATTCCCAAAACGATGTTCATGAGATCAAAACCGGTATAGTATATCGAGATCCAAAGGGAGAGTCTATACCAGATGCCTGCCTGAAATCAAGACAAATCAAAACCTTAAACGGCGTGAAATTTTTGTGACTCAGAAAGTGTTCACAGCCGGCAGAAGGCTGCCCTATGCGGTGGCTCCGGCGGTCACCACCACCCTGGTCTACAAGGTCTTCAATGACGGATTCATCGGGCTATATCCTGGGGGGGGGTCGGCGGAAGAACCGCATCGTCTGTTGCTTTCGGGGAATGTGATGTTCGAGTTGGAATAGGAGCACAAGAATCTGCTTGAATACGCAGGGGAAACGGTGCTGATGGGCATCCGGCCCGAACATTTGACCGTTACGGCGGAAGACGCCGCCCGGTTTCGCCTTCAGGTGGAATTCATCGAGGCGCTGGGCGCCGACACAGTGGTCTACGGTGCCGTGGAAAAGCAGGGACCGCTTCTTACGTTACGGGTTCCCGGTGTGATGAGGGTCGCCAGGGGCGATCTGCTTCCGCTGACGTTCGAATCCCAACACCTTCATCTGTTTGATCCGCAGACCCGGCAACGAATCTGACAGGAGAGCGGGAAACCCATCCGAATCGCCCGATGGATCACCCGTTTTCTATTTGAATTCCGGATGCCACTTGTCCATGTGCTCGGCATGGGATTTCAGGTAAGCCCCCGGCTCATAAAACTGATCATAAAAATCGAGGTCCAGATGGTGGGCCTGCAGGTAGGTGATGAGGAAGACGGATGGGACCGTTCCGGGGAACTTACCGAAGGTGTCCCACACGTACTGGGCCTGGAGGGAAACGCAAGCCCTGAAATCCGGATCATGCACCAATGCCGCCGAACGGACTTTGGCCGAATCCTTCCAGGGACCCGGGGTTTCGGCGTTGAACGGACCGCCGGTGCCGAATTTCCGGTCGCATACCGCCTCCACCGCCGCCGCCATATCCGGATAATGGGGCGGACAAAAAGCCTCCATCACCCCTTCTATACCGGTAGGATTGGGATAAGGCCACCGCTCTTCATCAAAATCATAGCGAAATCCGAGGCCCGGCACTTCGGGATCACCGCTGGCGCCCATCATGGAAAACGGATCGATGCCGTTGAACATCCATCCCCCGAGCCCCATGGCCTGGAGCATCAAAGTACCGGCATAACAGCTGGTGGACAATTCCGCTGTCAGCTCCGACAAGGACCACTGCTCTACAAAGGTGATGGGCCAGACGTTGTCGGTATTCACAATATGGTTAAACTTTTCGACACCGGGTATGGCCCGCTTATGGATGTCGTCGAAAAGCACCAGGCCGTTCTGGAGCATGTAACAGATATTGAACAGTACATGCTGGGCCAGATCCCCGACCGGAATGACCAACAACACACCAGGCCGATTTGCCACCCAGGTGTTGTGGGCCTCCACATGCGGGGATTCCGGAGGGAGTTTCAACCGGCCGTCCTGGAGTTTACGAATATTCTTTTGAACCCCGGTCAACACCTCGTGGAGATCCAAGCCGCCGTCGGAGTTGCAATCTCCGGAAGCGGGCGCGTCGCGGTTGTCCAGGACATAGACGCCGTCATCATCGGTAAAAAAGGTCTTGCTGGTGTGAAACCCGGCTGCCGACGGGAAGGTTCGGCCCCCGGCCGCGCCTGCGTAATTAGACAGGTGGGGGGCGTAAATTTTCGCCCGATAAATCAAGTTGTTCCAGCTGGTATTGCCGCCGACGGCTGCGACAACCAGCAGCTTTTCCAACTCCGATAGCGGCAGCGGATCGAATTTGGATTTATAGGCGAATACCCCGTCGGGTATTTCCGCTCCCCTGAAAAACCGCCTGGATCTGCGGCCCATTAGGGCATCCATGAATCCGAACGACAGCATGTCCTGAAATCCTTCAGGCAGATCGAACTGTTTCATAATGCCTCCTCATTGTATTTTTTTCAGAATCATCTCCGGCCGATCACACGGAAGGAACGATGTCCTGGTTCACGTGTAAAAGATTGGTCGGCCGAAATCGACGGCGGCCATGACATCGGCCGCATCGGCGCGCCGTGCGATCACACCGGGATGCTTGTCGATCATGGCGTTGTATACCTTATTTGCTTTTGTATATTCCGAATCGCCGGGCTGAATCACATCGCCTCGAAACGATTCCTTCAACAGATTTATACGGATAGGGTACGTCATGGAATCCTCCTGTCGAATCAAAGTTGAATATAGTTAGGAACGCGTTCGAGAAAGAGTGGATCAACGCAAGGATATTTTGAAGATCGGGATTATTCGCGATAATACCGCATCGCCTCCGGCATGTATTCCTTCAAATTTTGGATGCGCGTGCCATGGGCGGGATGGGTACTCAGAAATTCGGGAGGCGCCTGGCCTTTGTTGGCGGCAGCCATTCGCTGCCAGAAATCGACCGCTTTCTGGGGATCATATCCGGCCATGGCCATGAAAATCAGCCCCAGTCGATCCGCTTCCGATTCCTGAAGCCGGCCATAGGGCATCAGAACACCGACCTGGGCGCCCATCCCGACAGCAGCCATGAGAAGCTGACGGGTTTGTTCGGGCTGTTGCTGAAGAGCGACCCCGAGGGCCTGGGTTCCAAGCTGGGCCAGCATCTGCTGGCTCATCCGCTCATTCCCGTGTTGCGCGATCACATGGGCCACCTCATGGCCGATCACCGTTGCAAGACCGGCTTCATTCTCAGTCACCGGCAGCATGCCGGTAAAGACCACCACCTTACCACCCGGCATGGCAAAGGCATTGATATTGTCGTCCTCAACCAGGTTGAATTCCCAGTCAAACCCCTGAATGAGATCGGATTTTCCCTGCTGCCGAAGGTATTGTTCCACCGCCTGGGCGACCCGGCGGCCGATCCGCTGGACCATTCGAGCGTTTTGAGTGCCGGTCACCACCTGATTCTGCTGAAGAAACTGCCGGTAGGAATCGGTGCTCATGGCCATCAGCTGATCCGAAGACACCAGGTTGAGCTGATTTCTGCCCGTCACCGGCACCGTCGCGCAGGAAACCAGACAGAATAAAAGCAAGAAACATGTAGATAGGGATCGTGCCGTTCCGGAAAAAATCGGGATCACTTTCACTGACCTTTCTCCTTCATATCTCCTCCATACTGGAATATTGAATTTCGGTTTACATCCTACTCTACGGTAATGAACAGAAAGGAAGGCGGTCAATGAGGTAAATTGGGTATTTTTTGCATTGAAGTTCGGTATGGTTCGGGGCCGGCCGCAGCAGAGACCAAAAGAGAATGGCACATTTATTCAACAATCGGTTGTGGTTGCTCATCGAATATGGTAGTGGATTGCAATTTTTTTTTCTCTGTGTCATTTAACGGCATATCGTTAACATTTTTTTACAGGCGTGCTTCTGTGACCGCGAGTTCGGACCGATTCTATCGCTTTTACAATCTCGCCTCGTGGGAAATTTTTAGGGCATCCGCCGACTATCCGGGAAATACCAATTCTGCCCCAAAGAGAGCAAGCCTGATTTGGAAGTCAAGAATGGAAACGGCCGACGCCCGTGCGGCCGGCCGGAATAAAAAATACAGGCGCGAAAGGGAGTCGAGTCATGATCAAAATCACAAATATCCGCCCCAACCTGGCCGGTGACCACCCCCAGGTCCATCCCACCGCATTGATAGACCCGTCTGCACAAATCATCGGCAATGTAATTATTGAAAAAAACGTTTTCATCGCTCCCCTGGCCGTGATACGGGCGGATGAACGGGGGCCGGAGGGCACGATAGCACCCATCACCATCGGCGAGGAGGTCAACATCCAGGACGGCGTGATCATACACAGCCATGGCGGTGAAACCGTGACGATCGGACCCAGAACATCGGTGGCTCACGGGGTGGCCATCCACGGCCCATGCACCGTGGGTGAAGACTGTTTTCTGGCCATGCGCTGTGTTCTGTACAGCACCATCCTGGCCAACGCCGTCTGGGTCGGCATGAACGCTCTGGTCATGCGCGCCACCTTGGACGATTTCACCTACGTGCCCGCCGGCAGTGTGATACGATCCCGACCGGATACCCGGGAGCTGCGGCTTGTTTCCACCAAAGAAAAACAGTACATGAAAGAGGTACTCGAAGCCACCAACCGGTTGAGAGAAGATTATAAGAGAGCACGCGCCGCCCTCATGTCGGGCGGTTAAATTGCGAGTGAATGCGATTTCTTTCCGAAGGCGGCTATTTGGAAAAAAGGAGAGTCGAAATGGATGCTCATTATCATGCAACGCTTGAAAATCTGGAGCGGCTGCGCGCCGAATCCAGAGCCCCCGCCGGAGAAAAAAAAATCGAGGCGCAGCACGGTCGAGGAAAGCTATCCTCCAGAGAGCGGATCGATCTGCTTCTGGATGGGTCCACCTTCGAAGAATTCGACGCGCTGAAAACCGGCCGCGGCGGCTCTCTGGGCGAAGCGCACACCTACCCCGGCGACGGAGTCGTCACCGGCCATGGCAGCATAGACGGCCGTGAGGTGTTCGTTTTCAGCCAGGATTTCACCGTCATCGGCGGCTCCCTGGGAGAGGCGCATTCCCAGAAGATCTGCAAGGTCATGGACCTGGCGGTAAAGGTCGGTGCGCCGATTATCGGCCTGAACGACTCGGGGGGCGCCCGTATCCAGGAAGGGGTGGACGCTTTGGCCGCCTACGGTGAAATATTCCACCGAAATGTCAGGGCCAGCGGCGTGGTGCCTCAAGTCTCCTGCATCATGGGGCCCTGCGCCGGCGGCGCGGTCTACAGCCCCTCCATCACCGATTTCATCTTCATGGTGCAGGAGTCCTCCTATATGTTCGTCACAGGGCCGAGTGTCGTCAAAACGGTCACCCATCAGGAGATCACCTCGGAAGACCTGGGGGGGGCCCGGATACATGCCCAGAAAAGCGGCGTCGCCCATTTCACCGCTCCCAACGATGTTCTCTGCCTGCGGGAAATCCGACGTTTGATCAACTACCTGCCCTCCAATAACCGACAGCGGGCCCCGTTTCTGGATCTGCGTGATCCGCCCGACCGCATCGACCCGGCGCTCGATTACCTGGTTCCTGAAAATCCCAATCAAACCTACGACATGAACGTCCTGATCTTCAGCATTCTCGATGGGGCCGAGTTCATGGAAGTCCAGCCCGGATTCGCCAAAAACATCATCTGCGGTTTCGGCCGTCTGGGCGGCCAGACGGTCGGACTGGTCGCCAATCAGCCGGCCGTTCTGGCCGGAGTGCTCGACACCGACGCCTCCTACAAGGCCGGCCGTTTTGTGCGCTTCTGCGATGCCTTCAACATACCGCTGATCGCCCTGGTGGACGTGCCGGGATTCATGCCGGGGCCCGACCAGGAACACGGGGGCATTATCCGTCACGGGGCCAAACTGCTCTACGCCTTTACCGAGGCGACGGTGCCGCGGATTTCTGTCATTGTCCGCAAGGCATACGGCGGGGCCTATCTGGTGATGAACTCCAAACACA
>JBEPWQ010000145.1:0-8906 GCA_041642315.1 Desulfobacteraceae bacterium | reverse complement strand
GAAGTCACCTTCCGGACCACCCGGGAGGCGCCTCATACCGCCACCGCCTTGATGCTCTTTCCCACGATCGCTTCGGCCTGCGAGGCGGTCCTGCTGCTGAAAAAATATCCGGTGAGCGCCGCCGAACTCATGGACCGAACCGCCCTGGCCACCGTGGCGGACAAACCCTCCATGCCGGCCCACATCAAAACCCTGGGGCCGGAGGCCACCGCACTGCTGGTGGAGACCCGGGCCGAAACCACGAAGGAATTGAATCGGCAGATCGAGAAGATCACCCAAGCGTTTGCATCCTTTCCCATGGCCCACACATTCGCCTTTACCACCGACCCCGATGCCGAGGCGAACCTCTGGCAGGTGAGAAAAGGGATTTTCCCGAGCGCCTGCTCCATGCGGGATACCGGCACCACGGTCATCATCGAAGACATTGCGGTTCCCATTCACCACCTGGGGAGCACGATTGTCGATCTTCAGGCTCTGTTCGCCGAATACGGATACGAAAACACCGTCATCTGGGGGCATGTGTTTGACGGGAATGTCCATTTCGTGCTTACGCCCGATTTTGCGGATGCCGGTGAGGTGGACCGGTACAGGCGGTTTATGGATGCGGTGGCGGAACTGGTGGTCGGCCGATACAACGGTTCTCTGAAAGCGGAGCACGGCACCGGCCGCAATATGGCGCCGTTTGTGGAGCGGGAGTGGGGCCCCGAACTCTACAAGGCGATGCGGGAGATTAAACACATCTTCGATCCCCAGGGGATGCTCAACCCCGGGGTTATCATCAACGAAGACCCCGAATGCCACCTTCAGCACTTCAAACCGATGCCCGCAGCCCATCCGGAGGTGGACGTGTGCACCGAATGCGGGTTCTGTGAGCGAAACTGCATGTCCCACGAATTCACGCTCTCGGCCCGGCAGCGCATCGTCGTCTACCGTGAAATGGCCCACCTGGCCCGGACCGGAGAAAACCCGGCCCGCCTGGCGGAGCTGCGCCGGGTCTACGGCTACTACGGGGACGCCACCTGCGCCGCCGACGGGCTCTGCGCCACCAGCTGTCCGGTGGAAATCGACACCGGAAAGCTGATCAAGCATCTGCGGAGCAAACATCTCTCCCCCCCGGGCCATGCGCTTGCCCGTGCGGTCGGCGGCCATATGGCCGCAGCCACTGCTTTGACCCGCCTGGGGCTGAATGTCATCGACAAAATCCACGGGGCTTTCGGCACCCCGGTCATGACCCGGCTCGCCCGCACCGCCCGGCGAATCTCCGGGAATCTGCTTCCGCTCTGGACCCCCTACATGCCTCAGAATGCCGCAGCCGTCTCCTGCATGCCGGTCCATTCGGACCATCGGCCGAGGGTGGTCTATTTTCCCTCCTGCATTACCCGGTCCATGGGTCCGTCCCGCTTAGATGATGATGCGGCCTCGCTGACACGGAAGACCGAATCCCTTCTCCGCAAGGCCGGCTATGACATACTTTTTCCCGAAAACAGGGATAGCCTCTGCTGCGGGATGCCCTTTTCCAGCAAAGGGATCACCGATGTCGCCGAAAAGAAGGCAAGTGAGCTGGAGGCCGCCTTGATGTCGATCTCCAACAACGGCGACATCCCGGTATTGTGCGATATGAGCCCCTGCCTGCATCATATGAAGGAGACGCTCGATTCCCGCCTTCCGCTTTTCGAGCCGATCGAGTTCACCCTGACCCATCTGGCACCCAGACTCACCTTTACAAAAATTCCGGAGACGGTGGCAATTCACACGGTATGCAGCGCCAAAAAGATGGGATTGGAAGGAAAATTGAAACAACTTGCACGGATGTGCGCTGAAAAGGTCGTCACACCGGAGGTGACCTGCTGCGGATTCGCCGGAGACCGGGGCTTCACCCACCCAGAACTCAACGCCTTCGGCCTGCGGCGCCTGAAAGAGCAGATCCCCGACCACTGCCGACACGGATATTCCACCAGCCGCACCTGCGAAATCGGGCTTTCCCACCACGGGGGAATCCCCTATCGGTCGATTCTGTATCTGGTGGATCGATGCACGGAGGCGAAGCGCTGATCGGAAAGTTTTTTATTTAATATATTCGGTCAATGTCGGCGGCGAGGGCACATACCCGTAGAGCGGCTTCCAGTCGCACTGGGCGGTCAGCTCCATTCCGCCCTGGATGACCGATGAGGGGCGGTCGGCCGATACCACGATGATGAGCAGGTCCGGGTGCTGGGCCGTGAAGCGGAGGGCCGAATTGAACCGGGCCCCCCGTGCGCGGTTCTCTCCGGGCACGGCCTGGCCGTCCAGAAGGCAGGCGAACCCGTGAAGGTGCAGGTCCCGGCCGATGTGAAGCGCGCCGTCCACCCGGGACAGGGATTTGGCCAGTTCCAGCATATGATCCTGTCGAAGATCGAGCGGTTTTTCCAGATGCTGACCGGCGGTCTCGATGGGCGTTTTGTTGAGATCCACGACCAGGGTGCAGCCGAACCGCCGCTCCTGGGCATAATGGACGATGGATGCGAGTATTTTAAACAGGGTGCTTCCGTCGTCGGGGTCCATATCGGATTCCAACAGGATTTCCTCCACCTGAACCAGCTTCGCCTTTCGAGTGGAAGAATGAAACCGCCCGTCAAAAAAGCTGCACACCAGCATGTCGTCCAGACAGACAAACCCGTGACCGCCTCGAAAATCGGCCACGATGGAGGCTTTCGGAATTGCTCCCACGGCGATGCCGAGAATGGTTTTCCCGTCTGAAATCAGTTTTCTGCCGGAGCCTTCCACCGAAAGCAGCAGTTTTCGGACGTGTTTGTAATCCTTCACATGGGGCTGCTCCAGATAGGGAAACCGGGCGATAAAGTCGACCCGGTGAACGGCGCCGGGCTCCACAATGACCAGCTCACCCCGGGGCCAAGAGCCTTCTTCAAAGGTTTCGGATATTCCCAGAACCGAATCCAGCGTGGGATAGACCCGGATCTGGGTATCCCATCCGATAACGGCGCTCCGGGAATCCACAATGTGATCCCGGACCGCATGGGTGGCATACTCCCGCAGCACGTACTCCGAGGTGCCGAGGCAGGGAACATCGGTGTTGGCCATGTCCTGAGAGAGTAGCCAGACCGCATGCTCCAGCCACCGCTCGGTGGGCCCGGTGGAGCACATATCCGGATGGTGTTCGGTGAACCACATCTGATAGGCCAGAGAACGGGACCGCCCGCCGTAAGAGATCAGCCCGGTCAGTTGAAGATTCGGTTCATTGTGCACCTCGAAGCGCCGCATATCCTTCGGTGTCAGGCCGACCCACCGCCACGCCCGGGTATCGAGATACAATTTTTTGAGCATCGGTTCATGGCCGCCAAGCAGGTATTGCGGGTCATAGATGTGCACCGGGTCGTCCGGTTCGATGGTATAGACCAGGGCCACCCGGCTGGGCTGGGAAAAATGGGTGAGCCCTTCGCGCAGGCCGTCGAAGACATGGAAAAGGCATCGGTTTTGTCGTGAGGTCGTGGTCATAGGTCCGAACTCCGGGTGCCCAATTGCGCAGTTTTCCGGCATCGTTTCGCAAGCTGTAGTGAAAGATGGAATTGTATATCAAAACAATTCACTCAAGTCATCGTCTTTTCTATGCCGGACAGGCCGGAAACGAACCGCATTTATTTTTGAATTTTGTGTACAAGAGAGACAACAGTTTGAAATTGATTCGATTCAAGAATGAACAATACTTGAATATTTTCATCGGTGTGATAAGCGTGTTTTTTCATGTTACCCGATTCCCATGAAGAGGGGTTATGTACCTTCGAGAAAAACGTCCTCATCATCTGCGAATGGCCGAGCTTCCGCCGGAGGAGCGCCCCCGTGAAAAGCTGAAGACCAAGGGCCCCCATACACTGTCGGACCGGGAACTTCTGGCCATTCTTCTGGGAAAGGGTCGAAAAGGCGAGGATGTGATTTCTCTGGCGGATAAGATTCTGGATGTCCTGGATCGAAACGGCGGCTTCCCTGATCTGGAGGCGCTCCAGAAGGTAAAGGGAGTGGGGCCGGCCAAGGCCTCGGTGATTACCGCGGCCCTGGAATTCGCCCGTCGGCGGATTCGACCCGAAGGAACCAAGATTTCCTCCCCAGAAGATGTCCTTCCGCTGATTCGTCACTATGCGGATCGGAAGCAGGAACACCTGCTCTGCATCACATTAAACGGAGCCAACGAGGTCATCGCCACCCGGGTGATCACCATCGGCCTGCTGAACCGAACCCAGATCCACCCCCGGGAGGTTTTTGCCGACGCGGTCACCGACCGGGCCGCCGCCGTCATTCTGGCTCACAATCATCCCTCCGGCAGCGTCTGTCCCAGCGGCGAGGACGGTGCGGTGACCCGCCGCATCCGGGAATCCGGAGAAGTTCTGGGGATTCAACTGCTGGATCACCTGGTTTTCACAAACAAGGGGTATTATAGTTTCAAAGAACACAACGAACTGTAACCGGGAGACGAAATTTTCTCCCGTCATTCCTTTCACCTGCGGAAAAGGAGATCTCAGCCATGCTGAAACTGAAACCCCTCAACCTGGCAAACGAAAAGATACAAACTTTGATTATACCGGTCTGTGAAGATGAGCGGATCCATGAAGATGATATTTTGGTTTCCCTGATCGAAAAGGCGACATCGCTTCCCGAATTCAAGGGTGAATCCGACGATGAAGCGGTGTTCTATTCCCCGCCCGGGACGGCCGCGGAACGGGTCATCGTGATGGGGCTCGGCAAACGGGAAAAACTCGAAGCCGAATCCTTTCGCAAAGTCTGCGGCCAGGCGGTAAAACACTGCATAAAAAAAGAGCTGGAGTCGGTTTTCTTCGCGGTTCCGGCGGAGGGAAAAACGGATCTGGCTTTTCCCGACCTGCTGAAGGCCATGCTGGAGGGTGCCTGCCTGGCCAACCACATCTTTGATCGGTACAAAGAAGAGAAAAACAAGAAGCCCCTGGGAGAAATCGGCTTTCGGGTGAACTCCGAAGCAGCCGAAACCCATGCGCATCTGCCCGAACAGATCATGGCGGTCTGCAGGGGAGCCCTTCTGGCCCGGAACTGGGTCACCCTGCCGGCCAATGACAAACGGCCCGCGATGTATGCGGATTCAATCAAATCCGAGGCGGAGGCGGCGGGCCTGGCGGTCACGGTTCTGGATGAGACCGCGCTGGCGGAAAAAGGATTCGGGGCATTGATGGCGGTGGCCCAGGGGAGTGAGGCCAAGCCCCGGCTGGTGATTCTGGAATATCGCGTCGAGGGGGCGGAAAAAACGGTTGCCCTGGTGGGCAAAGGCGTGACCTTCGACACGGGCGGCCTCAACCTGAAAGTGGGCGGCTCCATGACCGATATGAAATCCGACATGGCCGGATCGGCAGCCGTGGCCGGCGCACTGATCGCCGCGGCCGGATTCAAACCCGCCTGCAATCTGATCGGTCTGCTGCCCCTGGTTGAGAACATGCCCTCCGGATCGGCCATTCGGCCGGGAGACATCATTACAACCTATTCAGGGAAAACCGTCGAGATCGGCAATACCGACGCCGAGGGGCGCCTGATACTGGTCGACACCCTGGCTTACGCGCTGGATACCTATCAGCCGGACACACTCATCGATCTGGCCACCCTCACCGGGGCCTGCCTGATGGCCCTGGGGGAAAAATTCGCCGCCGTGTTCAGCCATGACGACGCGCTGGCAGAGGCGATCGTCGCCTCAGGGGTTCGAACCCATGAGCGTTGCTGGCGGATGCCCCTTCCCGAAGACTATAAGGAGCTGCTCAAGAGCGAGTTCGCCGATATCAGCAACATGCCCAGCACCCGGTGGGGCGGGGCCATTACAGCGGCGCTCTTCCTGTCCGAATTCGTCAAGAATTCCCGGTGGGCGCATATCGATACCGCCGGCCCGGTGTATGACAAGAAGGGAAGCGCCTACAGCCCGCCGGGCGGAACCGGTTTCGGAGTTCGCCTGATCTGCGACCTGCTCGACAGGCTGTAAGACCGGGCAGCCTTATGAAATTCGAAAGGACCGAAAGCGCCCTTCTCGGAAATGTCGATCATTCGACATCGCTTCCGGATGAAATCGAGGATCTCGGGGAAAGGCTGGTCAAAACATGAATCGAATCTATTCCAGAGACGTTAAATCCAGATTTTTTGCGATTTCATCCGAAATTCGGCGGATGAACCGCTCAAACTCATCCCCCACCAATGGTCTCCCGGGGGCCGGCACTTTCTCCAGATCCGGGGGATGCAGGAAAACCGGTCGATTCATCAACTCCGGGTCGGGAAGGACCCCGAACTCCGACGGGAACCGGTCTTCAAAGTACATCTCCTGAAATCCCGAAAATTTCAGGGCATGGGCTGTGGAATCGACCACCGCGACGTCGTTTTTATCGACAATTCCCGCGCCCATGGCACGCACCAGTCCGGCCAGGGATTCACCGCCGTGGGTACAGGCGATATGGCCGTTGCGGTTGGCGGTCAGCTCCCAGTCCATGATTTCCTGTTCCGTCACCTCCATGACGAAGACCCTGCGCTCTCCGGCGGTTTCATTATAACGCTCCGCCAGATGAACCACCCGGGGCATGGAGACCGGGTTTCCGATCATGGCCGCCTGAGCCACGCTGGCGCGGACGGTGACCGGCTCGAATTTTCGTTTCTTTGGATCAGACTCTATATAATACCGGTAGACCGGATTGGCATGCTCCGACTGGACCCCGATGATTTTGGGGAGGGCGTCGATCACTCCGATTTCAAAAAACTTCAGAAATCCGCTCATGACGGCGGTGATGTTGCCGGCATTCCCGATGGGAACGATGACCACCGTTTGCCCCATTTCATACTCGAAATCCTGCGCAATTTCATAGGAGAAGGATTCCTGGCCCAGAATCCGCCAGGCGTTCTTGGAATTGAGCAGGGCCACGTTGTAGTGATCGGCGAGAAACTCCACCACCTTCATGCAGTCATCGAAGACCCCGGGGATTTCAAATACCGCGGCCCCGCTCCCCAGAGGTTGAGACAGCTGTTGAGGGGTCACCTTTTTGTGGGGAAGCAGCACCGCCGATTTGATGTGGGGCTTCAGATAGGCCCCGTACAGGGCCGCCGCCGCCGAAGTGTCGCCGGTGGAAGCGCAGATGGCCAGCACATCCGACACCAGGCCGCTGTCGACCAGAAAATGGATATAGCTGAGGGCGCTGGCCATGCCCCGGTCCTTGAAAGAAGCGCTGGGGTTCTGCCCGTCGTTTTTGAAGAAAAATCGAAGTCCCACCCGCTCCTGAAGCCCCGAATTGGCCTCCACCACCGGGGTATGGCCTTCTCCCAGATAGACCACCGCATTGAGAGGAATGACCGGCCCGATAAACTCGTGGTATCGGTAAATGCCCTTCAGGGCAGGTATTTTCAGCATTCGCCTGTAATCGAAGAGCCGGCGCCATGTATCCCCAGAAATCTCCTTCAGGCGTGCAAAATTTTGGTCGAAGATCAGGAGCACCTGGCCGCAGTCAGGGCAGGTATACAGGAGCTTTTCGATGGGATGCTCCCCCTGACAGCCGAGGCAGCGATACATCAGTCCGGACCGGGGCTCAGGGATCAGATGGGGCTGAATATCGGTTGGGAAATCTTCTATTTTCAATTCGTCATGCTCTATTTTGGTGTTTGTGGGCCAAACCTGCCGGTCGGGGCGAACTTATGAAGCTGAAATGATTTCCATACCGCCCATGTAGGGCCGCAGGGCCTCGGGGATGATGACGGAACCGTCCGCCTGTTGAAAATTTTCCAGGAGTGCGGCAAAGGTTCTTCCCACCGCCATTCCGGAGCCGTTCAGGGTATGGACCAGATCGGTTCCCTTTTTGCCCTTGCGCCTGAACCGGATATTGGCCCGCCGGGCCTGAAAATTCTCGAAGTTGCTGCACGAGGATATTTCCCGATAGGTTCCCTGGGCCGGCATCCAGACCTCGATATCATAGGTTTTGGCCGCGGAAAAACCCAGATCTCCGGTGCAGAGGGTGATCACCCGATAGGGCAGTTCCAGCCGCCGAAGAATGGTTTCAGCATTCTCCAAAAGGCTTTCCAGTTCATCGTAGGAGTTCTCCGGAAGCGCGAATTTCACCAGTTCCACCTTGTTAAACTGGTGCTGACGAATCAGACCCCGGGTATCCTTTCCGTAAGAGCCCGCCTCCGAACGAAAACAGGGGGTATAAGCGGTGAAATAGAGCGGTAGGCTCTCCTCTTCCAAAACCTCATCCTGAAAAATATTGGTCACCGGCACCTCCGCCGTCGGAATCAAAAAATAGTCCCATCCCTCCAGTTTAAACAGGTCTTCTTGAAACTTGGGCAACTGTCCGGTTCCGGTCATCGATTTTCGGTTCACAATAAAGGGGGGCAATACTTCCCGGTATCCGTGTTCGGTCGTATGAATATCCAGCATGAAGTTGATGAGCGCCCGCTCCAGACGCGCGCCCGCCCCGTAGTAGAGCGGAAATCGGGCCCCGGTGATTTTGGCGGCCCGCTCCAGGTCCAAAAGTCCGAGCGCCTCTCCGATGGTCCAGTGAGCACTGGGTTTACCGGAAAATACGGGGACTTCGCCCACCACCTTGACCACCGGATTATCGCGCTCGTCCTTGCCGATCGGCACCGAAGGATGGGGGATATTCGGCAGCCCCAAAAGGATGTTTTGAACCGCCTCATCGCACTCGGCCAGGGATTTGTCCAGCTCTTTTATCTTTGCGGACACCTCCCGCATTTCGACCACTCTGGATTCGGCGTTCTCGCCCCGCTTTTTCAGTGTTGCGATCTCATCCGAGACGACGTTGCGCCGGTGGCGCAGGCTTTCTATTTCCTGAAGCGCCGCCCTGCGCCGCGCCTCAAATTCCTCGAAGGTTTTCAGATCTACCTTGCCGCCGCGGGTGGACAGAGCGGTCTCG
>JBEPWQ010000144.1:0-8950 GCA_041642315.1 Desulfobacteraceae bacterium | reverse complement strand
CGCTTACTAAACTTAACGCCGGTCCCGGATGCGTCAAGGTTTTCCATGAAGGTTGACATACCGATTTGGGGCCGCGGCATGAGGACTTGCATCCCAAGCCCCAGATTTGAAAGCGGTGATACAGGAAATCGAATTGTTGATCCGTATGGATTAAAACCGATAGAAAAAAATCTGCTCTATAGGAAAAAGGTAGTTCTTCTTCACCGCTCCCGACGGCCGCTGATAAATTCTTCGGTATGGCGGTAGGCGTTTTCGTCGTCCACCTGTCGGGGCGGGTGTTTCATGAAATAGGAGGAGGGAGAGAAGAGCGGGCCGCCGATGCCGCGCTCCCGGGCCAGTTTGAGGCAACGGACGGCGTCGATGACCACCCCGGCGGAGTTGGGGGAATCCTCTACCGAAAGGCGCAACTCCAGGTTCATCGGCAGGTCGCCGAAGAGCCGGCCTTCCATGCGGATGTAGGCGACTTTGTTGTCTTTCTGGGCCGGTACGTAGTCGCTGGGGCCGATGTGGATCCGGTCCGCGGGCAGGGGATGGTCGTTCTGGCACTGGACCGCCTCGGTTTTGGAGACCTTTTTGGATTGCAGCCGCTTGCGGTCGAGCATATTGAGAAAATCGGTGTTGCCGCCGAAATTGAGCTGATAGGTGCTGTCCAGCGCCACCCCCCGCTTGGCGAAGAGGTTTGCCAGCACCCGGTGGACGATGGTGGCGCCGAGCTGGGATTTGATGTCATCCCCGATACATGGGACCCCGGCTTCCTCGAAGCGCCGCCCCCAGTCGGGGTCGCTGGCGATAAAGACCGGAATGTTGTTGATGAACCCGACCCCGGCTTCCAGAGCGCATTCGGCATAAAACCGGCTGGCTTCTTCGGCGCCCACCGGCAGATAGTTGAGCAGGACCTCGGCCCGGGTTTCCCGAAGCACCCGCACCACTTCGGCTCTGTCGGGCTGATCCGCATCGCTGACGCGGAAGGTCCGGTCGTCTTCATACGCGTGCATGTGATCGCCGACCCCGTCCAGGACCCGCCCCATCCGCACCCTTAACCCATAGGAGGACACGTCCCGGCAGAATACCCGGGCGCAGTTGGGGGCCGCGAACAGGGCCTCGCCGACCGGCCGGCCGACCTTGCGCGCATCCACGTCGAAGGCCGCCACAATGTCGATATCCCCGGGCTGATAGCCGCCGATCTCCCAGTGCATCAGACCGATGGCATCCTCGGCCTGCCTGCCGCGATAATAGGCGATGCCCTGAAGCAGGGCGCTGGCACAGTTGCCCAGTCCGGCGATGGCGATGCGAATGGATTTCATACTCTTTCTTCCTTCCTCTTCAAAATGACCTCACCGGTTCAAAGGCGGCTTCACCAGGGCAACACCCACCGAGGTGTAGGGATATCCGTGAAACGCCAGCATGCGGGGCCGAATCGATTCCCAATCCGCCGACAGATCGATGTCTCCCATGACCTCGAATCCGGCCGCATTCAGCACCACGGCTTCGAGCCGGGGCCGGTCGAATACGTTCCAGTCCACATCGAAGGCGGGGCCCGGGCCTTCATACCACAAGGGTGCCGAGGCGTCTTCATAATAATCGGTGGTCAACAGGATTCTGCCGCCCGGCCGCAGGATTCGGTGGAATTCATTCATGGCCGCATCCATCGCCTCTCGGGGCAGGTGCTCGATCACCGAAATGCAGAAGACCGCGTCAAAGGCGTCGTCCGCATAGGGCATTCGGGTCAGGTCGGCCCGTCCATAATCCACTCCTTCCCCGTGCAGGTACTGAAGCCCGGCCGGGAATTGTTCGAGATCGCAGGCGGTCACCCGATACCCCCGCTCGGCCAGATAGGCCGGAAAGATCGAAGCCCCGCACCCGGCATCCAGAACCTTTTCGCCCGGTTGTAAACCGGCACGCTCCAGAGCCCAAGGGTATTCCCAGCGTTTTCCCGGATGCAGGTAGGTAATATCGTCGCGGGCGGTCATTTCATCCAACCGGCTTAGAATTTCCCTGAAATCGGATCGGTTCAGCTCCGCCAGATTCAACAGTCGATTGGGCGCCGGTGCGGTATCAGCCATAGGCCCTCCGCTTCAGGGGGTGTATCACTTCCCGAACCGCCGCTGCCACCGAATCCAGGGTGACGGCCTGAATGCACTGATCCCCCCAGAAACAATGGTCCATCATGATGCAGTCGGACGGGCCGAAGGTATTCCGCTTGCGGTACGGACAGGCAAACGCCTGCACCCCCCGAGCCGTGGGAGATTCCGGCAGATAGATGACCGGCTCGGTGGGGCCGAAGATCGCCACCAGCGGTGTTCCGACCGCACCGGCCATATGCATCAGGCCGGTGTCGTTGCAGACCAGAAGACCGCATCGGGCCAGCAGCGCGGCCACCCGGCGCAGGTGAACCGAACCTACCACCGCCGTGCGCTCCCGACGGCCCATGGCCCCGCGCACCGCCTCGGCCGACTCCAGTTGAGGACCGGCCGGAATGAGAATCGAAAACCCCTGCTCCTCGATGAGCATATCCCCGATCTGTGCAAAGCACACTTCGGGCCACCGCTTGAGACGGGATGATCCCACCGGTGAAACGGCTGCGGTTCGATCCGGTGTAAGGCCGTGATCAACCAAAAAAGTTTCGGCCCATTCCGCCTCTTCTTCTGTGGGAAAGAGCCTCGGCACCGCATTCGAAGGAATCCGCATGCCCCAGCCTTCGCCGATGGCGCGGCGCAGGGCCTGCTGACCCCGACCGCCTTTTGCCAGCACCGGGTCCTCCCCCGACATCTGCAGGGTATCCATCAGAAAGATATCCTCCCGCCCCCAGAATACGGTGCGCAGGGCCTCCACCGCATGTGAAATGTCGAGGGCCGCATCGAATCGATTTTGATCCAGCCATCGATGAATGTCGGATAGAATTTCCGGGGATCCGGGATCCATCCAGTGGGTCAGACCGAAATCTTGGACGACTGCGATTTGGTCCGCCAGACCGGAGTGTTCGAGCAGCTCCACGGCCGGGGCCGCACCGAGGGCGGTGATCCGGGCCTGAGGCGCCGTCTCCCGCAGGGTCTGCAAGACCGGAATTTCCATAATCATGTCCCCGATGCCGTACCGGAGGCAGACCAGTATGCGGTGGGCATCTTTCAGGTTCATTCGATTGCACCTGCCACAGCATCCGAATCCAAACCGGCGGCGGCCGAAAACTCGTCCCGCTCCCAGTCGTTCACCCATTGCCTGCGGGTCTTATCCACCTGGCAGACATAGGTTTCCGTCCCCGGCCGGGAAACGATGCGCAATCCGCAGGAACGCAGCAGGGCTTCCATGCAGGCGGCATCCGGAACCCACCAGTTGGTGGGGTCATCGGCCAGGCGATGCTCGATAAAGGCCATTTTAGGCCAGCCGGATGCGCTCAGTTTTTCACGGTCTTCAAAGGCCAGGTTCTCGGGCACCGGCCCGGGCTTTCCGGGCATGGACAGGGATTGGAAGACCAGCATGCCGGCGGTGATCCGGCGCACCATGTCCAGGGCCAGAAAGGGATAGCGCAGGTGATAAAATACCCCCAGGAACAGCACCAGGTCATAGGTTTCCGGTTCACGGACCAGATCATAGACCTGCATCCGGCGGAAGGTCACCGCCTTTTCAAGCCCGAACAGTCCGGCGGCCCAGCGGGCCTGCGCCAGATAATGAGGGTTCATGTCGACGGCCGTGACCGCCGCCCCCCGCTTGGCCAGTTCAAAGCTGTAGAAACCGGCATTGCAGCCGATATCCAGGACCCGCCTGCCGGACAGATCCAGGGGGATATGATCGGCGAGTTCGGCCCATTTGTACGCCGGAAAATCCCCCAGAAAGCTGTCCGGCGCGGTCTGACTGCCGTCGGGCAGGTGCAGGTTGTGAAACCAGGGGTTCAGGTCTTGAATTTCCTGCTGAATAACTGTGTCGGGCGTATTCACGTCATCGGCCTCCGCTTTGCGCATACCGCCAGTCGGGGGTGTCGTTCAGGCGGATGATTTCAGCACCGGCCTCATGAACCGACACCATGCTCACCGAGAGGTGGTCCACGGCCAGGCGCCAAAAAAAATCCAGAGACATGCCCAGGTACATGCACAGGGCCGCGCGAATGACATCCTGATGGCTGAAGACCGCCACCATCTCATTCGGGTGTTGTTCCTGAAGTCGGTGCAGCCCTTTTGTAAACCGGGCCTGGACTTCAGTCATCGATTCACCGTCCGGCGCCGGGGTTTCACTTCGAAATCGGTTGAAGCGCCGCCAGAGAGGGTCATTTTCCAATTCCGCAAATCGCTTTCCGGTCCATCGGCCGACATCCAGCTCCAGCGCCGCTTCAAAAATCCGAATTTCCAATCCGCACTTTCCGGCCAGCGGTTCGGCCGTTTCCCGGGTGCGCTCCAGGGGGCTGGCGTAGATCGCATCGATGTTCAGTCCGGACAGACGGTCCGGCAATGCCTCGGCCTGGCACCGTCCGGTTTTGCTGAGGTGGATGCCCGGGCTGCGGCCGCCGAGGATGTCGACGGTATCCACCGCGCCGTGGCGGATGAGCAGAAAGACGGTACCGGCCATGGGTCACCCGACCTCCGCCGGTTTGCGGGCTTCGGCCGGGGGCGGACAATACCGTTCCACCACTTCCCGGCAGAAGTGGGCGAACTCCCCCGGATTCAGGGGCGGGCTGGTGTGGCAGGGGCGCCGGCCTCGCGAGGGCGGGGTGAAGCAGAGGGTGAGCGTGACCTCGAAATCGGCCACAGCCGCCATCTGCCGGTCGAACCATTCCAGCGGATCCGGGCGGTGCCAGTCGGCCCAGCTGATCCCGGTGCGCAGCCGGGTAATCCCGAGTTTGCGAAGCCAATTCAATGCCTCGTCCAGACGGTGGTCTTCGTAGTGAAACCACTGGGCCATGCCGAAGCGCGGATCGAACCGGTAAAAAGCGGGCTTGGGGGTGCCGTCGGCCCGGATCAATCCCATGTAGTAGTGGCGATAGTATGAACTGCCCTCGCTCTCTTTGTGGCGGGTGGTGGCCTCCCAATCCGGGGGCAGATCCATGAGGCTGTACCAGAAGACCCGCTCGACCCGGTCGGCCAGAAGCTCGACCGTCCGCTCGAGCCCGAAAACCTGCACCTCGTCGGCGCCGAAGGTGCTGATGCCGACCTCGGTGACCCAGACCGGCTTGCCCGAGGCATCTTCAATGGAGGCGATCTGATCCGGCCATTCATTCAGCTTCCAGTGATTCCAGTCGAGCGGAAAACCGTGGACGGCGACCACATCGAAGTAATCCAGCAGACCGTAGCTTCGCAGCATCCCCATAAAGATCGGATCGATGGGTGAAATCCCGCCCAGAACGATCTTCAGATGGGGGGCGTGCTCCCGAATGACGGCGGCGCCCAAGGCGGCCATTTGGCTGAACTCCTTCCATTCCGCGTCAATGGTGAAGTCCCAGTGAGACAGGTTGTTGGGCTCATTCCAGATCTTGACAGCCTCGATCATCTCTTCCTCTCAAACCACAATTTGCATGCCTGCGGCATTCGAACCGGTTTTCCGATTGGTGGCCCCGAACCCCCGGCAATTCCAAAAAGCCGAACGGCCGTCCATATTCACGGAACGGCCTGTGTAAACTTTCGTCAGGGTAGAGAAATGCGGGTAATGGGTCAATGCGGTAAAATGCGTATTTTTTTAGATGAAGCACCGTATACCACTTATAAACCCCAGGGGTAAGTATCCGGCGGTTTGATCTCTTTTTCCGGTCGAATATGAAGCGGATGGACCGCATGGGACTGGTCTAAGTAGAGGAAAGCATCATAGCGGCGGGGAAAAACCGTGGGAACATAATTGCCGAAACGCTCCCGTTCCGGATGATACACCACCCCGATGGCTCGATGGCCTCGGGATTCAAGAGCCTTGTTCACCGAACGGAGATCATCCGTAAACAGGAGCATATCCTTTTCTCCGGCTCTGTGAAACAAATCCTCCCAACTCTCTTGTCGAGCCTCGGGGACCCGCATGCTTTCCATGGGTGCGCCCCAATTCTTTCCGGCGATGACGCTGCCCCGATGCGACCCGAATCCGACCAGAACCACATCCGCTTCCCCATGCCGTTCCCGGGCGAGCTGACCGACATTCACCCTTCCGGATTCTTTCATATAGGTTTCCCGGGCATCGCCGATGTGGGTGTTATGGGCCCAGACGATTCCTTTGGCCCCGGGCCCGTGATGGTCCATCAGCCGGTCCAGGGTATCCGTCATATGATGGTCCCGTATATTCCAGGAATCGGGTCCCCCGCGCACCATGGCGCGGTAGTACCGTTCCGCATTGACCATGACCCGTGCGTTTTGTTCGGCGCTGAAGGGTCCTTCCGCGTCTTCGGGAAACCGGGCCGTTTTCCGCCGAACCTCCGACAGCAGTCTGACGACCTCCTCTTCGCACGACCGGGGCACCAGCATGGTACTCCTGGCATAGGCCTGTTCATCCTGACCGAACGGCTCAAAACAGAAATAGGCCTGCCGGGCCGCCTCTACCGCTTCGGGGGCTTCTCGCTCCAGATAATCGATAATCGCATCCATCGATTCCCACAGGCTGTATACGTCCAATCCGAAAAAGCCGACCCGATTCGAGGGGTCCGTCTTCTCATTGTGGAGGCGAAGCCAGTCGCACAGGGCCACGACTTCCCAGTTGGCCCACATCCAGGTCGGCCACCGTTCGAATGCACGGAGAACCTCGGCTGCGCTTTCCCCCGCATCCGAATATCCTTTGATGAATCGATTCACCCGGTAACAATCGGGCCAGTCCCCCTCCACGGCGATGAAAGAGAACCCCTTTTCCTGAATCAACCGCCGGCTGATCTGGGAGCGCCATCGATAATATTGGGATGTTCCGTGGGATGCTTCTCCGAGAAGCACAAACCGGGCCTCTCCGATTCGGTCCAGGAGCGGATCGAGATCAGCGGGACTTTCAAGCCGATGGGCCGACCGGGCCAGCTGATCGGTCAAACCCTGAACATCGGAATCGTGGGATCTATTTTGAAAAGGATTCATAGGGAATACCTTTCTTGTTTTTATTTTTCTTTATCGGAAAGAATATGGGTGGAGCTGCCCAGGAAGGCCCCGGCCGCTTCCCCCACCGTCTCCGACAGGGTCGGATGGGGATGGATGCTCAGGTCCAGATCCTCGGCCATGGCGCCCATCTCCACGGCCAGCACCCCTTCGGAAATCATTTCGCCGGCCTCCCGGCCGACGATGGCCACCCCCAGAATCTGGCCGGTCTCGGCATCCATGATCATCTTGGTCAATCCGTCACGGTCACTCATGGAAGCGGCCCGGCCCGAGGCGGACCAGGGAAACCGGCCCACCGTGATCTTCCGCCCGGCTTCTTCGGCATCCTTTTCCATGAGACCGCACCAGGCCAGCTGCGGATAGGTGTAGACCACCGCCGGAATGGCCCGGGGATCGAACACCGAGGGCCGTTCGGCGACCACTTCCGCCGCCACCTTTCCCTCGTACATGGCTTTGTGGGCCAGCATGGCCCCGCCCACCACATCGCCGATGGCGAAGATGTTTTCGTCGGCGGTGCGGCGTGTTTCATCCACCTGAATAAATCCCTTCTCATCGGTTTCGACCGCGGTATTGTCGAGCCCCAGATCCGCCGATTCGGGGCGCCGGCCCACCGCCACCAGCACCCGGTCGAAGGTGCCCTCTTTTTCATCGATTTTCCCTTCAAAAACAACCTTCACCGAATCTTCCGATTCTTTCAATTCATTCACCTGCGTATTGTAATGAACCCCTTCGAACGCCTCGGACAAGCTCCCGGACAAGATGTCCACCAGTTCTTCATCCGCCTGGGGCATCAGACGGTCGGTCATCTCCACCAGTGTGACTTTGCTGCCCAGGGCCGCATAGACCGACCCCAGCTCGGCGCCCACATATCCGCCCCCCACCACCAGAAGCCGGTCGGGGATATCGGCCAGCTTCAATGCGCCCGCGGAACTCATGATCCGCCCGCCCTCCTTGAACTCGGTGCCGGGAAGCGGAACCGGAGACGAACCGGTGGCGATGATGGCGTGCTTGAACCGAATGTGGGAAACCTCGGCCTCGCTTTCCAGGAGCTGGACCGTCTGGGAATCCTCGAACCTGGCTCTGCCCTGAATCCGCTTCACTTCCCGCTCTTCACACAGGCGGGACAATCCCTTGCTCAAGCGGTCGACCACCTCGTTTTTCCAGTTTCTCATTTTCTCCAGGTTGATCTTCGGCTTCTCGAAGGAGACCCCGATCTCATCGGCATCCCGGGCGTCCTGGAGCAGTTCCGACACATAGAGCAGGCTTTTGGAGGGGATACAGCCCCGCAGCAGGCAGACCCCGCCGAGGCGTTCATCCATCTCCACCAGGGTGGTGTCCAGCCCGAGAGTGGCGGCACGAAACGCGGCGGCATATCCGCCCGGTCCGCCGCCGATCACCAGCACATCCGTCCGTTCCGTAAATTCGCCCATGACCATGGTCTCTTCCTCCTAAGTCAGCATCATCAGTTTTTCAGGATTTTCGAGGGCCGCGATGATCTCCCCCATGAACCGGGCCGCATCGGCCCCGTCCACGACGCGGTGATCGAATCCCAGGGCCAGAGGCAGCATGAGCCTCGGTTTGACCCGATAGTTGTCCATATCCCCCATTACAACCGGCTGAAGCCGGGCTTTGGCCATGCCCAGAATGGCCACCTGGGGATAGTTGATGATCGGGGTGAATCCGGTGCCGCCCAAGGGGCCGACATTGGTGATGGTGAAGGTGCCGCCGGTCATCTCCTTGCGGTCGGCCTCCCCGTTGCGGGTTTTGTCGGCCAGGGCCGGAAACTCCTTGGCCAGCTCGGTAACCGACTTGCGGTCGACATCCCGGATCACCGGCACCAGCAGCCCCCGGTCGGTATCCACCGCCGCCCCGATGTGGTAGTAATGCTTGAGGATGATCTCCTCCTGATCCAT
>JBEPWQ010000143.1:0-9010 GCA_041642315.1 Desulfobacteraceae bacterium | reverse complement strand
GTGGCCCAGCAGCGGATGGCCGACGACGCGAACCTGAAAGAAGACATCAACGAGGAACTCGGCAAAAAGGTCCGGGGCGATCTGAAGGTCTCCTCCATCCTGGAGAGCCTTCTGCCCATCGTGACCGCCAAAGATTTCAAGCCCAAGGTGAAACGCCAGTTCAGAGAGCTCAAACCGGTCTGCTACTACGGATGCATGCTCACCCGGTTTCCCTACACCGTTCCGGTGCCCGACCGGGTGGAAAACCCCCAGGGAATGGAACAGGTCCTGGATGCGCTCGGCATCAAGGCCCTCGACTGGAACTACAAGACA
The DNA here is from genome assembly GCA_041642315.1 of Desulfobacteraceae bacterium. GTDB lineage: Bacteria > Desulfobacterota > Desulfobacteria > Desulfobacterales > Desulfococcaceae > JAABSQ01. The sequence continues at coordinate 8,698 of JBEPWQ010000143.1, read as the reverse complement.
TACTGCTGCGGCGCCTCCGCCGCCGTCAACGACAACCAGACCTCCCTGAGTCTGATGTCCAGAATCATGAAGGATGCGGTGGCCCGGGGGGCCAACTGTTTCGTGGTCACCTGCCCCATGTGCCAGATGAATCTGGATGCCCATCAGGACGCCTTCTGTGAAAAAAACGACATCGAGGCGCGCCTGCCGGTCTATTTCATTACCGAACTTCTGGGAGCCGCCATGGGAATCGCTCCCGAGGAACTTCAGCTGGACCGGCATTTTATCGACGGCACCCAACTCTTAAAGGAGTCCGAACAAGATGAACGAAAAGAAAAATAACATCAAACGCGGATCGGTTTTGATCACCGGCGGCGGCATCGGCGGAATGCAGGCGGCCCTCGATCTGGCGGACAGCGGATTCAAGGTCCACATGATTCAGAAGGAGTCCTCCATCGGGGGCACCATGGCCATGCTCGACAAGACCTTCCCCACCGGCGACTGCTCCATGTGCATGATCTCCCCCAAAATGGTGGAGGTCGGGCGCCACCCCAACATCGATATCCATACCCTTTCGGAAGTCACCGCCGTGGAGGGGGTTCCGGGAGATTTCAAGGTCACCATAAAAGAACAACCCCGCTATGTCAGCCATGAACTGTGCACCGGGTGCGGGGCCTGCGAAAAGAAGTGCCCCAAACTGGTGGTCAACGAGTTCGAACAGGGGTTGAGCAAACGAAAGGCCATCTTCTCGGTGCTGCCCCAGGCGGTGCCCCACACCCGGGTTATCGACCCGGACGCCTGCATTTATCTGCAGCGGGGCCGGTGCAAGGCGTGCGAGAAATTCTGCCCCACCGACGCGATTCTCTTCGATGACAAAGAAAAGGAGTACCAGCTCGACGTCGGCGCCATCATTCTGAGCCCCGGGCTGGCCCGGTACAATCCCGAGATTCGGGGGGAACTCGGCTTCGGCCGCTGGTCCAACGTGGTCACCTCCATTCAGTTCGAGCGGATTCTTTCCGCCTCGGGACCGTTTATGGGCGAAATCAAACGCCCTTCGGACGAACGCCATCCCCGCAAGGTGGCCTGGATTCAGTGCGTCGGCTCCCGTGATCCGCGAAACGCCAACCCCTGGTGCTCATCCGTCTGCTGCATGTACGCCACCAAGCAGGCGGTCATCGCCAAAGAGCACGACGGCGCCATCGAGCCCACCATCTTCTATATGGAGATGCGGGCCTTCGGAAAGGATTTCGACAAGTATGTGGACCGGGCCAAAAACCAGTACGGCGTCATCTATCGCCGTGCCATGGTCTCGGATGTGCGGCAGGAACCGGGCACCGACAACCTGATTCTCCGCTACGCCAAGGAGGACGGCGCCCTGGTGGATGAGAGCTATGACCTGGTGGTCCTTTCCATCGGTTTTCAGCCCCATCCGGACGCCCTGGAATTTTCACGCACCTTCGGGATCGAGCCCAACCTTCATCGATTCGCCAAGACCACCCAGTTCGACCCGGTCGATACCACCCGGGCCGGGATCTACGTCACCGGCACCTTTCAGGGACCCAAAGACATTCCAGAAACCGTGGCCCAGGGAAGCGCCGTAGCCGGGCGGTCCATGGCCCTGCTGGGCGAGGCCCGGGGCACCGAAATCACCGAAATCGAACTGCCCCCGGAACTGGATGTCCGCGAGGAAGAACCCCGGGTCGGGGTCTTTGTCTGCCACTGCGGGATCAACATCTCCCAGTCGGTGGACGTCAAGAAAGTGGCCGAGGATATCTCCAGAGAACCGGGGGTGGCCTATTCCGACGATCTCATGTATGCCTGCGCCCCGGATGGCCAGGAAAAGATCAAGGAGCTGATCAAAGAGCACCACCTCAACCGGGTCATCGTGGCCTCCTGCACTCCGCGCACCCACGCCCCCCTCTTCCAGGACACCATTCGGGACGCCGGCCTGAACAAATACCTGTTTGAACTGGCCGACATTCGGGAACAGTGCTCCTGGTGCCACATGGGCCAGAAGGAGGTGGCCACCCAGAAAGCCACCGAAATCGTCCGCATGAATGTGGCGAAAACCCGCCTTCTGCAGCCGGTGGAAACCGAATCCATCGATGTCATCTCCAAGGGAATGGTCATCGGCGGCGGCATCGCCGGCATGACCTCGGCCCTCTCCCTGGCCGACCAGGGGTACGAGGTTCATCTGGTGGAAAAAGAGGACCGGCTCGGCGGGCTCGCGCGAAACGTCTATCGAACCCTGGACGGCAGCGATGTTCAAAGCTTTGTCGAAGACAAGATCGCCCAGGTGAAGGCGCATCCCCGGGTCGTCGTCCATACCGGCGCGGAGGTCTCCTCCACCGGCGGGTATATCGGCAACTTCAAGACCACCCTGACCAACGGCGATCAATTCGAACACGGCGCCATCGTGGTGGCTTCGGGCGGAGTCGAATACGAGCCCGATGAGTACGGCTTCAAAGACAGCGACAAGGTGATCACCCAGCGGGATCTAGAAAAACGGATCGCCGAGGGGCTGGACGGAACCGGAAAGCATTACGCCATGATCCAGTGCGTGGGCTCCCGGGAGGAACCCTTCAACTACTGCTCCCGAATCTGCTGTCAGGATGCGGTCAAAAACGCCATCGCCATCAAGGAGAAGGATCCCGCCGCGAGCGTCACCATCTTCTACCGCGACATTCGAACTTACGGCCTCCGGGAGGATTACTACCAGAAGGCCCGGGATCTCGGGGTGCTCTTCGTCCGGTTCGATGTCGAAAACAAACCCGATGTGGACGTGACGGGTTCTAAAATCAGAATCAAGGCTTTCGACGCGGTCATGAACCGGGAAGTGGGATTTACCGCCGACTACCTGGTTCTTTCAACGGGATTGCGCCCTCATCCCTCCACGGAACGGATCAGCAAGCAGTACAAGCTGACCACCAACGCGGACGGCTACTTTCTGGAAGCCCATGTCAAGCTGCGACCGGTCGATTTCCCCAGCGAGGGGATCTATGTGGCGGGCCTGGCCCATGCCCCCAAGAACGTGGATGAAACGGTAAGCCAGGCGCTGGCCGCATCCGGACGCGCCGGGGCGCTGCTTTCCCACGACCGGTTGAGCGTATCCGGGATCATCTCCAAGCACAACCGGGACATGTGCATGTCCTGTCTGATGTGCATGCGGCTCTGCCCCTTCGGATCCCCCTTTATCGACGAAGACGGCAAGGTCAGCCACAACGAGGTGCTCTGCACCGGGTGCGGCATCTGTGCGGGAGTCTGCCCGGCCAAGGCCTTCCAGGTCAACAGCTTCCGGGACGACCAGATCTTCGCCATGATCGACGCGGCCACCCGTGACATCGCCACGTCCGTTTAAGTCGACACGGATCGCACGGGTATCGGCTCGGGCCGACGCCCGTGTCCGAATCTTCGAACCCATATACCAAACAAGGGAGATTATATAGAATGACCGCACAAGCTCAAGCGGCTGTCAAAGGGGCCAAAACCGAAGAAGCGCCCCCCGTCGAGCCGGCACGCGACATCCCCACCGACTGGGAGCCGAGTGTTCTGGCCTTCGCCTGCCATTACTGCGCCTTTGCGGCGGCGGATCTGGCCGGAGTGATGCGCCTCTCCTACTCCCCCAACGTCAAGATCATCCGCCTTCCCTGCACCGGCAAGATCGACCACTCCTATGTGATGCGCGCTTTCGAACGCGGGGTGGACGGACTGTTCGTGGCCGGGTGACTGGAGGGACAATGTCATTTCCTGGAAGGAAATACCAATGCGGCCAAACGGATTCGACACATCAAAACCCTGCTGCCCCGGGTGGGCATCGACCCCGAGCGACTGGAGATGTTCAATCTTTCCGCGGCCATGGGGCCCCGGTGGGCGGAAATCTGCAACGAATTTACCGAAAAAATCCGACAACTCGGCCCTTCTCCGATCTGGTACGCCCTGCGGAAGAAGGCAGGAAAGGAGTAAAATAGAATGATTGTAGGCGAACAGAAACCTCTGGATGAAATTTGGGGGATGATCAAGGACCACAAAAAGGTTCTGATATTCGGCTGCAACACCTGCGTGGCGGTCTGCCAGCAGGGGGGCAACAAAGAGGCCGAGGTGATGGCGTCGATGCTCCGGATGCGGGCCACCCAGGAAGGGAATGGGGTTGAAATTCTCGACTCGGGCATCGAACGCCAGTGCGAACACGAGTTCTTCGACAAGGCCGAACCCATGATTCAGGGCGTAGACGCGGTGCTCAGCACCGCCTGCGGCATCGGGGTTCAGTTTATGGCCGAAAAATACGACATCCCGATCTATCCCGGCCTCAACACCACCTTTCTGGGGGCCGTGGAACAGGCCGGCGTCTTTACCGAACGGTGCCAGGCCTGCGGGCAGTGCATTCTCGGAGAGACCGGCGGCATCTGCCCCATCGCCCGATGCGCCAAACGGATTCTGAACGGCCCCTGCGGCGGATCCACCAAAGGCAAGTGCGAAATCAACAAAGACATCGACTGCGCCTGGCAGTTGATCGTGGATCGGTTCAAACTGTTGAACAGAATGGAACGGTACGAGGAACTCACCCCCATCAAAGACTGGTCCACCGACAGAGCCGGCGGACCCCGAAAACTGGTCAGGGAGGATCTTGTAGAAAATGAGTGACAACAATCTGAAGACGCCCAGTAAGCTGGAAAAGATTCTCAAGGCGGGCCATTATGCCGTCACTTCGGAATGCGGCCCCCCCCGGGGAAGCGATCTGGAGGCGGTAGCCAAAAAGGCCGAGTTGATCAAGGATCACGTCGACGCCATCAACATCACCGACAACCAGACCTCCGTCTGCCGCATGAGTTCCCTGGCGGCCTGCATTCGGCTCAAGACCATGGGCCTCGAGCCGGTCCTCCAGATGGTCACCCGAGACCGGAACCGCATCGCCCTTCAAAGCGATATCCTCGGGGCCGCCGCCTGGGACATTCACAACATTCTCTGCCTCTCCGGAGACCACCAGAGCTTCGGCGACAGCGCCGCCGGACAGAACGTCCACGACCTCGATTCGATGCAGCTGCTCCAGACCGTTCGGCGAATGCGGGATGAGGGCAAATTTCTGGGCGGAGACGAGATCAAGCGGCCGCCCCGAATGTTCGCCGGCGCCGCCGCCAATCCCTTTGCCGACCCCTTTGAAATCCGGGTCGCCCGCTTGGCCAAAAAGGTAGCGGCCGGGGCCGAGTTTATTCAGACCCAGTGCATCTACAACCTCGATAAATTCGAGGAGTGGATGAAAGGGGTGGTGGACCGGGGCCTCCATGAGAAGACCTTTATCATGGCCGGGCTTACCCCCATGAAATCGGCCGGCATGGCCCGGTACATGAAGAACCGGGTCCCGGGCATGGATGTGCCCGAAGAGGTGGTCAAGCGCCTGGCCGACACGCCCAAAGACAAACAGGCCGAGGAAGGCATCAAGATCTGCATCGAATCGATCCAGCGCCTCAAGGAAGTGGAAGGCGTGCGCGGATTTCATGTCATGGCCATCGAATGGGAGGAGATGGTGCCGGAGATCGTGGAAAAATCCGGTCTGCATCCCAGACCCCAAGTGTAGGAGAGACCATGAAGACCTTTGAAGACCTCATTCAAGACGTCCAGAAACCGGGGCTCTGCCATCGCTGCGGCGGGTGCGTCACTTTCTGCACCTCCATCAATTACGGCGCTCTGGAATTGAGCGAGGAAGGCGTGCCCCAGTTCGCGGACCGTGAAAAATGCATCGAGTGCGGAATGTGTTATTCCATATGCCCCGAAATCGATGAATTCCAGGAAGAAACCAAAAAGCTCATCGGATGGGAGCCGCCCATGGGCCGGGTCCTGGAGACCTCCGTAGCCCGGGCAAAAGATCCCGATATCCGAGACAAAGCCACCGACGGCGGGGTGGTGACCGCCCTTCTGCTTCACCTGTTCGATCGGGGCCACATCGACGGCGCCATCGTCACCCGCCAGACCGGCCCCTTTCAGCGGGAGCCCTGGATGGCGACAACCCGTCAGGAGATCCTGGATGCAGCCGGTTTTTTCATCGACAGCTCCCACGGAATGGACCATTTCGGAAAGGGGTATTCCACCTTTTCGCCGTCGGTATCGGAGTTCCGCTCCCTGATGCAGAAGGGGCTCCGCCGGGTGGCCATGGTGGGCACCCCCTGCCAGATCAAGGCGGTGCGCAAGATCGAAGCCATGTCCATCGTGCCTTCGGACTCGATTCGCTACTGTCTGGGTCTGTTCTGTTCCGGAAACTTCATCTTCGACGAGGAGGCGAAGACAAAGCTGTCCGCTTTCGGTGATTTCAAGTGGGAAGATGTTGAAAGAATCAATATCAAGGACCGGTTCATCGTTACACTGAAAACCGGTGAAACCAAAACCATCCCTCTCGACCAGCTCGATTTCATGAAGCGGTATGCCTGCCGGTACTGCCCGGATTACGCCTCCGAATACGCCGATATTTCCTTCGGCGGCCTGGGCGCTCAAGAAGGGTGGACCACCGTCATCGCTCGAACCCCGGAAGGCCGGGCCATCTATCACGATGCCCAGGGCAAGACGCTGGAAGTCTACGACTTCAAGCCCAAACCGGACTATCCCGCTCAGATTCAGACCAAGGTCAGAGATGCCTCCAATCGGAAAAAGCGGTACTCCGAAAAGATGCATGATGAACTGGTCAAATCCCGTGCGGAATCGACATCCTGATCGCGGTTTCTGTTGATTTAAAGAGAAAAATCTGGCAGATTAGGGCACGGGTAACATCAGGTCGGATGAACGCATGAATAAAGGAGGAAACGCATGAGCGAAAAGAAGAGGATATTGGTGGTGGATGATGAACCGGATTTCGCAGCCATCGTTCAAAAAAACCTTGAAAAAGAGGGGTTCAGCGTGGAGGTCGCCTATGACGGGGTTGAGGGGCTGGAAAAGGTCAAGGCCAATCCCCCCGACTGCATCGTTCTGGATGTGATGATGCCGGAAAAAGACGGGTACCAGGTCTGCAAAGAACTCAAAGCCGACGACAAGTACGCCGACATCCCCATCGTCATGCTGACCGCCGTCGCCGACCACGTCTCTTCCACCCGATACTCCCATGCCGACGGCATGTCCATGGAGGCGGACGATTATCTTCCCAAACCGGCTTCGGCTGAAGACATCACCGACAGCATTCGCAGCCTGATCGGCTGAACCTGAAAAGACGCACGCAACTGGCAAACCCTGCTCCGTTATGGAGCAGGGCTTTTTTCAGGTGATGGTGAAGTCGAAGTCCCCGAGCTTCGAATCGGATTCGGGCGTATCCTCCGGGTCGGGTTTTTTTCTTAATTTCGGGTTGTTCCGGTGCCGGTCCTGATCCCGACTGGTCTTCTTTTTCAGGTTCTCCCGAACCGCCGCCGTCAGATCGATGCCGGTCTGGTTGGCGATGCAGGTCAGCACGAACAGCACGTCGGCCAGTTCATCGGCGAGATCGCTCTTCTCTTCGGAGGGTTTGGCGCTTTGATCGCCGTAGGTCCGGGACATGATCCGGGCCACCTCCCCCACTTCTTCCATCAGCTGGGCCAGATTGGTCAGCTCTGAAAAATAGCGTACCCCGATCTTTTGAATCCAGTCATCCACCAGTCGCTGGTATTCCCCCAGGCTTAGATCGCTCATAGAACCCCCATCGGCTTACAGCTGGGCTGTACGGCCCTCTCCGAAGGCTTCTCCCCAGGCATCCACCAGTTTTTCAGTTCGCTTTTGAAGCCGGCGGGCGATAACATTGCTCAACTTTTCCATGATCGCATATCCCAGGGCCGGGTCCTTCTGAAACCGGATCTTGAGGTCGGCGGTCGGAAGGGAGAATACCCGAACCGGCTCCAAGCATCGGGCGGTGGCGGTGCGGGCCGCCGGGGCCGCCAGGGAGGACCAGCCAAACACCTCCCCGGCTTCGATCCGGTCCACCGTAATCGGGTTTTCCACCTCTTCGTAATGGGCCTGCTTGGCTTCTTCGTATCGAATGTCCGCCTTCAGGATGCGATCCTTGAAAACAATGCTCAATTCGACGCTGCCCTCCACCACGCCGTAAAGGGTATCGGCCGGATCGCCGCTGTTAAAAATGACCTCATCCTCCTTAAACTCCCGAATCGTACCCAGATCGGCGATCTCCCGCAGGTTGTCTTCGGAAACCCCGGAGAAAAAATCAAACCTCGAAATCATCTCTTTATCCACCATGCATCCTCCTTGCTGTCTCCCATGATCCCTTCCATTCCGTGCCCGTCCTGTTCGATGTTTCATTCGGCACCGGCGCTTTTTTCCACCCGTCTTCCGAACCGGTGAAACATCCGGAAAAAAACCCGCTGGGCGGACATGAATTCACGAATTTCAAGCCGGGTATCGGCATACCGAAACACCGCGTGACTGAGCAAGAAAAACCCGGTCACCCCTATTATGACCATTAAATGAGCCCGGTTCAAGACATTGCGGTATCATCGGCGGCGGATCATATAACAGATCACCAGCCCGAGAGCGACCGCCAGGGCCAGTGTGTCGGCGATGGTCTCCACCCGAAAACAGGTGTCCCTCTGTTTTCCTTCTGGGGGTCGGTGATGATCGCGTCATGGAATGCTGTCACAGTTGGAATGAAAGCAAATCATCATTACCTTTGTTATATGGCAGGACGCACCTTGACCAAATTCCATCCATTTTCGAAAGAAAAGGAGAAAAATATAATGCTTGAAGGAAAAGCAGCGGT
>JBEPWQ010000142.1:0-9072 GCA_041642315.1 Desulfobacteraceae bacterium | reverse complement strand
CGGGTTGAAAAGCTTCAAAACCGAATCAAAGGCGGGAATGCCGCCGGTTCGTCCGCCCGGAGTTAGATTTTCAGCCCAGCCTGGCCGATTTTTTTTCACCGGCTCGTTTTTGAAGCCGGCACACCGCTGTCACAGACAATCAACAGATTTCAGCGGTTTTTCTCAGCCTCGATCCGGATCATTGAGGGTGTCGATCAGCTTTCGCAATCGGCCCAGGCTCATGCGATCAAAATCGATCACCAGTCTCGGAAGATGCTGAAGATCCGGTTCGTTGGCTTCCTCAGGCAACGGACCGGCCGGCTGAATATCACCGTTTGGCGTGAGGATATCGGCGAATTTCTCCTTCAATTTCTCCGCCTCACGAGTCTCCACCGGTGAGTGGAGCCGAAGCACCAGTTTATCCTCCACATACCGCAGGCTGTGATACCGGCTGTAAAACCGGTTGATACTTTCCACCACCGCCGAGACCGAATTCACCCGCTCGAACAGATTGAAATCTGCGGCATGGATATAGCCCCGCTCCAGCAGTTCTTCCTTCAAAAACTCGAACCACTGGGACCAGTAGGAGCTGTCGGGCACGTCGATCAGGATGAGCGGCATGGGATCCCGTTTCCCGGTCTGAAGCAGGGTCAGGGTCTCCATGGCCTCGTCCAGGGTGCCGAACCCGCCGGGAAACAGGGCCACGGCGTGGGCCTCCTTGATGAAGGCGACCTTGCGGTTGAAAAAATATTTGTAAGTAATGCTCTTGCTGCTGCCGTCCACCACCGGATTCGATTTCTGTTCAAAGGGGAGGCGAATGTTGATCCCGAAAGAGAAATCCTTCCCCGCCCCTTCATTCACCGCCTGCATAATCCCGGGGCCGCCCCCGGTGATCACCATATACCCCGCCTCCTTGAGTTTTCGCCCCAGAAGCGCGGCCATCTGGTAGGTCGGATCATCTCTGTGAAGGCGTGCCGAACCGAAAACCGTCACTTTCTTGGTATCGCGGTAGGGACCGAAAATCTTGGCGGTAAACCGCATCTCCTTCAATGAGGTGTTCATCAGCTTGAGGTCGGCCTTTTCGTCGTCCTCCTGCCCCGCCTTGAGCGCGGCAAGTATCATTTCCCGCACCAGCGGCGGCCTTCGAACACCTCCCACCATCTCCATCAAATCTTCAATGGCCTCGTCCACCGGGCCGTTGGAACCGTGGAAATGCAGGGGCCGCATGTCGGTGGTTTTTCGTGTATCCACATCTTTTTTCATTCAGAAATCTCCAAATCCCGAAATCACGATTGAAAAAGGGAAAAAAGATATATAAGTATCACCGTCGATCCGGAGTTTGCAAGCGATTCCCGCGATCGGTTTGGTTTTTAATCGGATCTGAACAGGAGTCTTTTTCCTCATGCCCGAATTTCAAATCACCCGGGAGATATTCCTCCTGCTTTTCGCCACCGGCCTCGCCGCCGGATTCGTGGATGCCATCGCCGGCGGGGGCGGACTGATCGCCCTGCCGGTGCTGCTTTCGGTGGGGCTGCCGCCTCAACTGGCCCTCGGAACCAATAAGCTTCAGGGCTCCTTCGGCACCTTTTCGGCCGCTTACAATTTCATCCGCAAGGGGCAGGTCAATTTCCGGGAAGGGATCACCGGAATTCTGACCACCTTTGTCGGCGCGGTGCTCGGCTCCTGGACCGTCCAGTGGCTGGAGCCGGTCTTCCTGGGTCGGATCATCCCGATCCTGCTCTTTCTGGTTCTGGTATATACCTATTTTTCCAAAAATCTGGGACTGGAAGACCATGATCCCAAAATGAGCCGGCGGGCCTTTTTTCTTCTATTCGGTCTGGGGCTGGGGCTTTACGACGGCTTTTTCGGACCCGGCACCGGCTCCTTCTGGATGGCCGGATTCTGCATTTTTCTCGGCTTCAATATGACGAAATCCGCCGGATACACCCGGCTCATGAACTTCACCAGCAACATCGTGGCTTTGTCGGTCTTTATTATCGGGGGCAACGTCCTCTACTCGGTGGGGCTCTGCATGGCCGGGGGCCAGCTCATCGGGGCCCGCATCGGCTCGAATCTGGCCATTCAAAACGGGGCCCGGTTCATCCGCCCGATTTTTATGGCGGTGGTCTGCCTCACCATCGCCCGGCTGGTGTATCTCAATTATCGGCTTTAAAGGTCTTTACATAAATCTTACATAAACCTTACATTACTTTTACATTGACATTTACATTCAGCTTCCGTATATTTTTACTCAATGCCGCCGCGCCGGGCACGATATATGTAAACAGGCATTGAATTACCAAACGGAGGCGAACGATGCACCCCCCTTTACCCCCCAAACAGCAGCGAATTCTCGATTATTTTGAAGACCGGATCGCCGAATCCGGCGTCTCGCCCTCTTTGCGCCGGGCCGCCCAGGATCTGGGAATCAGCCACACGGCGGTGGCCCAAACCCTCAAGCTTCTGGAAGAAAAAGGGCTGATCAGGCGTGAAGGGCGCTACGGCCGGGCCGTCCATCTGATTCACCCCAGAACCGGACAAACCGCAGGAATTCAGCGGTGGCGGGATGTCCCGGTGATCGGCCGCATCACGGCGGGGCTTCCCATGTATGCCCAGCAGGAGTGGGAAGAGAGCCTCGTGGTGGATGCCGACCTCTACAAGGCCGATCCCCTCTTCGCCCTGCGCGTCAAGGGGGATTCCATGATTCGGGCGGGAATCCTCCACGGCGACCTGGCGATCTGCGAACCGCGCCAGTATGCCGTGGACGGCGAAATCGTGGTGGCCCTCATCGGCGGTGAGGAGGCCACCGTCAAACGGTTCTTCCTCCGGTCCGATCACATTCTTCTCAAGCCGGAAAATCCGGATTACGCTGCCATGCGCTATGGATTCGACCAAATCCTGGTGCAGGGAAAGGTGATCGGAATTCAGCGCGGGCCCGACGTCATGGAAAAGGTGTAGACCATGGCCGCCTCAGAGATGACAGCAAAGCCGGAAACGCCCTGTCAGCTGCGGGTCGGCACCAGCGGGTATTCCTATGCCGAGTGGACCGATGCCGGATTTTACCCGCCGGGAATGTCCGCCGCCCGAATGCTGCCCTATTATGCCGGCATCTTCGGGATCACCGAACTCAACTACACCTGGTATCAGATGCCCAAGGCCGAATCGATCGATCGGATGCGCCGGCTGGTGGGGCCGGCGTTTTCTTTCGCGGCCAAGCTGACCCGCACCATGACCCATGAGGTGGATCCGGATGACTGGCCGAGCCAGGTGATCCGGTATCGGGACGGTATCGCTCCCCTGATTCAGTCCGGCCAACTGGCGGCCGTGCTGATCCAGCTGCCGCCCTTCTTTAATCGGTCCAAGAAGAACCGGTATTACCTTTCCGCCCTCCTGGACCGGCTGAATTCGCTGCCGCTGGCCGTTGAATTCCGCCACCCTTCCTGGGCGGTGGACCGGGTCTTCGAAGAGCTCTCCCGGCGCCGGATCACCCTGGTGGCGGTGGATGCACCTCCCCTGGACCGCTCCTTTCCGCCCCTGGACGTGGTGACCAACCCCGATTTTTTCTATGTCCGGTTTCACGGCCGAAACGGCGCCGGGTGGCGCACCGGCCACATGCAGAAGCAGTTCGACCACGATTACACCGAGGCCGAACTCCAGGAATGGATTTCACCCCGGATCGCCCCCATGGCCCGCCGGGCCGAAACCGGCCTCCTGTTTTTCAACAACCACGTGCGGGCCCAGGCCCCGCGCAATGCCCAGACCCTGATTCGGCTGTTGGCCGAGGCGGGGTTAATGACACATTCTAAAACACCAATCACCGATTGATTTAATGAGCAGAGTGATATATATTGATATATACTAATTCCAACTTCATAATTCTGGAGCCGTGCAATGGAAACCACTGCAAAACTTTTTAAGAATGGCCGTTCTCAGGCGGTTCGACTGCCGAAGGCGTTTCGATTCGAAGGTGACATGGTCAAAATCAGAAAAGAAGGACAAAAAGTCATATTGGAACCGATGGAAAAAACCGAATGGCCCAAAGGATTCTGGAACATGTTTACACCCGATCCGGATTTTGTAACGCCGCCGTCGCTTCCGTCCGAATCTGTCGATTTGGATGAACCTTGAGCATACTGCTGCTGGACACCAATATTCTCAGCTATTGGATGCGGGGCGATTCGGTCATACTTTCCCGATTGCGGTTCCATCGCCCGTGTGATCTGGTGTTTTCAACCATCACATTGGCGGAAATTCTGTATGGCATAGAAAAATCGCCGGTGAAGAAAAAAGAACGTCGAAAGAAAATCGACCAGATTGGTGCTCAACTGAAAATAGTCGATTTTGATAAGGCCGCGGCCCGACGATACGCTGTCATTCGAACCCGTCTTGAAAAAAAAGGGGTTCCGATCAGCGAAAGAGACCTGCAGATAGCCGCCATCGCTCTTGCCAATGATTTCCGTGTGGTCACCCATAATACAAAAGAATTTAACCGCATTGAGGGATTGACCGTTGAAGACTGGGTATCGACGTAGACAGATCGTCCACCTCAACGTCGCCGACTTCGCCGTGGCGGTGGAGCGGCTGGCGGACCCCGGCCTGAAGGACCGCCCGGTCATCATCGCGCCCGAAGGGGCGTCCCGGGCCGTGGTCCACGACATGAGCGAAGAGGCCTACCAGTCCGGAGTCCGCAAGGGGATGCCTCTCCGGCGGGCCCGGCGGATCTGCCGCGACGCCCTCCTCCTACCGCCCCACCCCGACCGGTATGAACAGGCCATGCGGGATCTTTTTCGGGAAGCCCTCCCCTACTCGCCGCTGATCGAACCGGGAGAGATCGACGGTCATCTTTTTATCGATATCTCCGGCACCGGCCGCCTGTTCGGCCCGCCCGTGGATGTGGCCTGGCGGATGTACCGCCGGATCCGCACCCGCCTCGGCCTGTCCCCGATCTGGTCGGTGGCGTCCAACAAGCTGGTCTCCAAGGTGGCGACCCGGCTGGTCAAGCCCCTGGGGGAATACATCGTGGGCGAGGGGGAAGAGGCGGCCTTTCTGTCGCCGCTGCCGGTATGCCTGGTGCCGGGCATCGAGCGCGACGACCTGCACCGGCTGCGGGAATTCAACCTTCACCGGGTCCGCCAGGTAGCCGATTTGACGCTGGATCAGCTGGCGGTCCCCTTCGGAAAGCGGGCCGATTTCATTTACGAATCGGTCCGGGGGATCGACCCGTCGCCGGTCCTGTCCGCCGGTCAGAAACCGCCGGTCGTTACCGCATCCCACGAATTCGGCAATGACACCAATGCGGTATCGGCGGTGGAAGGAGCGGTGTACCGGCTGGTGGAAAAGATCGGCGCCGAACTGCGCCGACGCCGTAGGGCCGCCCGAAGCCTGGCGATCCGGCTCGACTATGCCGACGGGCTGCGCTGCTGTCGACAGTTGGCGGTCCGCCCGCCGTCGGCCAACGACATCACCCTCTTCGAGGTGTCCCGATCTCTTCTGTACAAGGCCTGGACCCGCCGGGTGCGGCTCCGCCATATCCGCCTCGCCTGCGCCCGGCCGGTCCATCCCCAGGCCCAGATGGAGCTGTTTTCGGAGACCGAGCCGGTCATTCGGAAACGCGATGCGGTCATCGATGCGGTGGACCACATCCGGCATCGGTTCGGCCAAAGCGCCATCCGGATGGGGCGGGCACTGGCGGTATAGGAAAACCGGCCATGATTCCCCTCACGGTCCGGTCCGGGTATTCCCTGATGTGGGGGGTCTCCGGGGTCCGGGCGCTCTGTCGCCATGCCCGGCACCTCGGATACGACCGGCTGGCCCTCACCGATACCGACAACCTCTACGGGCTCTGGCCGTTTCTCACCGCCTGCGACCGGGAAGGCATCCGGCCCATTGTAGGGGCCGAAGTGACCAACCGCCAAACCGCAGCCCGAGCCGTCTGCCTGGTCAAAGACGCCGGGGGATACGGCCGTCTCTGCCGTCTGTTGACCCGACGCCATACCCGAACGGATTTCGATCTGAAATCCTCGCTTATTGAGCTGTCTGAAGGACTGGCGGTGCTCACCGGAAATTCCGACCTGCTGCGCGCCGGATACGCAGCCGGGGTCGATATCGCGGCCGCCGTGCCGCGGCGTCCGGTTCCCGCTTCGCACCCGCTGCGGCAGACCGCCCAGCACCTCGGCATTCCGGTGGTCGCCGTTCCCGGCAGTTTTTTTCTTCATCCGGAAGATGTGGCCATTCACCGGGTGCTGAGGGCCATCGACAACAATACCTCCCTGTGCCGGCTGACACCCCGAGACACGGCCCCGGCGGACGCCTTTCTGGCTTCGCCGAAAATTTACCGGCAGCGGTTCGCGGTCTGTCCCGAAGCGGTAAAAAACACCGCCGCCGTGGCCGAACGGATCACCTTCACTCACCCCGATTTCGGCCTGGTGATGCCCCCCTTTGAATCCGGATCTCCGGAACGGGCCGCCGCCCACCTGCGCCGGGCCGCTTATGAAGGCGCCAGGGACCGGTACGGAGAACTCTCCGAAACCGTGGTGGAGCGGCTGGAGCATGAACTGCGGGTCATTTCGGAAATGGGGTTCTGCGGCTATTTTCTGATCGTGGCCGACATCGTCCGGCGAAGCCCCCGCACCTGCGGCCGGGGGTCGGGGGCGGCATCCCTGGTGGCCTACTGCCTCGGCATCACCAATGTCTGTCCGGTCAAGCACAACCTCTATTTCGAGCGCTTTCTGAACCCGGGCCGCCAGGACCCACCGGATATCGACGTCGACTTCGCCTGGGACGAACGCGACGACGTGATCGCCGGGGTGCTCAACCGGTATGCGGGCCGGGCCGCCATGGTCTCCAACCACATCTGTTTTCAGCCCCGCATGGCGGTGCGCGAAACCGCCCGGGTTTTCGGTTTGACCGACCGGGAGATCAAACAGATCGCCGACCGGCTTCCGTGGCTGTGGAGAAATTATGATGCCGAAGACAGTCTTCAAGAGCGGATCGCCGGTCTGCCCCAGATGCGGGGGATCGATTTTTCCGAGCCCTGGCCCGAGATCCTCTCCATCGCCCGGCGGATCATCGGTCTGCCCCGGTATTTATCGGTCCATCCGGGCGGGGTCGTCATCACCCCGGGGCGGATCGACGCATATGCGCCGGTGCAGACCGCCCCCAAAGGAGTGCCCATTCTGCAGTGGGAAAAGGACGCGGTGGAAGACGCCGGACTGGTCAAGATCGATCTTCTGGGCAACCGCAGCCTGGGGGTGATTCGGGACGCCGTGGCCGACATGCGCGCCAATCATATCGAACTCAATGAGCCTCGCTGGAAGCCCGAAGACGACTTCCCCACCCAGGAAAACCTCGCCCGGGGAAACACCATGGGATGTTTTTATATCGAAAGCCCGGCCATGCGGCTTTTGCAGCAGAAGACCCGGGTCGGGGATTTCGAGCACCTGGTGATCCATTCTTCCATTATCCGGCCGGCGGCCAATGAGGTGATTCAGGAGTACATCCACCGGCTTCACGGCGGGGCATGGAAGCCGGTCCATCCCTTAATGGACGAGGTGCTGGGGGAGACCTTCGGCCTCATGGTCTACCAGGAGGATGTCTCCCGGGTGGCGGTTCGGGTGGCCGGCTTTTCCCATGCCGAAGCCGACGGCCTGCGCAAGGTGATGTCCAAAAAAGACCGCGAACACCGCCTGCGGGACTACCACGAGCGGTTCGTGACCGGCGCCCGATTCCGGGGCCTCGACGACGACTGCATCGACAAGATCTGGCGGATGATCATGAGCTTCAACGGCTATTCCTTCTGCAAGCCGCACAGCGCATCCTATGCCCGGGTCTCATTTCAGGCCGCCTACCTCAAGACCCACCATCCCGCCGAGTTCATGGCCGCGGTCATCAGCAACCAAGGCGGGTTTTATTCCGCCTTTGCCTATGTGTCCGAGGCCAGACGGCTCGGCCTCACCGTGCTGCCGCCCGATGTCCAGGAGAGCCGGATTCGCTGGACCGGTCGGGAGCACACCCTGCGGGTGGGATTTCTATCCATCAAAGATCTCTCCGCCGCTACCCGGGACCGCATCATCGATGAACGGGAAAAACGGCCTTTTGCCGGACTGCCCGATTTTTTCGAGCGGGTCCGGCCCGACGAGACCGAAGCCAGATCTCTCATCCACTGCGGGGCCCTGGACCGGTTTCACCCCCGGAAGCACCGGCCCGCCCTGCTCTGGCAGTTTTCCGCCCGGCAAAAGGCCCGCCGTCCAAAAAACAGCAATCGTTCCCTGTTCGATGATCCCGCCCCCGCGGCCATGCCCGATCTGCCGGAAGACGATCCCCGGGAGCGCCTGCGCCGGGAGTTCCGAGTGCTCGGCTTCTTGTGCGACCGCCACCCCATGACCCTGTTCGAGGAACGGCTGAAACGCCTGCACACCGTCCGGGCGGTCCATATCCCCAAACACCTCGGCCGCCGGGTCCGGTTCGCCGGGTGGCTGATCACCGGCAAAACCATCCTGACCGCCAAGGGCGACCCCATGAAATTCGTATCCTTCGAAGACGACACCGGCATCGTGGAGACCACCTTCTTCCCCCGAACCTATCACCGCTTCTGCCATATCCTCGACTACGGCCGCCCGTTTCTGCTTTCCGGAAAGGTAGAAGAGAACTGGGGGGCGAGTACACTGACGGTGGATGGGGTGCAGGCGATTTGAAAAGACTCCATCACACCATTACTTGCGATCCCCCCTTTTCTGTAGTAGCTTGAAACTATATTCCGTTTTCAACCGCTGCCATGGACCTGTTCCGAACAGCCCTCAGGAGATATACCCGATGCACCATGCCAATGAAGTCCTTTTGGCCACCCAACCGGAAAAGAAAATCCTGGAAAAAATTCGATCCCTTCCGCCCGAAATGGTTGCCGCCGTGGAACGGTTTATCGATTCACTCGCAGGCACCGACACCGAATCGGGACCGGCAAGTCGACAATCAAAGCATTGCCCGGCTGATCCGTTCACCCGAATATGGGACAACCCCGAGGACGCCGAGTATGATTCAATATAGATTCGGCGATGTCGTCCTGGTCCCCTTCCCCTTCTCGGACCCGGATGCGGC
>JBEPWQ010000141.1:0-9184 GCA_041642315.1 Desulfobacteraceae bacterium | reverse complement strand
GAACCCGGGGTCGGAGACCGACGGGGTCCCCGCATCCGACACCACCGCCACCGATTCCCCCGCCTCCAGCCGGACGATTAGGTCCGGAGTTCGCTCCGCCTCATTGTGCTCATGGAAAGAGATCAGATTCGCCTGAATGGAGTGGTGGGACAGCAGGCGGGCGGCATGTCGGGTATCCTCGGCCGCCACCAGGTCCACCTCTTTCAGGGTGCGAAGCGCCCGGATTGTGATGTCGTCGGGGTGACCGATGGGGGTGGCGATAATATAGAGAGCGCCCATTTCGGCTAATGAGTTTTCGCTCATCTGACTTTTTCATTCCAGGCATATTTGAGCAAACGCCGGCCATGAATAATGGCAAGGATCAGGACGGTATCACTTTTGATTCGAAAAACAAGTCGATAACTGTGAATGAAAAGTTCACGAATATCCGAATCATTTAATTCCGGCACACGCCGCCCTCTCTCCGCCAGGCTTTGGAGAGACCGACCTGCATCAACTATATCCGATACCACAATTGAAGCATAAGCGGGTGAATCTTTTGAAATGTACTCGGCAATTGATTCCAGATCATCCGCCGCCGATTCCGACCAGATTATTTTTCGATCCATTTTTTCATTCGTGCTTCAATCTGCTCATGACTAAAAATCCTCTCTTCTTGAACATCGTCAAGACCCCGACGGATTTTTTGCCTGACATAAAGACGATATTGGATCTCTTCTAATGTCACATCCTCAGGGAGTTGTTCTAATATTTCCAGCACCTCATCTTTGGCTTTTTGCATGGGGTTCTTCCTTATATAAGTTTAGGTTTCTCAAAGGACGGAATTCCGCAGGCGATATGATCCACCGGCCATTTCTTAATTCCTGTTACCAAAAAAGATAACCAAGCCCGGAAAACAATGCAACTGCCGAAGAAATGACAAGTATGATTCCATACTTTTCAATTCTCTCCTTTCGTTCCCATTCCTTCTCCTCAGTGAACTTTCTCCAAACGAAACAATACGAAAAGCCGATCCAAGAGGGATAAAACATGAAAGTCGCTAAAACTCATCCCCCTTGTTTTCTCCACCTTGGCTAAATAATATCTCAAATCCAGCCATAACCGGTATCAACTAAACTTATGGCCCGCATGGCGGCGTCCACATTCTCCCGCGCCCCCTGGCCCTTTTCCACATTCACGCAGAGCGCCCGGTACCGGCCTTCGGTGTTCAGAAAATCCATAAACGCCAGAAGACAGGAGGTTTTGCCGGTCTGCCGCGGGGCGTGGAGAACGAAATATTTCTGCTGGTCGATCAGGATCCGGATTTCATCCAGATCCCACCGCTCCAGCGGCGGCAGGCAATAATGAATGTCGCATTTGACCGGACCGGCCGTGTTGAAAAATCGTTCCATGGATTTCCTCTTCCCTTATCGACCCATCCCGTGGATCATCGAGTCGTCACTACCCCACCTCCAACCCCTCCAAAACTTTCCCCAACCCCCCGCCAAACCCACTCAGACCCGATACGCTCCTGCTCCAACCGCAGATTTTCGGCCCACGCATGGCTCAACAACTTCTCGGAAAGCGCCCGCTCCTTCACGGTCAAATTCGGCAATTCCGCCTCGGTCCGGGTCTGTTTGGGCTCTTCGCCCCAGAGCGGCTCAAAGCCAGAAGCGTCTGCTCGTCCATCAAAAAAGCCCGAGTTTGGGGCAGAGTTTTCAAAAAAGCGGCAAAGAGAAATTCACCGATACGCCAATTCAAACGCATTCTTGACCAGCTCAATCTGGGGCGGGTTCTTCAGAGAAAGGATAGCCAGCACATCAAAACGGGCTCGGACGTTCATCTGCTTGGTCGATTTCAGGTAGGCCAGAGCGGCCATGGAAATCTTTTTCTGCTTCCAGCGGTTGATTGCGTATTTGGGGTTGCCGTAGCGGGCGGAGCGGCGGGCTTTGACTTCGATAAAGGCGAG
Source organism: Desulfobacteraceae bacterium (assembly GCA_041642315.1). Lineage (GTDB taxonomy): Bacteria > Desulfobacterota > Desulfobacteria > Desulfobacterales > Desulfococcaceae > JAABSQ01. Next base: position 7,236 of record JBEPWQ010000141.1, on the reverse strand, counting down.
GGTGTCGCCGTCTCGGGCGATGAGGTCGATCTCGCCCAGTTTGGTGCGGTAGTTGCGGACCAGGATTCGATACCCGTTCCGCTGAAGATAATCGGCGGCAATGGCCTCGCAGGTTTGGCCGAATTGCTGGTCTTTGTTCAACAATACTCGCGGACCCCCTTGAAGCTGAGGCGATGGATCGGACAGGGACCATAATCCTGAATGGCTTCCCGGTGCCTGGTCGTGGCATACCCTTTGTGGCAGTCGAAACCGTACTGGGGATAGAGATCGTGGTACTGCTCCATCAGCCGGTCCCGGGTCACCTTGGCCACCACGGATGCGGCGGCGATGGAGATGGAGAGGGTGTCCCCTTTGACGATGGCCTCCTGGGGCAGATCGCAGTAGATGGGGAATTTGCCGTCGATCAGAAGATACAGCGGACGCGGATTCAGGTTTTCCACGGCCACCGCCATGGCGACCAGGGCGGCCTGGAAAATGTTGATTCGGTCGATTTCACAGGGATCGATAATACCGATGCCGACGCTGACCGCCTTTCGGTAGATGATCTCATAGACCTCATTTCGGCGTTTGGGTGCCAACTGCTTGGAATCGGCCATTTTGGCCACCCGAAACCGCTTGGACAGAATCACCGCGGCGGCCACCACAGGGCCGGCCAGTGGACCCCGGCCGGCCTCATCGATGCCCGCGACAACGGTGAACCCTTTTCGAATCACCTTTTTTTCAAACGCCCAAAAATCCATCGCCGACACGCCTCAGGGAAATTCAGAAAATTTCTGCCCGCCGTCCATTCGCGTGAAAACCGAAGCCGATGAATCAGGCCACCACCCGTTTTTCCTTGAGCCGTGCGGCCTTGCCCCGCAGCTTTCTGAGATAATAGATCTTGGATCGCCGGACCCGTCCCTTGGTCACTACCTCGATCTGATCGATAATCGGCGAATGGAGCGGAAACACGCGCTCGACTCCGACGCCGTAGGAGACCTTCCGCACGGTAAAGGTGGCGTTGGCCATGCCCTTTCGTTTGCTGATGACGACCCCCTGAAAAACCTGAATTCGCTCCTTCTCGCCCTCTTTGATCTTCACATGCACCTTGACCGTATCCCCGGGCACGAAATCCGGGATGTCCATGCGCATGGCCTCTCTTTCGATCTGTTCCAATACCTTCATCATATCCCCCTTACACTCTTTGCTTCATATTCGGTTGCGGTTGATCTATCGCTCTCCCAGCAGACGGTCCATCAGGATGGACGCGGCGGAACGGACGGATAGATGGTTATATTCGGTCGGCCCGTTGATGGGCCTCAATATGTAATCGGCGGCCTGAAAGACCTCCTCGGCGAGCCCCCAGGCGGTTCCGAACTGGAGCAGATAGGGCGCGCCGTCGTTCATCATGTCACGAAACCGGTAATGGCTGATACTGTCGGGTCGAAGTCGGGCCCCGGTGGCCACCCGGCGGGGTCTCCCTTGCCCTTCCGACTCGATTTCCCGAACCGCCGCTTCCACCGTCTCCCGGATTCGGATTAACTCCAGGGCCGCTTTGCGGGCCGGATTGAGCCTCGCCCCTGCCCCCATGAGCCAGTGGTCTACGAGCTTGCATGCCAATTCCCGCTGATCTTCCAGCGGGGTGACCACATAAAAAGACCGGACCCCGTAAGTTCTGCCGGCTCTGGCGATATCATGCAGGTCGAGATTGGTCACCGCCGAGGAGACCGTTTCACCCGACCGATTCATCACCGGATGGTGAATCAGCGCCAGATGCAGATTGGGTCCGGACGATTTTTTCGATATGGCCATGGCAACGTTTTAGAATCTCCAGTTCCGCAGCTGTTAAATGACGGCTTTCCAGAAGGTCCGGTCGTCGAATCACCGTCTTCACAAGAGACGCCTCCAGGCGCCATCGGTCGATTTCCCGATGGTTGCCCGACAACAGAATCTTCGGCACCGGGTCTCCTTCAAAGACCGGCGGCCGGGTGTAATGGGCATGTTCAAGGAAGCCTTCTGAAAAGGAATCCTTGTCTGCCGAATCCGCACCCCCGAGCACGTCGGGAATCAACCGGATCACCGCATCCATGATCACCATGGCCGGCAGTTCCCCGCCGGTCAATACATAATCGCCGATGGAGATTTCATCATCGATAAAACGGCGGCTGATCCGCTCATCCACCCCCTCATACCGGCCGCAAATAAAAATCAGCCCTTCCTCTTGGGAGAGCTGTCGTGCGATCTCCTGGCTGAAAAGCCGGCCCTGGGGCGTCATCAGAATCGTTTTTGCGGCCGGTCGGTCGGACTTGGCGGCTCGAATCGCAGCCGCAAGCGGTTCGGGCTTCATCACCATGCCCGGGCCACCCCCGTAGGGCCGGTCATCGGTGGTGCGATGGCGGTCCGAGGTAAAATACCGAATATCGACCGCTTCGGCGCCGATCATTCCGCGTTCGATCGCCCGTCGAACAATGCCGGTTTCCCAGAAGGGCTGAAACATTTCCGGGAAAATGGTTAATACTCGTAACTCCACCCGCTCACAGACCCTCGGGCAAATCCACCGTGATGATGTTTCGGTCGGTATCGATATCGATTACCACCGATTGAATCGCCGGCACCAGGGTTTCCGTATCCCCGTCTTGCACCACATACACATCGTTGCTGCCGGTGGGGATGATCTCGGTCAATCGACCGATCGATCGACCCTCCGCCGTAAATACCGACATGCCGATCAGATCTTTCCAGTAGTAGGCATCCTCCTCCGGTTCAGGCAAAAAAGAGGCATCCATATATACCTCCCACCCGGCCAGGGATTCGGCCTGCTCCCGATTTTCCACGCCCTTCAGGGTCAAGAGTCCGTGGCGTTTGAACGGCTTTACCCGATCAACAATGCGAAACCTTCCCGGCTGGTCTCCTTTCTTTAGAAGAATTCGGCTTCCCTGTGAGAAGACGGACAGCGATTCGGCGTAAGACAAAAGTTTTAAATCCCCCCTGATGCCGTGGGCACCGGCGATTTTTCCGATCAGCAGATAACCGTCTTCAGGCAAAGGACTACTCTAAGATTTCCAATACCGTGCGTTTTCTCACCTTAGCGGACGCCGCGCTCAGTATCGTCCGCATCGCTCTTGCCGTCCGCCCCTGTTTCCCGATAACCTTGCCCAGATCCTCTTTGGCGACCTTCAATTCCAGAACAGAGGTCTGGTTACCCTCCACCTCCTCAACCGAAACCTCTTCAGGATTGTCAACGAGTGCTTGGGCAATGTACTTGATCAGGTCTTTCATAGCTCCGTCTCCTTTGCTGATAATAGAGAATCAGGGATGAGAACGTCTTAGGTCGGATTAGAGAAAAAGCCTTGTTTCTTTAACAGATTTCTCACGGTATCCGAAGGTTTGGCGCCCTGATCCATCCAATACTTGACGCGTTCGTTTTTGAGTTCCACCTCGGCCGGGTCCGGCAGAGGGTTATAGGTGCCGACCGTCTCTAGAAATCGGCCGTCCCGGGGATTTTCCTGGTCCGCCACAACGATTCGGTAAAAAGGGCGCTTTTTCGCCCCGTGTCTGGCCAAACGAATTCTTACAGGCATTAGCTTTTTTCTCCTTCGCCTTTAAAACGGCAACATGCCGCGACCCAGTCCGCGCATTCCGCCTTTGTTGATTTTTTTCATCATCTTCATCACTTGACTATAATTTTTCAGGAGTCGGTTGACGTCCTGAACACTGGTTCCGCTGCCTTGGGCGATCCGCTTTCGGCGGCTCCCGTTGATGACATTGTGGTGGGACCGCTCATGGGGCGTCATGGAATTGATGATCGCCTCGATTCGAACCAGCTCCCGTTCATCCACATCCAGATTTTTGAACTGCTTGTTTTTCTTCATTCCCGGGATCATGCCGATCAGATCACTCAGAGAGCCCATCTTTCGAATCTGGGACATCTGATCCCGAAAGTCCTCCAAAGTGAACTGATTCTTCCGAAGCTTTTTTTCCAGCTCGGCGGCCTTTTCTTCATCGACCGTCTCCTGGGCCTTTTCGATAAATGTGAGCACGTCGCCCATGCCCAGGATGGAAGAGGCCATTCGATCCGGATGAAACGGCTCCAGGGCGTTCAGCTTTTCGCCGACACCCACGAATTTAATCGGCTTTTCGGTGATGGCTTTGATGGAGAGGGCCGCACCGCCCCGGGCGTCGCCGTCCATCTTGGTCAGTACCACCCCGCCGATGTCCAGGGCGTCGTCAAAGGATTTGGCGATGTTGACCGCATCCTGCCCGGTCATGGCATCGGCCACCAGAAGGATGTCCGACGGCTGAACCGCATCTCGAATGCGCTTCAGCTCGCCCATCAGCTCTTCGTCCACATGGAGTCGGCCGGCGGTATCCAGCAGCAGGGTGTCACAGCCGTCCTTCTGGGCCGCCACCTGCGCCTTTTGGCAGATCTCCACCGGGTCCATGTCGGTGGTGGAATCGAAGACCGGCACATCCAGCTGGGTGCCCAGCTTCTTGAGCTGATCGATGGCCGCGGGCCGGTAGACGTCCGCCGGCACCAGATACGGTTTTTTCCCGTCTTTGCGCAGGTAGACCGAGAGTTTTCCGGCGGTGGTGGTTTTCCCCGACCCCTGAAGACCCACCAGCATCAGGGCCACCGGTTTGGTGCCGGAAAGGTCTAACCCCTCATGGCTCGACCCCATCAGAGCGGTCAATTCCTCATTGACGATCTTGATGACCTGCTGACCGGGGGTAAGGCTCTTCATCACCTCCTGGCCCAGGGCCCGCTCCTTGATGGAGGCGATAAACTGTTTGGCGACCTTGTAGTGAACATCGGCTTCCAGCAGGGCCATGCGGACCTCCCGCAGCGCCTCTTCGATGTTCTTTTCCGTCAGCTTGCCGTGCCCCTTGAGTTTCTTGAAGACCGAATCAAGCTTGTCGCTCAGATTTTCAAACATAAATAAATCAATTCCTTAGATATTAAAAATCTTGAATTTAATATGGAAAAAATGTAATGTCAAGCACAATCCAATTAAGGAAACTGATTCACATGACACCGCAAACCGACCATACCCCCGATCAGAAGCCGAAACAGAAAATCGACCGGAAAACCGATATCAAAGAACTGACCCCGGACCGGCTTACCCGCTGGCTGGTCGACAGGGGCCTGCCCCCGTACCGGGCCAAACAGATTCTAGGCTGGGTCTATCTTCGCCAGGTCGATGATTTCGTGTCCATGACCAATCTCGGAAAAGCCGATCGGGTTCTGCTGGCCGACCACTTTTCCATCGACCGGCTCCTGATAAAGGATATGGAAATATCGGCCGACGGCACCCGCAAATACCTGTTTGAACTTGCGGACGGACACCGCATCGAAACGGTTCTGATCCCTGAAAAAGACCATTATACCCTCTGCATCTCTAGCCAGGTCGGGTGCGCCCTCGGCTGCCGGTTCTGCCTCACCGCTCAGGGCGGCTTTCAAAGAAACCTGACCCAGGGAGAGATCCTGGCGCAGGTCCGGGACATCCTTCGGGTGATCGACCCTGAGGATGCCAGACGGCTCACCAATCTGGTCTTCATGGGAATGGGAGAGCCGCTGGCCAACTATGAAAACCTGATCCGCGCCCTGGGCATCATCACCCAGGGCGATTACGGGCTCAAATTCTCGCCCCGTCGGGTAACGGTGTCGACATCCGGTCTGATCCCCGAGATCGGGCGACTGGGGAACGACTCCGATGTCAACCTGGCGGTGTCCCTGAATGCCGCAGACAACCCCACCCGGGACCGCCTGATGCCGATCAACCGGAAATACCCCATCGAAGCCCTGTTGGCGGCCTGTCGCCGGTATCCGCTGAAGCCGCGCCGTCGCATCACATTCGAGTATATCCTGATCGAGGGGGTCAACGATGATCCCGAATGTGCACATCGACTGGCCAAACGGCTTCAATCCATCCGCTGCAAAATCAACCTGATCGCCTTCAATCCCCATGCAGGCGGCGATTTCAGGCGGCCGAACGAAGCCGCCATTCAACAATTCCGGGATGTGCTCGTGTATCATAATTATACGACAGTAATACGGTATAGCAAGGGTTTGGACATTTCCGCGGCCTGCGGTCAGTTGAATGCAAAACTCAGGGGTGAGGCCGCCAAATGGGAAGCAACGGAGGCCGATCGGCTCAGATCATGAACGCTCGGGATTCCTGGGGCGGAAGGCCCTTCACGGCGGTGGTTTCACGGCTCCGGGTGGTGGTGATGGTCACCTCGACCGGCTCTCCCTTGGGGGATCTGGAATATCCGACGCAGACGGCGGCGGCCTGTTGAATCTCCACGGGGGAGGCGCCGCCCGGCACAATGACCACGGGGCCGGGCACATGAGGGGCTTTGATGAGCACATCCCGTTTCGGATCATACAGGCCAAGAAGCGCTTCGTTGTCCCGTTGGTCCCGGCCCACGACCGCTTTGGCCCCGGGACTCAGACGAAAATGGCGGCCGTACTGAAGGAGGCGAAGCTCATTTTCAGTCTGATTCTCGGAATGATCGAAAAGATCCTTCAACCGGACGGAATAGTTTTTGTCGGTCAGCAGGCATCCGCCGGCGGGATTGGGATACTCCTTCACCCCGAACTTCCCGGCCAGTTGAATCTGGGCCTTTCGGCCGCGCCCGGAGAGGTCGAGCAGGTCCTCCCGGCGGACCCATCCTTTCCGTTCGGGGATGGTCTCGGGCAGGCGTTTGGCGCTCAAAGGCCGAAGGATGTATCCGTCAAAGCCGGAGTGTTTTTCCACGTAGCGAAGGGAGGGCTTCGTCTGAGACATGGGCCGCTGCCCCAACACCTCCCCGCTGAACAGGAAATCAAACCCGCCCTCCGGCATCATTTCACCGGCAATCCGAAACATCAGGGAATGGCAATCGACACAGGGATTCATGTGCTGCCCGTATCCGCACTTGGGGTTCTTCAACATCTCCATGTATCTCGGGGTGATGTCCTTCACGATCAGGGGAATGGAGGTGTTTTCAGAGGCGCGGCGGGCCTTGTCCACGGAAAAAAAAGGGGTTTCAAAACTGACCCAGGTGACCGCCACCCCGGCCCTTTGAAGGACCAGCCCGGCCAATATGCTGTCCAGCCCGCCGGAGCACAAGCCCAGGGCCCTGGCGGTTGTTTGAGATGAATCCATGATAATATTATTGGAATATGAAAAAGGTTAACCCTGGAAAATCCGGTAGCAACAAAGACCCGCAACAGAAAAATCGAGCCATGAAAACCGAAAAAGAAATAGAACGAAT
>JBEPWQ010000140.1:0-9230 GCA_041642315.1 Desulfobacteraceae bacterium | reverse complement strand
CGTCTCCTCCTGGTCGATTCCGGAGAGATAAAAAAGATCGGTCTGCTGTATAAACCGCCGAACCCCGTCGGCGCTTTTGGGCAGGATGTCGGCGGAATGGAACACCGCCACCGATTTGGATTCCAGGTGGGCCGCAAAGGCCTTTCGGTTTTCAATGAAAAGAGAATTATCGATCGAATGGTAATTCACGGATGCCTTTCACTTATACAATCGAATCCTGAATGCGGTTGTCGAAAACCCGCCGGCTCTTTCGCTCGGACCGCGGAAGGGTGCCATAGTCGACGATCTCCACCGTAGGGGTGACCAGGACCTTGCGTTTCACCTGCCGGAGCACCTCCCGGGCCAACACATCAGACCGGCCTCGGTGGTCCATCCCCTGACCCAGCTCCACCACCAGCCGCATGACGCCCCGCTCCGAGGCATCCCGAGACAAATGGATCTGGTATTCGGAGCCGATCCCCACCACCCCCGACAATACCGAATCGATGGTGGAGGGGTAGATATTCACCCCCCGGAATTTAAACATGTCGTCGGTCCGCCCCTTGATGCGGGAATGCCGAGGCAGCAACGTGCCGCAGGTGCAGGGACCGGGGATGATCCGGGTGATGTCCCGGGTGCGGTACCGGATCAGGGGCACCGCCTCTTTTCTCAGGGTGGTCACCACCATTTCACCCCATTCTCCCTCCTCCACCGGCACAAGGGTGTCGGGGTCCAGGATCTCCAGCAGGTAGTAATCGGACCAGTAATGAATGCAGTCGTGGTGGGTACACTCGATCCCGATGCCGGGCCCGTAAAGCTCGGTCAGCCCGGTGATGTCGAAAAGTTCCACCCCCCCCAGAAGCTCTGAAATCTTGTTTCGCATGGAGACAGAAGAACGCTCCGACCCATAGATCACCTTCTTGAGGCGAATCCGGTCCCTCATCCCCCGCCGATGAACTTCTTCAGCCATGAGCAGCCCCATGGAAGCGGTGCAGCAGAGCACGGTTGAACCGAGATCCTCCAGGAACTGACACTGCAGATCCACATTCCCGGGGCCCACCGGCAAAGCCATCGCCCCCAGTTTTTCACAGGCGCTCTGGAACCCCGCGCCGGCGGTCCATACCCCGTATCCCACCGCGATCTGAACCCGGTCTCGCGGGCGGACTCCGGCCATCTCATAGGCCCTTGCAAAAAAATGGGTCCAATCCTTCAGGTCCTTTTGGGTGTAGCAGAGGTTTTTACGCTTGCCGGTGGTGCCGCTGGAAGAATGGATTCTGACCACCTCTTCCTCCGGAACCGCGCACAGGGGCAGCGGATACCCCTCGAGAAGGTCGTCCGCGGTGGTGAAGGGAAGCTTTTTGAGATCCGCTAACGTCTGAATATCCTCCGGGGCCACCCCGGCCCTGTCGAGCTTGTTCCGATACGCCGATGATCCTCCGTAGGCATGGGTTACGGTCCATTGAAGCCCTTTCAGCTGAAGGGCTTGCAGCTCCTCCCGGGTTTTGAATTCGGGTCCGAAAATCGGTGAAGTCATGCAATCCTCCGATTCAACAGTCGCTTCAAAATCAACACCACCTCTTTTCTATTTTTCGGCCAGCACTTTCACCACCGATTCATGAACCCACCCTTCGGAGCCGTCCCTGGCCCGAATTCGGAACCATGCTCCGGAAACCGCTTGCACATTATGCCGAACCCCTTCGGCCTCGACATACTTGATTTCTTGATGGAAACCGGGGCCGGACCGGACATCGGCCCGGGTGGTGGTAGAGATCAGTTTCATATTCGATCCGGCGCCGGTTTCCTCCTCCCGGGCCGTTTCATCGGCGGCGGATACCGGTTCATCCACAGGTCGGATAAACTTGGTGGGAATCCATCCGAAGGAGCCGTCCATCATCTCGATTTTGAGCCAACCATCGGGGGTCCAGCCGGCCAGTCTATATTTTTCACCGATCAGCCCCCGCCCTTTCACCGGGGCATTGCTGTCGGGCGAATCATGAATACTGACCACATCCCGATAGACCTCCACCTCCTTGACCGGCCGGCGGCCTTCCCGCTCAGCGGCGGCCGCCTCGATCACCGGAATTCCCTGATCAATCGGCGCAGCTGTAATCGGGGCAGAGGAAGAACTCGGCGCCGGCGTTGCGGAACGCCTTCTTTCCGGCGCCGTCTCGCGGGTCGAGTCCCGGTATTCTTCCGCTATATCCCGGTCTGGAGGCGAATAAAGGATCTGGGCGCTATTGAAAGAATTTTTCCAACGGTTCATCGAACGGTCCAGGTATTTGGCCATGGAGGCCACCCCCAGGGTACCCTCCTCCGGCGGCAAGGAATCGATTCCCATGGTATTGTATAGCCGAAAGGCGGCGTTCTCCAGCTCGGTGAAAGCAAGATAATGGACCATGCGTGCCTGGAGAAGGTCTCTGGATCGGCGGATCACCGACAACCCCGCCCGACCGGGAGGCGGGCCGCCATCTGCTTGGGTTTGAAGCTGCATGTTGACGTCATCCAGAAGATTAGACAGACGGTAATCCTCGAGGGCCAGTCTGAACCGCTGCCGGGCAAGATGCACCTGGGTCAGAATGGCCGCATTCACTGCCAGTCGTCCAGGACCATTCGATTCGACACCCCGAGTCTGCCGGGAACTGGAGACGGCGGAAGCGGACATGATCAAACCGGGCATCAATCGCAGCCCCATTTCCCGCCAGTTTTGGCCGGCTGCCCAGGGCTCCCCTCCGCCTGCGCCTTGCCCGTGAAAATCGAGGCTTGGCTGAAGCCGCAGCATCGCCTCACGGGTCTGGGCCACCCCGGCATCCCCGGGCATTCCGTTTCTGCGGGCCTCCCACCGATGGGCCAGAGCGAGTTTTTCCAGGTCGGCCGCCGTTTTTTTCAATATCGGGACAATCGGCTGATTCCATGCGGGTTCGACCAGCTTGAAATCGGATCCGGGACCAACGCCCATCCATTCGCATAGGTCGATCCTGGCTGAGGAGAGCTCCTCCATCCATCCCCGCAGCCATCGAATCTGCTCGATCAATTCCCGCTGGGTTTCCAAGGCCTCCCGAGAGGGCGAGGGGTTCTGGCGATTGGTCTCCCGGGTCATTTGAAGCGCCTCCCGGGCTTGATTGAGGAGCCGTCCGACTTCGGCGGTGAGGGCTTCGGCGCCGGCTGCCCGATAATAGAGGCCTCGGGTTTTATAAAGGATGTTTCGAACCGCTTTTCGCCGAATCCCTTCGGTTTCTGGCATCGATTGAATCCCTTCACGTCTCACCGCATGGAGAACCCCGAGATCGAGCATATTCCAGACAGTGGGCATATCGGCTCGCCTTCCATCTGTGACGGGAAGCCCTTCTCCGGATGAGAAACGACGAGTTCCCGAATCGACGGCGGGTCCCGGATAGCCGTATCCGGCGGCCCGGACCAGATCCACCAGGGAATCATAATCGGAGGCGGCGGTATCCGCCCGATCCAGCGCCCTTTCCATTTTCTCGACTTCCCCGGACAGATTGTATCGGACCGCCCGGGCCATGGCCTCATACAAGGTCAGGGGACCGGAAACCGTCTCCCTGGCGACCGGAACCTGATCAGAGGCTTTTCGCTCTGCAGCGGGTTGGGGCTTCTGAAATTTCAGGTGGTGGGCAATTCCTTGGCAACCGCCGAATAGCAGACCCGAGACAATCGAGAAAACAATGTATTTTCGCACCTGTGATAACCTCCTGGGGTTAGAATGTTTCTTCGGACGAAGGTTTATTGAAAACCCATTCCAAGGGGTTTTGTCAAGGCGAATGTGCAGGTATTCAGAAAGACCGATACCGACGCCGGTCAGGGATCTTCCGGTATCCGTAAAAATCAATGGAATCCGCTTGACAATGAAAACTTTTGGATGATATTAATTCTAATTTTTTTGTATGCGAAAATCCATACCCTTGCTCCGGTCTCGAATCGGGGCTTTACATCCAAAAGGAGGTTGAATGAGAAGATACGAAACGGTTGTCATCGCCGACCCCGACCTGTCGGAAGAACAGCGGGTTCCCCTGTTCGAAAGAATGACGGAGATCATCAATCAAGAAGGCGGTTTCCTGATCAAAACGGATGAGTGGGGCAGCCGCAAGCTGGCCTATGAAATCAAAAACAAACCTCGCGGATATTACGTCCGTCTCGAATATTGCGGAATGGGACCCTTGGTCGACGAACTGGAGCGGTTTTATCGAATTGACGACCGGGTCCTCAAGTTCATGACCATCCTCCTGGAAAAGGACGCCGACGTGGACGCGGTCAAGGCTCGAATGGCCGAAGCCGAAGCTGCAGAAACCAAAGCCGCGGAGGAAGCGGAGAATAAAGCCCCCGCCGAACCCACGGAAGAAACCGCTCCGGAAACGGAAGACGAATCAGAATCGGCCCCGGCATCTTCGGAAACCGATACGGCTCCCGAAACGGTCCCGGCCGCAGAAACGGCCGAAAACAAGGAGGAGGTATAACATGGCATTTCGTCCCAGAAAAAAAAGAAGAAGAATTTTTCACCGCCGCAAGGTGTGCCGTTTCTGTGCGGACAGCAGTCTCGCCATCGATTACAAAGAACCCAAGACCCTGGGATATTTTACCACCGAACGGGGCAAGATCATCCCCCGGCGGATATCCGGCACCTGCGCCAAGCATCAGCGCCAGTTGAATACAGCCATCAAGCAGGCCAGGACCATCGCACTGCTGCCCTATGTGGGGTCCGTGGAAGTATAGGGACGGAGTCGATCCGTGCCCGACATAGTCCAGAAAGACATCTGTAAGGATATAGCCAGAGGGGTCGCCATCACCCTGTTGATCTTTGTTATTTCGATCTATATACCGGTGTTCGGCTTTTTCTTTTCGCTTTTTATTCCCCTGCCGGTGCTCTACGCCCGAATGAAATTGGGCCGGCAGGCCGGGGCGGCGGTGCCGGTTCTATCCGCTGTGATCATAACCGGATGGATCGGCGAACCCTCTTTTGATACGGTGTTTTTCGTCGAACTCCTCCTCCTCGGTTTCATCATGGGGGAACTGTTCCAAAGAAATGTATCCGTGGAAAAGACGGTCGGGTATACCGCGGCCGTCGTCCTCGGAGCCGGAATGCTGCTGCTCCTGATCTACGGCAATATCTCCGCCGCCGGATTGGGCGCTCTGGTGAGCGATTATGTGGATAAAAACCTGAAGATGACCCTGGCGTTGTATGAACAGGTGGGGGTTTCCGAGGAAAATATCCGGGTCATCGCCGAATCCCTCGACAAGATCCGCTATGTTCTGGTTCGCATCATTCCGGCCCTGGCGATCGCCTTCACCCTGTTCATTACATGGACCACTCTGCTCGTGTCGAAACCGATTCTCAAGGGCCGGAATCTCTTCTTTCCCGACTTTCAGCCCCTCAACCACTGGAAAGTTCCCGAAAACCTGGTGTGGGGCGTCATCGGGTGCGGTTTAATGCTTCTGTTTCCCGACCGATCCATTAAACTGGTGGGAATGAACGGGCTCATCATTTTAATGACCATCTATTTTTTCGGCGGAATCGCCATTGTCTCTTTTTATTTCGAAAAAAAACGGTTCCCCCTGTTTCTGCGGTTTTTTCTCTATAGCCTGATCGCACTTCAACAGATTATTCTCTTTTTAGTGATCGGACTCGGCTTTTTCGACATGTGGCTGAATCTCAGAAAACTGGATCCCCAAAATCATGAATGAAGAACATTCCATCTCTGAAACGGAGGCTTGATATGAAAGTCATTTTGACTGAAACCATCGAATCCCTGGGCATCATCGGCTCCGAAGTCGATGTGGCCAAGGGATATGCCCGAAATTACCTTTTACCGCAGAAAAAAGCGGTGCCGGCCACCGAGGCCAACCGAAAGGCCCTGGAACAGGAAAAGGCCAAATTCGAACTGCAGATCGCAAAAGAAAAGGCTTTTGCCGAGCAGATGGCCTCCAGACTGGAGGGGGTCTCCTGCACCATACGGGCCAAGGTCAGCGAGGAAGACCGGCTCTACGGCAGCGTCACCATTCGCGATATCGCCGAGGCCCTCCATGCGCAGGGGGTTGATGTGGACAAACAGATGATCCTGCTCACCGAACCCATCAAGACGCTGGGCACTTATACGGTACCCATTCGAGTTTACACCGATGTGGAACCGGAGATCACTGTAGAAGTCCTCCCGGAAGAGGAATAGCGCTTTCTCTGCTCTTTATACGCACCGGGGAGGACACTCCACCCCGGTGCGCCAGTTCCGACCGATCACATTTCAGGGGATTGCACATGGCCAAACCTCGAACCAAACCCGATAAAGACATCGCTCTTTACAAGCTTCCACCCCAAAACATCGAGGCAGAGGAATCGCTATTCAGCGCCATTCTGTTGGACAACAATATCCTCATCGACATTATGGAGATGCTCTCCCCCGAAGACTTCTACACCAGTTCCCATCAAAAAATCTTTGAATCGGTGACCGAACTGTTCTCCAGGAACGAGCCGGTGGATCTCATCACATTGTCCAATATCCTGGCTGAAAAGGGGATCATCAACGACATCGGCGGGGAAAACTACCGAGGCGCCGCCTATCTCTCCTGGTTGACCGACGCCGTTCCCATGGCGGTGAACGCCCCTTATTACGCCCGGATCATCCGAGACAAGGCATGTCTCAGACGGCTGATCGGCAAATCCAATGAAATCACCCGCCGGTGCTACGAAGATCAGGGCAATGTGGATGAAGTCGTCGACTTCGCCGAAGGCGCCATCTTCGAGATCACCGAAGACAAGATCAAGCCCTCCTTTTTCCCCCTTGGCAAGATTATCGAATCCAATATCGATACCCTGGAAGAGCGCCAGGGGAATAAATCTCTGATCACCGGCGTCCCCACCGGATTCACTCGGCTGGACAATTTGACGGCCGGTTTTCAGCCCTCGGACCTGATCATTCTAGCGGCTCGGCCCAGCATGGGAAAAACCGCTTTTGCCCTCAGCCTCGCCCGAAATGCCGCCGTGGACGGGGGCGTGCCGGTGGCCTTCTTTTCTCTGGAAATGTCCAGGGAGCAGCTTTCCATGCGAATGCTCTGCGCGGAAGCCCGGGTCGATTCATCGCGAGTGCGGAGCGGATTTTTCAGCCGGGACGACTGGGAGGCGCTCACCGAGGCAGCTGGAGTACTCTCGGAAACACCGCTGTATATCGATGATTCCGCGGATATTACTACAGTGGAAATTCGCGCCAAGTCCCGACGGCTGAAGCTGGAGAAAGATATCGGTTTGATCATTATCGATTACCTTCAGCTCATGAAATCCCATGGCAACCGGGAGCGCCGAGAACTGGAAATTTCGGAGATATCACGTTCTCTTAAATCCCTGGCCAAGGAACTGAACGTTCCGGTCATCGCCCTCTCCCAGCTCAACCGAAAGCTGGAGGAACGTTCCGACAAGCGCCCCATGCTCTCAGATCTGAGGGAATCCGGAGCCCTGGAACAGGATGCGGACGTGGTCGCCTTTATTTACCGGGACGAGGTCTACAACAAGGATGAAAACAACCCCAACCGGGGCAAGGCGGAGATCATCCTGGGCAAACAGCGAAACGGTCCCATCGGCACCGCCCATCTTACCTTTATCAATACCTATACACGGTTTGAAAACCCCGCGCCGGAGGGAATGATGGACGACATGCCTGTATGAGGAATATTTTCGGAAACACCGAAGGATTGAAAACCGACCCGCTTCGACGGCTGGGCAACCTCTACCGCCGCCGGATCCCCAAGGAGTTTTTGATCACCCCGGATCAGGCCCGTGAAATCGCCGGGCTCTCCCACGACATCGGCCGCCAGATCGGCCTGCTTATCGACCGCGCCGGCAAAGTCTTTTATGTCATCGTCGGAGACGCCGCCCAGATCGTCCTCCCCGACACCCCGGAACACCGAACCGTTCCCGGACGGCTCAAGGGGCTGCGATGCGTGCATACGCATCTCAAATCCGAACCTCTCTCCTCGGACGACCTCACTGACCTGGCATTGTTGCGGCTGGATATGATGGCTGCGATCACCCTGACCCAAACCGGTGGCCCCGACCAGATTCATATCGCCCACATTCTTCCCACCGGCTCTCCAGAGGAGCCGTGCCGAGTGCTGAAGCCGATTTCTCCCAGTGAACTGGATATCGGGTTTACCGCCAGAGTCCGGGCTCTGGAGCAGGAACTGGCGCATATCCGTTCCCTCTATGCCGGAAAGAAAGGAGAAGAACGGGCGGTTCTGGTCAGCGTCTCCACGGCCCCGCGTCGTGAAGCCGAGGACTCCCTTGATGAACTCAAGGAACTGGCCCGCTCCGGAGGCCTTCATGTGGTGGATTCGGTGCTGCAACTGCGGAAAAAGGCGAATCCCCGGTTCCTCATGGGCCGGGGCAAGCTTCAGGAGCTGAATCTTTTGGCCCTTCAGCAAGGGGTTTCCCTTCTCATCTTTGATCAGGAACTCAACCCGTCCCAGATCCGTTCCATCACCGACCAGACCGATCTGAAAGTTCTGGACCGGACCCAACTCATCCTCGATATCTTCGCCCAGCGGGCCCAGACGCGGGAAGGAAAACTTCAAGTAGAACTGGCCCAACTCAAATACCTGCTGCCCCGCCTGGTGACCAAAAACACCGCCATGTCCCGTCTCACGGGCGGCATCGGCGGCCGGGGACCGGGAGAAACCAAGCTTGAAATCAACCGCCGACGGGTTCGGGACCGCATCAACCGTCTGGAAAAATCGCTTTCGGGGGTGCTCAAGCAGCGGAAACAACAGCGCGCCAGGCGCAGTAAAAAAGGGCTGCCGATCATCTCCATCATCGGGTACACCAATGCCGGCAAGTCGACCCTGCTCAATACCCTGACCGACAGCGAGGTGCTCGCGGAAAGCCGCTTGTTCGCCACCCTGGACCCCTCCAGCAGACGGCTTCGGTTTCCCCGGGACCTCGAGGTCATCATCACCGATACGGTGGGCTTCATTCGGGATCTACCCCAGGATCTCATGGTCGCCTTTCGGGCCACTTTGGAAGAACTCCACAATGCCGACCTGCTGCTTCACGTCATCGATATCAGCAACCCCCGATTCGAAGTGCAGATCGCCTCAGTGGAACAGATCCTGTCCGATCTCGACCTCGCGGAGATATCGGTGATTCGGGTGCTCAACAAACAAGATCTTCTGGATGCCGAGTCGGTGGAAATCATTCAACGAATCCACGGCGGCATTCCGGTTTCCGCCATCGATCGATCCTCTCTGCTGCCGCT
>JBEPWQ010000139.1:0-9276 GCA_041642315.1 Desulfobacteraceae bacterium | reverse complement strand
GTGGAGGCGGTTATCCGCCGCACGCCGTCGGTTCGCATGATCTCGTCCGTCGTCGGGTCCGAACCGGGAGAGATTTCCTTCGGCGGCGGCGGCCAGACCGCCCAGACGGCCCTGATCACCGTCACTCTTGACACCCGGGATGAACGGGAAGAGAGCATCTGGACCATCGGAGACCGCTGGCGGGCCGATCTGAACCAAATGCCGGGGTTTCGCTCCCTTCAGGTATACGAGTTCGGGGCCACGCCCATGGCCACCTCCCGCGCCCCCATCGACATCGTGCTCCACGGCCGGGACGGCCGGGTGCTTCAGGTTCTGGCCGGCGAGGTCGAAAAACGGCTCTCCGGCATCTCCGGCCTGGTGGACCTGACCCGCACCTGGCAGCCGGACAAGCCGGAGGTGAATATCGCCGTGGACCCCCGGACGGCCCGGCGCTACGGCGTGACGCCGGCGGAAGTGGCCCGGCAGATGCAGGCGGCCGTGGACGGCGTTCCGGCGTCCGGCTTTCGCCTGAAAGGGTTTCTGGACATCCCCATTCGGGTTTCCCTGGATGAAAAATGGGTGGCCGGTCCGTTGCGGCTGGCCGACATCGACATCGAAACGCCGGGCGGGAAAATCCCCCTGCGGGCCATGGCCGAGGTCTCCGAAAGCCGGGGACAGACGGTTATCACCCGGGAAAACCTGCGAAACACCCTGAATCTGACCGGATACAATCGGACCCGCAGGATTTCGCAGGTTTTGGAGGATATCCGGACCCGGCTGGCCGGCATGGCCTGGCCCGGGGGCTACGGCATGTTCCTGAGCGGCACCGCTGCGGAGATGAAGGAGAGCATGTCCCGGGTCATGAAGGCGGTGGGGATCGGTATGGTCTTCCTGGTAGTCCTGCTGGTAGGGATATTCCGCTCGTTTCTTCTGCCCCTCCCGATCCTGGTCGCCATTCCCCTGGCGGTCATGGGCTCCCTGTGGGGCCTTCTGCTCTACGGGAAACCCATGTGCATGCCGGCCATGATGGGAATTCTGCTCCTGGCCGGCATCATCATCAACAATTCCATCTTTCTCATCGACTTCATTCAGCAGGCCCGGGCCGACGGCATGGACCGCGAGGAGGCCCTGGAACAGTCGGTGCGGCTGCGGCTGCGCCCCGTGCTCATGACCACCGTCTCCACCTTCGCGGGCATGCTGCCCATCATCTACGAAACCGCCGTGGGCCTGGAGCGGATGTCGCCCCTGGGCACGGCCGCCGGGTTCGGCCTCCTCGTCGGCACCGTCATGACCCTGGTCGTAACGCCGGTGGTCTATTCCCTTCTGGACGATCTGGCGGGATTTTTCCGCCGCCTTTCGCCATTCACCAAGCCGCAGGTAAACGTCCCCTCCCCCAAATAAATTCGATAAAGGCCAAACCGCCCCATGCCGCCGGCGGTCGGTTCAGTGGAATCATCGGCCGCCCTGCCGCCAATCCGCTGGGCCCGATACGCTTTTCACTGCCGGATGAATGCATGTTTTGGATCAAAAACATCGTGATGACGGCCGCCGCACCATTTATCTTATCACGGTGAAACAGCATAAGATGCTTACACTCCATGCACTTCCAACGCTAACAAAAAACTAACAATAAAAATATTGACTTCGTAGTTTCGCGAAGCATAGTATTGTTGAAAATGATTTCGGAAAGTACCCAAAATGGACAATTCAAACGATCTTATGAACACACCCCACTCCATCACCCGCATCAGCGAATTTGCCAAAGCCCTTTCAGAGGAGATCCGGATTCGTATGCTGATGTGCGTTCAGGGCGGCCCCCTGGGGCTGCAACATTTTGTCGATATCTTTGAAATGGCTCCTTCGACGCTCTCCAAGCATTTGCATATTCTGGAAAGCGCCGGTTTGCTGGTTTCAATCCGTCAAGGCCGCTGGCGGCTCTATAGATGGCCGGAAAAAGAGGCCGACCCGGCCATCGGTCTGCTGCTCGACTGGCTGGCCGACAGCGCCGGACCGGACCCGGTCCTTGACACCGATGCCGCAAGGCGGGCGGTAGCCGTCCAGACCAACCCGGTCGCCCTGCCGTCGGGCGACCGGACGAGGGTCCTGTTTCTATGCACCGGCAATTCCTGCCGCAGCCAGATGGCCGAAGCCCTGCTGCGCGCCCGGGGCGGGGCGCGGTTCGAAGCGGCCAGCGCCGGGGTGACTCCGCGCGACATACCGCCCCTGACAGTGGAAGTGATGCGCGAAGCCGGCATCGATATCGCGCATCAATACCCCAAAAGCGTCATGGAATTCATCGGCAAGACCCATTTCGATTACCTGATCACGGTCTGCGGAATGGCCGAGGAGCATACCCCCGTCTTTCCGGGGGTCACCCGCCGGCTGCACTGGCCGGTGGACGACCCGGCGGCGGCAAAAGGCACAAAAAATCAGAGAATCAAGGAGTTCAGGCATGTCCGGGATCAACTGGACGCCAGGATAACCACCTGGCTGGAGGAGTTGAACCGGGCCCATTAGAGGCCGGTCGCACCGAGCCTCACAACTGTCGAAAACCATTTATGTATCAGGAAAGGAGAATCATCATGAAATTTCGAAAAATTGCGGCGATTGCATCCACGATCACGGCCATGGGGGTCATTTGGGCCGGGATTGCCGGGGCCCAGGTGGCCGTGGACCCGGACCTGCCGGACTACAAACCGGTTCAGGGGGTGTCCGGCAGCATCAAGAGCATCGGGTCGGACACCATGAACAACGAAATGACCCTCTGGGCCGAGGGATTTTTGAAGATGTACCCGAACGTGCAGATCGAGATCGAGGGCAAGGGCTCCTCTACCGCGCCCCCGGCCCTGATCGCCGGCACCGCGCAGTTCGGCCCCATGAGCCGGGAAATGAAAAACAAGGAAATCGACGAATTCGAGAAGAAGTACGGCTATAAGCCCACCGGGCTGCCCACTTCGATCGACATGCTGGCGGTCTATGCCCACAAGGACAACCCGGTCGAAGGCATGTCTCTGCAACAGGTGGACGCGGTCTTCTCCAAGAACCGCAAGGGCGGTTATCCCGAGAACATCAACCGCTGGGGACAGCTCGGTTTGTCCGGAGAATGGGCCGACCGTCCCATCAGCCTATACGGCCGCAACTCGGCCTCGGGCACCTACGGCTACTTTAAGGAAAACGCCCTGTTCGGGGGCGATTACAAGGACGAGGTCAAGGAGCAGCCGGGATCATCCTCGGTGGTCCAGGGCGTTGCCAGCGACAAGTACGGCATCGGCTACAGCGGCATCGGCTACAAGACCGCGGATGTGATCGCCGTGCCCCTTGCGGCCAAGGAAGGACAGACTTTTGTGAAGGCGATTCCGGAAAACGCCTACACCGGAGAGTATCCTTTGGCCCGTTTCCTCTACGTGTATGTCAACCACAAGCCCGGCAGCCAGATCGATCCGCTGCGCCGGGAGTTCATCAAGTATATTTTCAGCAAACAGGGGCAATCCGACGTGGTCAAGGACGGCTACTTTCCATTGCCGGCGCCGATAGCTCGCGAGGCCCTGCAAAGCGTCGGCATCACGCCGGATTTCTAAGGAGTACAAATCTTTTTAACGCCAGCCAACCGCGCTTTTGCGGCGCGCATCCTGAGCCTGCCGCAAGGGCGCCTTACCGGAAAGATCTGAATCATGAACGACAGCGTACAACCGAAACCGCCCAGGGCGTTTACCGGCAGAAGCCGTCAGCGCAAAACCACGCGTCGCGTCTGGTGGGCCAACGGAATTGCCAAAATCTTGATCTCCTTCGGCGGTATCGCCACGATCCTGGCGGTCCTGCTGGTGTGCGTTTTCCTGGTTGCCGTGGTCGTTCCGCTGTTTCTGCCGCCCGACACCCAAAAAAGACCGCCGATGGATATCGCCGGCCCGGGCGGAGGGCTGCGGGCGCTGGGTTTGAACGAGTACCTGACCATGGGCTGGGCGTATTCGGCCGACGGAATGGTGAGTATCTTCCGGCTGGACACGGGTGAAGTGATCGGCCGGCAACGCCCGGCCGGCGACCGCGTTCCCACCACCGCCGCGTTCGCTTTGCGGGACGGCGTGGCCGCCTTTGGATTCGCGGATGGTTCCATTCAATCGGGAACCATCGATTTTACAACCCGTTTTGTTCCACCGGAGCAACTCCCGGCGGACATCCGCCGGACGCAAATCGAATCGCCCGCCGTTTTCGACGGCGGCGTGATCCAACGCACCCCGGAAGGCCAGTTCCGCCTGCAAACCCTTTCCGTCGATCTGCTGGAACCGGTCATGCTGGAAGAAGGCGCCGCCATCCGGTTGATCGACATTTCCATGAAATCCAGCGGGCCGGTGATCGCCGCCTGCTCCGAAAGCGGCACCCTGCACATCAACGAGATCTCCAGCCGCAAGAACCTGCTCACCGGCAAGAACACCGTCACCCTGACCGGGGGAAAAACTCAATTCGATCCGCCCGCGAATCAAGGCGCCCCGACCCACCTGACCCTGGCCGGTCTGGGAGACAACGCCTTTTTGGCCTGGCCGGACGGAACCCTGATGCGTTTCGATTCGCGCAGCATTGCCGCGCCGGTGGTGGCGGAAACCATCGACATCGTGCCTGAATCCGGCGAGACCCTGACCGCCTTCGGGTATCTGATCGGCAAGACGTCCCTGGTTTCGGGCGACAGCGCCGGTCGCACAAGGGTATGGTTCCGCATCAAGCCGGACAATGCCGATACCGTGGACGGGGCCACGCTGGTCATGGGCCACGATTTGCCTCCCGGCTCCGCGGCGGTCACCTCCCTTCGCGGTTCGGCGCGCTCGCGCATGGTGGCCGCCGGATTTGCGGACGGGTCGATCCGGCTCTATTTCGTGACAAACGCGCGCCTGCTCGCGGAACTGGCGGTGCATCCGCCATCGAACGATCCCGCACCGGTCCAATGGGTGACGGTTTCGCCCAAGGACGACGCCCTGGCGGCGGCCGCAACCGGCAAACTGGCCCTTTGGCGCATCGACGCGCCCCATCCCGAGGCGACCCTCGGCGCCATTTTAGGGCCGATCTGGTACGAGGGATACAACCTGCCCGAGCACGTCTGGCAGTCCTCCAGCGGTACCGACGATTTCGAACCCAAGTACGGGCTGCTGCCCCTGATCTTCGGAACCGTCAAAGCCACCGTTTATGCGATGCTTTTCGGAGTGCCTCTGGCCTTGCTGGCCGCCGTCTACACCAGCGAGTTGATGCACGCGCGGTTGCGCGGTCCGGTCAAGTCCCTGATCGAAATGATGGCCAGCCTGCCCAGCGTGGTGCTTGGATTTCTGGCCGCCCTGGTGGTGGCGCCCTTTGTGGAAGATGTCGTCCCGGAGATGTTGACCGCTTTCGTGACGGTCCCGTTTGCATTGCTGCTGGGGGCGTATGGCTGGCAGCTGCTGCCGAAACCCCTGGCTGTCCGCTGGAGCCGTTATCGCCTGGTCGCCATGCTGGCGATGCTGGCGGTCGGGCTGTGGATGGGCGTCGGCTTGGGTCCGGTAGTCGAACGCGCCTTGTTCGCCGGCGACATCATGGCCTGGCTGAACGGGCGCAAGGGAACGGGCACCGGCGGCTGGATGTTCATCCTGCTGCCGCTCAGTTGTCTCGCCGCGGCCCTGGCGATGATGCGATGGGTCACGCCGATGATGCTGCGCCGATCCGCAAACTGGTCCCGGACCCGGGCGGCCGCCTTCGAAATGGGCAAGTTTCTTTTCGGCGCGGTCGGCGCACTGGCCCTGGCCTGGGGCGCTTCCACGCTGCTGGCCGAGGGTCCGTTCGGGCTGGATCCCCGGGGCGGTTTCGTGGACACCTACGTGCAGCGAAACGCACTGATCGTCGGTTTCATCATGGGGTTCGCCGTCATCCCGATCATATACACCATTTCCGAGGATGCCCTGTCGGCGGTGCCGGAGCATTTGCGCAGCGCTTCCCTGGGGGCCGGCGCCACCCCCTGGCAGACGGCCATGCGCATCATCGTGCCCACGGCCGCCAGCGGTCTCTTTTCGGCGGTAATGATCGGCTTCGGCCGGGCCGTGGGCGAAACCATGATCGTACTCATGGCTGCGGGCAACACGCCGGTGATGGACTGGAACATCTTCAACGGGTTCCGAACCCTGTCCGCCAATATCGCCGTGGAGCTGCCCGAAGCGGTCAAGGATTCCACTCATTATCGCATGCTGTTTCTGGCGGCCCTGGTGCTGTTCGCCATGACCTTTTTCTTAAACACCCTGGCTGAAATGGTCCGCCAGCGCTTCCGCAAAAAGGCCTTTGACATATGAAAAACGCAATTCCCGAGCAGACTTTCCCGGAACAGGCGTCCGAAAAGCCGATTCGGCCGACTCGACCCGACCGATTCTCGGCGGTGCCGGCCGGCCGGACCCAGGAAGGCGCCCGCCGAAGGAAGCGGGGCGGCCGAAATGCGGCCAATCTTCTGGCCCACGGAACCCCCATGGTCTGGGTGACCGGCGGGGCCATGACCATCTGTCTGGTGATGATCGCAACACTTCTGCTTTTCGTGGCCTACAAGGGGGTCGTGACCTTCTGGCCCGTTCCCGTGGTGCAGGTTCGCACCCTGAATGGGAAGATATACATGGGCGAAGTGACGCGCCACGACCGTTTCCAGCCGTCGGCGGCGGTGCTGGAAGGGCTTCCCGCCGACCAGGTCGCGGCCCTCAAACGCCGCGTCGCCGATGCGGGCGGATGGGCTCGCCGGCGGCTGATCCGCACGGGCAATTTCGAGCTGACCAACGAGCATTTCCATTGGGTCAGCGATTTTGAGATCGCCCCGGACGGCGAAACGCTTCCGGCTTGGGCCGTGGTGTTCGAGCGCCTGACCTGGGGCCGGTTTTACGGCACGCCGACGGCCTTTTTGATGGACGGCGCCCCGGTGGCGGATGAACCCGCCGCCGTCTGGGAGCAGTACCGCCGGCATCATGAACCGGTGCGCGAACGCCGGGCCAGGGCGCGGGACCTGGAAAAGAACGCCATCGGATCGGTCAACTACGAGCTGGAGCAGGCCCGCCTGAATCTTCGGGAAATCGAGCTTTCCCACGGCACGGATTCAGAGCCATGGCGCCGGGCCAGAGAGCGGTTCGACTCCTTCGAAGCCGAGCAGCGGCAGACCTTTCAGCGGATTCAAAAGGAGATAGAGGCCCTGGATGCCGAAAACGGACGCTATCAGATACAGGTGACCACCGCCGACGGCAACCAAAAAGCCCTGGCCCTGTCCGATATCGTGCGGGCCTACCCGGCCAACCAGCTCGGGTGGTTCGATAAAGCCGGCATTTACCTTTCCCGCTGGCGGGAATTTCTGACCGACGATCCCCGGGAGGCCAACAGCGAGGGCGGGGTTTTCCCGGCCATTTTCGGCACGGTGGTCATGACCCTGCTCATGTCGGTGGCCGTGGTGCCGTTCGGAGTGCTGGCCGCCCTGTACCTGCGCGAGTACGCCAAGGCCGGTGCCATGGTAAGCGCCGTGCGCATCGCCATCAACAACCTGGCCGGCGTGCCCAGCATCGTGTTCGGCGTGTTCGGGCTGGGCTTTTTCTCCTACATCGTCGGCGCCCGTCTCGACCAGTGGCTGTTCGCGGAAAAGCTGCCCAGCCCCACCTTCGGTACCGGCGGCATAATGTGGGCATCCCTGACCCTGGCCCTGCTCACCCTGCCGGTGGTGATCGTGGCCACCGAAGAGGCCCTTTCCGCGGTGCCCAATTCCATGCGCGAAGGTTCTTACGCCTGCGGCGCCAGCAAATGGCAGACCATCCAGCGCATCGTCCTGCCCCGGGCCATGCCCGGCGTCATGACCGGCATGATCCTGGCCATGGCCCGCGGGGCCGGAGAAGTGGCGCCGCTCATGCTCGTGGGGGCCGTCAAGCTGGCTCCCGAGCTGCCCATCGACGGCCATTTTCCGTTCATTCACCTGGAGCGCAGCTTCATGCACCTCGGGTTCCACATCTATGACCTGGGCTTCCAGAGCCAGAACAGCGAAGCGGCCAAACCCATGGTGTTCACCACCACCCTGCTGCTGATCGCGCTCATTTTTCTGCTCAACGCAACCGGCGTCTACCTGCGCAAACGCCTGCGCCGCAAATTTGCGTCGTCGGTATTTTAACCGGAGAGAATCCGCATGACCGAACCATCGGCACACATCGATCAACAGGCGATCCCGGAAGAGGCTTCTGAAAACCGGCTGACGGCCATCTCCGACGGACGGCGTTTCCCAACCGAAACCCACCCGGAACTGGCCGTGGAGACGCCTGTTCTAGAAACCAATAATTTTTCGCTCTATTACGGGGAAGTCCAGGCATTGTTCGACATTAATATGAACATACCGGCCGGAAAGATTACGGCCCTGGTGGGTCCGTCCGGCTGCGGCAAGTCCACCCTGATCCGCTCGGTCAACCGCATCAACGACCTGATCGACATCGTCCGCATCGAAGGCGATATGCACCTGAACGGCGAATCGATCTACGACCCGGCCGTGGATGTCATCGAATTGCGAAAGCGCATGGGCATGGTGTTTCAAAAGCCCAATCCGTTTCCCATGAGCATCTATGAGAACGTGGTGTATCCCCTGCGCATCGATGGCGAAAGGGACCGGCGCCTTCTCGACGAGGTCTGCGAGCGCAGCCTCAAAGGGTCGGCTTTGTGGGAAGAAGTCAAAGACCGCCTGCAGGAAAGCGCCCTGGGCCTTTCCGGAGGCCAGCAGCAGCGACTTTGCATCGCCCGTGCCATCGCCGCCGAACCCGAGGTGCTGCTCATGGATGAGCCCTGTTCGGCCCTGGATCCCATCGCCACCAACAAAATCGAGGACCTCCTTCAGGAACTCAGGGGCGATTATTCCATATTGATCGTCACCCACAACATGCAGCAGGCGTCGCGGACCAGCGACTACACGGCCTTCATGTACCTGGGCCATCTGCTGGAGTACGGCCCGACGGCGACGATATTCCAGAAACCGATTCTCAAGGAAACACTGGATTACGTCACCGGCCGGTTTGGATAACCCCCGCATGTCACTGGCGGGAATGCTTACATAATGAATAACAGAAAGGAACGAGCAATGAATTCAATGCGTTATCTTATCGCCGCTTTGGCATTTGGATCGATCATCACTTTTTTCGGCTGCGCCTCGACCATGGCAGGCGCCGATACGGCGGAGGGCTTGAAGGAGGAAGCCGCCTATGCAAAGCCGGGATTTCATACGATGATCGAAGACGGCCGGCTGTGGGTGTTCCGGCAGGGAGCCAAGGAATACGATGACTTCCGTGAACAGGG
>JBEPWQ010000138.1:0-9358 GCA_041642315.1 Desulfobacteraceae bacterium | reverse complement strand
GAATCCTTCAGGCCATTCCGATTCTGCTGGTGGTGCTCACCCTGGTTTTTCTGGTGGTGCGGGTGCTGCCCGGCGATCCGGCGGTGGCGGCGCTGGGGGATTACGCCAGCAAGGATGCGGTCCAGGCCCTGCGGGAGAGGATGGGCCTCAACGACCCGCTTTGGCTGCAATACGTGCAGTTTTTGGGGAACCTCCTCACCGGCGATATGGGGACCTCTCTGGTCACCGGGTATTCGGTGGGAAAACAGGTGCTTCAGGCCCTGCCGTATACCCTGACGCTGACCATTTCGGCCATTCTCTTCGGGTACATCTTCGGGGTCCCGCTGGGGATATCCGCGGCGGTGCACCGGAACAGCTTTATCGATTATTTCAATCGAATCTTCTCACTGGTGGGCCTGTCGGTGCCGGCCTTTTACCTGGGGGTGCTGCTGATGTATTTTTTTTCCATTCGCCTGGGCCTGTTTCCGGTGGTGGGGGCCGGCGATCCCGGGGACCTGGGGTCCCTTTTGCATCATCTGTTTCTGCCGGCCCTTTCTCTGGGCCTGATCATGACCGCCTATGTCACCCGAATGACCCGCTCTTCCCTGCTGGAGATCCTGCGGGAGGATTACATCCGCACCGCCAAATCCAAGGGGCTCGCCGGTCGGGTGGTGCTCTACAAGCACGCCCTTCGCAACGCCCTTATTCCCATCGTTACCCTGGGCGGTCTTTATGCGGTGGTCCTCATCGGATCATCGGTCATGGTCGAGATCGTCTTCTCCCGGCCGGGACTGGGGAAAATGATGGTGGGCGCCATCCAGCAGCGGGACTACACCACCCTGCAGTCGGTGATGGCGCTCTACACCGTCTTCGTGGTGGTCATCAACCTGCTGACCGACCTGATTTACGGGTTCATCGACCCCCGAATCAAATATGACTGATTTGGGAGGATGGATTGGCCATGGATGCTGATATGAACCTTCCGATCCCCGAGAGGATGCCATGCCGACCGACATGACCCGCCGCCAGAAGATGTGGGCCACCTTCAAGCGCAACAAGACCGCCCTGGTGGGCGCGGTGGTGGCCGTGATCATCCTTTTCATCGCCGTTTTCGCCCCTTGGCTGGCCCCCCATGATCCGCTGGTACAGGACCCCTTCGTGCGGCTTCAGGGCACGACCGGGGAGCACTGGCTCGGCACCGACGATTTCGGCCGGGATGTTTTTTCCCGGATCATCTGGGGCAGCCGGGTGTCGCTGATCATCGGGCTGGCCTCGGTGGCTCTGGGGCTGGTGGCGGGCACCGGGTTCGGGATGATCGCCGGCTATTACCGGGGCAAGGTGGAAACCGGGATCATGCGGTCGGTCGACGTGCTGATGTGCTTTCCGGACCTGATCCTGGCCATCGCGGTGACCGCGGCCCTGGGGGCCAACCTTTTCAACCTGATCCTTACCATCGGGATCGTCATGACCCCGCGGTTCGCCCGTCTGGCCCACGGGCAGGTCCTTTCCATCACCGAAAGCGAGTACGTCCTGTCGGCCCGGGCGGTGGGGGCCGGGGTTCCGCGGATTATCCTCCGGCACATCTTTCCGAATATCTTCGGGGATCTCCTGGTGGCCGCCACCCTCTGGGTGGGGGTGGCGATTCGGCTGGAGGCGAACCTGGCCTTCATCGGTCTGGGGGTGAGCCCGCCCACCCCGACCTGGGGCAACATGATCCGGGAAGGAATCGACGTCATGATCAACGCCCCGTGGATTTCCATGTACTCGGGCTTGAGCATCCTGATCACCATTCTGGCCTTCAACATGCTGGGGGACGGCCTGCGCGACATTGCGGACCCGCGCCTTCGCGGGGCCTGAAGAAAGGAGGGGCTCGGGGTGAACGAAACAAGCGATTTTCTGCTGGAGGTCAAGAACCTCAAAACCCATTTTTTTACCGACGAGGGGGTGGCCAAGGCGGTGGACGGGGTCGATTTTGTGATCCGGCGGGGGGAAACCCTGGGGGTGATCGGCGAGTCCGGGTGCGGCAAAAGCGTCACCGCCCTGTCGGTCATGCAGCTGATCGACAGCCCGCCCGGGAAGATCGTGTCCGGGGAGATTCTGTTCGAAGGGGAGGACCTTCTCAAGAAAACCCCGTCCGAGATTCGAAAGATTCGGGGAAACGACATTTCCATGATCTTTCAGGAGCCGATGACCTCCCTGAATCCGGTCTTTACCATCGGAAATCAGATCATGGAGAATATCCTGCTCCATCAGCATACCGACAAGGCCGAAGCCCGCAAAAAGGCGGTCGATATGCTGGAACTGGTGGGCATCCCTTCGCCGGACAAGCGGGTGGACGACTATCCCCATCAGCTCTCCGGCGGCATGCGCCAGCGGGCCATGATCGCCATGGCCCTGTCCTGTCATCCCAAGCTCCTGATCGCCGACGAGCCGACCACCGCTCTGGACGTGACCATTCAGGCCCAGATTCTGGAGTTGATGAAGAAGATCAAGACGGAGATCGGAATGGCGGTGATGATGATCACCCACGACCTGGGGGTGGTGGCCGAGGTCGCCGACAACGTGGTGGTGGCCTACGGCGGAAAGGTGGTGGAGTACGCCGACGTAATCTCGGTCTTCAAGGATGCGCGGCACCCGTACACCCGGGCCCTCTATGATTCCATCCCCCGGGTGACCGACACCCAGAAGCGGCGGTTGGAAACCATCTCCGGCATGGTTCCCAATCCCATGGAACTGCCGGAAGGATGCAAGTTCCACAACCGGTGCAAGTATGCCCGGCCGGTCTGCGAACCGGAAGAGCCGCCCCTGATCGATGTCGGAAACGATCACCTGGTGCGCTGCTATATTTATCACGAGACCAAGGGCCGTTTCTTTGACGATATCGACGGCATTGAAACGCTTCGAAAGAAAGGGTAGCCTGTGTCGGACAACGCCTTGCTCACCGTTAAAGGGCTGAAAAAATATTTCCCCATCCGCGGCGGGATTTTCTCTAAAGTGGTGGCGCAGGTCGAGGCCGTGGACGACGTCGGCTTCTATCTGAACAAAGGCGAAAACCTGGGCCTGGTGGGGGAGTCGGGATGCGGAAAGACCACCACCGGCAGAATGATCATGGGACTTCTGGTTCCCACCGCCGGAGAGGTGGTCTTCGACGGCAAGGTCATTTTCGAGCCCGAGACCGGCAAGATTCGGGTGGACCGGCGGAACATCCAGATCATTTTTCAGGACCCCTATGCGTCTCTCAACCCCCGCATGACGGTGGAGGATATCGTGGGCGAACCCCTGATCATCCACGGCATCGCCCGGGGAAAAGAAAAAACCGAGCGGGTGGTGAAGCTGCTCGACACGGTCGGCCTGCCGCCCGGGTACAAAGACCGCTATCCCCACGAGTTCAGCGGGGGCCAGCGCCAGCGGATCGGCATCGCCAGGGCCCTCTCCCTCAACCCCAAGCTGATCGTCTGCGACGAGCCGGTGTCGGCCCTGGACGTCTCCATCCAGGCCCAGGTGATCAATCTTCTGGAAGACCTTCAGGCGGAGTTCGGGTTCTCCTATCTCTTCATCGCCCATGACCTGAGCGTCATCAAGCACATCTCCGACCGGGTGGCGGTGATGTATCTGGGCAAGATCGTGGAGATGGCCGAGACCGACGCGCTCTTTCGAAATCCGCTCCACCCCTACACCGAGGCTCTGCTCTCAGCGGTGCCGGTGCCGGACCCCACCCTGCGGCGGGAGCGGATCGTGCTCAAGGGCGACGTGCCCAGTCCCATTAATCCGCCCTCGGGCTGCCGGTTTCGCACCCGCTGCCCCTACGTCATGCCGGTCTGCGGCGAACAGGTGCCGCCCCTGGAGGACATCGAAGACGGTCACTACGCCGCCTGCTTTCTGAGGTACTGACCATGACAAAACGGGAATTCATCAATCCGGTGAATCTGCCTCCGCCGGTCGGATACACCCAGGTGGTGTCGGTGACTCACGGCCGGACCCTCTATATCTCCGGGCAGGTGGCCTATGATGAACAGGGAAATCTGGTCGGTCCGGGGAATCTGCGCAGGCAGACCGAGCAGGCCTATGCCAATCTGGAAAAAGCGTTGACCGCCGGGGGCGTGACCTTCGACGATGTGGTCAAGACCACACACTTTGTAGTGAACTACACCCCGGCAGACCTGCCGATTCTGCGGGAGATTCGATCCCGGTACTTTCACCCGGACCGGCCGCCCGCCAATACCCTGATCGGGGTTCAGGCCCTGGCGCGGGAGGAATTGCTGATCGAAATCGACGCGGTGGCGGTGGTGGATCCGACCGAATAGAGAATCGACCAACGCAAAATAGTTGCCCTCGGTATTCAGCATTTTGAAAATAGAATGATCACCGGGGAAAATCATCACCGGGGGGTAGACGGGCGGCCATGCGTTTTTTCTAAGCGGGTGGAAATCCGGGAATTCGTTTGCTTTCCGATTCATTTGTGCTTATCCTGTCATGTTGGATAAAAAAGCGACTTTAATTTAACGTTCCCGCTTTCTGTGAATGAAAAAAGATTTATACGACATCCGGGTCGGGAATAACCATTTTGGAGGTTTATTTACACATGGGAATGATATCACGAGATGAATTTGTCGAGCGGATGACCGCTGAGGGAAAGCCCGATTGCCCCCACTGCGGGGAAGAAATGAACATCTGGGAGGTGCCGCCGGTCAACTTCAGCGACGGACTCGGTTGGGGGGTTCCCTATCTTTACGTCTGTTTCAATGACGAGTGTTCCCTTTATAAACAGGGATGGGAGAACATCCAAGAGAATTACGGTCAGCAGGCCTCTTACCGGTGCATGTGCGTACCCGGGGAGGAAGGCTTTGAATGCATGCCGGTCTTCAGCCCCATGGGCGCCACGGGGCAGGTGATCGACGACCAGGTGATGATGCAGGAGGAGATGCTCAAGGAGAGTATCAAAAAGGGGTTTTCCATTCTGACCGAGTGCTACCTTCAGAAAGACGGCATCTCCTGTCTTCGGCTCCTGACCGACAGTGCGGAGCCGGCCCGGGTTCGGCTCAAAGCCGCCGAAATGATCGGCGATATCGGAGAACTCGAAGCGGTCGATACGCTGCGAAGCATGAAGTTTCCCAATGAGCCCCTGCAGCAGCAGGTGGATGCGGCCGTCAAAAAGATCCACGAACGCCACTTCACCCGGGAATGCCCCTTCTGCGCCGAGATCATCAAAAAACGCGCCAATATTTGCAAGCACTGCCAGAAGGAAGTGGCCGGGGTGTAGCCGAATTGCGCATGAAATAAAAAATCAGGGGGGTTGAGCAATCGGCCGCCCTTTTTTGTTTGTCACCACTGCTACCCATTAAAGCGAATATTTAATATTTGGCCATGAATTTTGTCCCTGACCGAACAGTGCTTTCCTCGATTGATTTCCGCCCGCCGAAGCTGCTTCGCAATCCCCATATCCAGTCGGTGCTGGCCAGCCTCAAGGTGCGGCGGCCGATAGTGTATCGGCAGGCACGGAGGCTGTTGAAGAATTCCGAGTCCCATGTGCTGAATTGTGGAGACAGGGTGCGGCTGCAAGGGTTCTATTCCGGGCGGCGGAACGGCGACCGCGGGTTGGCGGTGCTGATTCACGGATGGGAGGGAAGCGCCGATTCCCTCTACATCTTGTCGGCCGGCAGTTACCTCTATGAACGTGGTTTTGACATATTCCGGCTCAACCTGCGGGACCACGGCCCGACCCACCACCTGAACCGAGACATCTTTCACGCCTGCCGCATCGACGAGGTGGTCGGGGCGGTGAAGGCGATTCAGGAGCGGTTTCAGCCGGAACAATTGTTTTTAGGCGGTTTTTCCCTGGGCGGCAACTTCGCCCTGCGGGTGGCGGTGCGGGCCCCTCGGGCCGGAATTCGCCTGAACCGGACGGCCGCGGTCTCGCCGGTGCTGAACCCATGCCGAACCATGGATGTGCTCGAATCCGGATGGCGGGTCTACCACGATTATTTCATGCGCAAATGGCGAAATTCGCTGCACCGCAAACGCCGGATATTTTCGGACCTGACCGACCTGAAACATCTGACCCGCTACCCTACCCTGCGCCGCATGACCGATTATTTCGCGCCGATCTATTCGGGTTTTTCCGACGGAAATGCCTATCTCAACGGCTATGCCATCACCGGGAAAGCTCTGGCCGACCTAACCGTCCCCGCCCACATCCTCACCAGCCTCGACGACCCGGTCATTCCGGCATGCGATCTGTCCGAGCTGGCCCGGCCCGCCTCTCTGACGGTAGAGGTGACCCGGTACGGAGGCCATTGCGGGTTTTTTACCGATTTTCGGCTGCGGAGTCTGGCCGAGCGGTGGATGGGGAAGGTGTTCGACTACGCTTCGTAGCGTGTTCCGAAGCGGTTCAGGTGAAGTGTGTCATACTTGAGGTCGTTTTCTTCATAACCCGTCTTGGCTTCAGCCGGGTATCCGAAGCCGATGATCGACTCCACTTCGAAATTATCGGGAACCTCCAGTGCCCACTTCACGTATTCGCTCGCGGTGGCATTGGCATCGTAGGTGCGCTCCCGAATCTGGCACCAGCAGCCCCCGAGGCCGAGATCTTCGATCATCAACAGCAGAATGACCGAGGCGATAGAAGCGTCCTCCACCCAGACATCCGATTTTTCCGTATCGGCGATCACCACAATAGCGGCGGCCGCGTTCGCTACGAAGGCGGCGCCGTGCGGTTTGGCCTGGGACAGCTTCTGAAGTGTTTCCCGGTCGTCCACCACGATGAACTGCCAGGGTCGGATGCCCTTGGACGAGGGGGCCAGGAGGGCCGATTTGAGGAGGGTGTCGATCTTTTCTTTTTCAACGGACCGGTCTGAATATTTGCGAATGCTGCGTCTTTTTCTTAGTATTTCGAACATGTTTCCTCCTTATAGGATGCTGTTTCCACTAGTTTGGGTGGGTTCTAATGTCGGGCGACTGTCCCGGTACCAGGAGCCCCTGGTCGACACTCGCAGGGGTTTGACCGCTTTGGGTCGTATACACCCAATAGGAGAAGTAAAGTGATCCGGGGGCCGCGACGGCCTGCCGCTCCAGAATGCGAAAGGGGCCAATATTGACCGCTCCCCGCTGGGACACCAGATTGATATCCGTTGGGCCGCCGAGGGTATGTGGGATCGCGTGGCCTCGATGGTAGAGGGGACCGGCGCTCTGGGGGTGACCAGCCATCCGCGATCGGTCCCGCGGCCCCCCGAATCGGCCTTTGCTGATTCCCCAGGCGGCAATAAGCCGCTCTTCCGAGAGGTCGAACAGATAAGAAAAATGGTCGACAGTGGTTTCAACAATCTCGCACTCCGATGTGATCCGCTCGTAGTCACTCAACCATACGTCCACTAAATATGGAATGATTCGATTCCTGAAGATTGCCTCAGCATTTTGGGTCGAGGCGGCTCTCATAAGTGATATTATTTGAGGATAATTTGCCATTTGCCATCCTTTCTTAATTCGAATGCTGCCGCGGCAGGATCATCAAAATAACCAAGATAAAGATGGGCATCAACCCCCCGCTCGCCGCACCCCCCTCTCCATCATCCGATCCAGCAGTTTCACCGGATCCTTGAACCGGCTGTGGATCATCATGGCGGCGATGATGTAGGGTTTGAAGCCGGCCTGGCGGTAGGTGGCGATGCGGTAGCGGTCGAAGACGGTGTCGCGGACTTCGCCGGCCTCGCAGGAGACCCCGGTGATATCGGCGGGCAGGCAGTGCATGTAGAGCGCCTTGCCGCCCCGGGTGGTCCGCATGATCTCCTCGGTGCACTCCCAGTCTTTGAATTCGGCGTTTTTGGCCAGGCAGGCTTCTTCCAGCGATTTTAATCCGGCGGTGTCGTTGTTTTTTAACAGCTCGGTCCGCTGCTCCATGACGGAGTAAGGGGCCCAGCTTTTGGGGTAGACCACATGGGCGTCGGCAAAGGCGTCTTCCATGCGGTGAATCACCTCGAACTGGCCGTCGTTTTCCCGGGCGAATTTCCGGGCCACTTTTTCCACCTCCGGGATCAGGTGGTAGCCCTCGGGATAGGCCAGGGTCACATCCATGCCGAAGCGGGTCATGAGCCCGATCACCCCCTGGGGCACCGAGAGCGGTTTGCCGTAGCTGGGGGAATAGGCCCAGGTCACGGCGATTTTTTTGCCCTTGAGCTTTTTGAAGCCGCCGAAATAATGCTTCAGGTGGAGAAGATCGGCCATCGACTGGGTGGGATGATCCACATCACACTGAAGATTGATCACCCCGGGCCGCTGAGGCAGGACCCCCTCGGTGAAGCCGTCGTCCAGGGCCGCGGCCACCTCCTTCATGTAGGCGTGGCCGGCGCCCAGAAAGATGTCGTCCCGAATGCCGATGATCTCGGTAAAAAAGGAGATCATGTTGGCGGTCTCCCGGACCGTTTCGCCGTGGGCGATCTGGGATTTGCCCTCGTCGAGGTCCTGGACCGTGAGCCCCAGCAGGTCGGCGGCCATGGAAAAGGAGAATCGGGTGCGGGTGGAATTGTCCCGAAAGTTGGAGACGGCCAGCCCCGAGTCGAAGCATCGGGCCGAGATGCCTTTTTCCCGCAGGTGTTTCAGGGCCTCCGCCGTGAAGAGAATGCGCTTCAATTCGCTCACCGACTTGTCCCAGGTCAGCAGAAAGTCGGACTGGTACAGGTCGGATTCAAGCCCGCTCATATCTTGCAGGAGTTGGCTGAAATCGGTCATGATATCTCCTTTCTAAAACCGGTAGGCATACAGGGCGTAAAAGGCCGCGGCCTTCACCAGATCATCCACCGGTACTTTTTCATTGGGGGCGTGGGCATAGACCTCGTCTCCGGGGCCGTATCCCACGGTGGGGATATTGTACAAGCCGGTGATGGTGACCGCGTTGGTGGAAAAGGTCCACTTATCGACGCGGGGGTCTTCTCCGAAAAGCTCCCGGTGGGCGGCCACGCCGGTCTGAATCGCCGGGTGGTCTTCGGGGATTTTCCAGGTGGGGTAATACTTGTCCATGCTGTAGCGCATTCCGGTGTAAGAGACTTCGTCATAGGTGAGGACCGTCACCAGGACGTCCCTGTCCGATCCGATCTCGGCTCCGGTCTCTTCTATGGCGGCTTCGATTTCGGCCACCGCGCTCTCCATGGTCTCCCCCCAGGTGAGCCGCCGGTCTATGTGGATTTTGGCGTAATCGGCCACCGCGCACAGGGAGGGGCTGCCGGAGACGAATTCGGTAATGGTGGCCGAGCCCTTGCCCAGGAATGGATCCGTGGCCAGTTTTTGATGAAGCGCCTCAATCGCCAGGCAGGCCTTGGCCGCCGGGTAGATGGCGTTTTTGCCTCGTTCCGGCGCCGACCCGTGAGACGAGACCCCGTAAAAGGTCGCC